>JAYVYD010000334.1:0-31758 GCA_043784605.1 Myxococcales bacterium | reverse complement strand
GCCGCGGCCATCGTGCTGTGGGAGGCGCTGACGACGCGCAGGCTGTTCTCGGGCGACAACGAAGGCGCGATCCTCGGCAAGCTCATGTCTGCGCCGATCGAGCCGCCGAGCCTCTACGCACCCGAAGCGCAGCCGTTCGACCAGGTCGTCCTGCGCGGACTGGCGCGCGATCCGTCCCTGCGATGGGCGACGACCAAAGACTTCGCGAACGCGCTCGAGCGATGCAGCGGGCTCGCGTCTCCGAACGAGGTCGGCGAGTGGGTCGACCACATGGCGCACATTGCGTTGAACTCGCGCGCCACGAAGATCGCGGAGATCGAGAGTTCCTCGATCAACCTCTCGTCGGTGCCGAGCGCGCAACAAATCGCGAGCGGTGATCTCGGCGCTACCGTCGTGGGTGGCTCCACCGCGCCGCCCGTCGCGTTGCCGCGGCCCGAAGCCAGCAGTGGCGGCATGGCAGAGCCGTCCTCTCAGATGTCGAGCATCTCGGTGTCCGGCCCACGCGTCTCTTCGAAGAAGCCGAACGCGAGCGTGATCCTGATGGGGCTCACGGCAGTCATCGCCGTCGCCGTGCTAGCGATCATCGCGATCCTGACGTTGCGGCGTGCCGTTCCCGCGTCCACGGCGGCTTCCGCTTCGGTCGCGTCCACCGTCCCCGCGACGCCGGCTGCACCCTTGGCCCCCGCGAGCGCGAAGGTCGTCGCGAGCGTATCGGCGGCCCCCATCGCGTCGGCTTCAGCGCCCGCAGCGAGTGCGCCCGTCGCGACCACTTACACTGGGGGTCCGCATATCGGCCAGCCGCACGCGACAGCGACACCATCGTCAACGCCAACTCCGGCCAAGAACAACTGCGATCCGCCGTATACGCTCGATGAATCCGGCCACAAAAAGTGGAAGCCGGAGTGCCTGAACTAATGAGCGCAGCGCGAGTCCTGGCTCTCTTTGGTGTGCTCGCCGTGACCACCTCCGCGCTCGCAGACGAGAAGAGCCGCTGCATCGAAGCGATGCGAGAGCGCACAGCGACAGCGCGAGGCACGTCACCTCACGCTCGCGCACAGCCAATTCTTGCAGTGCGCACGGGAGGAGTATCCCGCGGCGATCAAGAAGGACTGCAGCGAGGCGATTTCGGATCTCAACAAGAC
The DNA here is from genome assembly GCA_043784605.1 of Myxococcales bacterium. GTDB lineage: Bacteria > Myxococcota_A > Polyangia > Polyangiales > Polyangiaceae > JANYHY01. The sequence goes on along the minus strand of JAYVYD010000334.1, from coordinate 30,616 downwards.
GATGCCGAGCGTCGTGTTTCGCGCGAAGGATTCGAGCGGCAATGACGTCCTCGACGTGTTCGTAGAAATGGACGGCACGCCGCTCGTCGATCACCTGGACGGTTCGCCAGTCCTCGTTGACCCCGGGCCTCACGAACTCACGTTCGAACGCGGCAAACGGAAGGTGACGCACACAGTGCTCGTGGGCGAGCGCGATCGTCCGATCGTCATGACGTTCGAAGACGACACCCCAAGCAAGGCGACTCCTGCGGTCACGACGGACGAGGCAGCCCCGTTCGCCGATGGATCGGCGTCGGCGTCGTGGGGATCGCCTTCGGCATCGTGGAACTCGTCGGCGGCCTTGGAGAGTCGAGCAACTACAGCAAGGAAGCGCAAGCCGGTGCGGAAGACCGTGTGCACCGTCAACTCCAGCGGTGCCGTCTCGGACGTGAGCGCCGTGCAGCTGCAGCCGTGTCACGTCACGGACTCGAGCGGATTGACGTATTCGGACCGAGCCAACCGCCAATATCTCTTGATGGGCGCCTTTGGCGGCGTCGGTCTCGTGCTTGCCAGGGTTGGCACTGGGCTCGTCGTTTCGTCGTTCGGTCCTTCCCCTCCCTCGAGCAAATCCGTGACTGTGGTGCCGATCGTTTCGCCGAAGCTGTTCGGCGCCGGGCTCACCGCGCGATTCTGAGTTTTACGAGCCGGCTGGTTTTCGCGTAGAACGAAGGGCCATGAATCGACTCCTCGCTTCCGCTGTTGCCGCGGCCATCCTGAGCTCCAGCTCGTGGGCGTTCGCCGACGACAAACTTGACTGCATCTCGGCGAGCGAGGGCGCGCAGAAGCAACGAGAGGATCGTCACCTCACCAAGGCGCGCGAGCAGTTCCTCGTGTGCTCTCGTGACGTGTGCCCTGGCGCGGTTCGCAAGGACTGCATCGAGGCCATGTCCGACATCGACAAGCGCATGCCGAGCGTCGTCGTGCGCGCCAAAGACGGCAAGGGCGTGGACCTCGTGACCGTATCCGTGACGATCGACGGCAAGCTCGCGGCCGACACGCTCGACGGAAAATCGATTCGGCTCGATCCCGGTGTTCACCAGTTCTCGTTCGAGACGCCCGGCCAGACCACTGTCGATCAAAAGGTGGTCGTCGCAGAGGGCGAGCACGATCGCCCCGTGGTCATCACGTTCGGCGCAGTCGTCGGCTCGACAGCCGAGCCCGACGAGAACAAGAGCGCTCCCGTCGGAGCTTTCGTGCTGATCGGTGCAGGCGTCGTGTCCGCGAGCGTGGGAGCCGTGTTTTACGCGCTCGGTCTAGGCCAGCGATCGACGGACCTCACGAACGGCTGCGGCGCGACACAGGCGGCGTGCGACGACGAGAAGAGCTCCATCAAGACCAAGCTCGTCGTCGGTGACGTCCTCACGGGTATCGGCATCGTCGGCGTGGTCGGCGGAGTCGTCTGGGCCATTGTCCATTATACGGCCGTTCCGTCGAACAAGGAGGCAACTCCTGCCGCCGCGTTCTCGCCGCGCTTCGATCTCCGCACCCAACAAGGCGGCGGCGTCGCGACTGCCGGCTTCGCTTTCTGAGCGGTACGCCTTCTCGCCGTCCTTCGTGGGTGCTACTCGGGCGCCATGCGCGAGGTCGTACTCATCCTCGATTTCGGTTCACAGTACACACAGCTCATCGCGCGTCGCGTGCGCGAGCAGCGCGTCTACTGCGAGATTCACCCGTGCACGGTGTCGATGGATCGCATCCGCGAGATCGACCCGAGCGCGATCATCCTCTCGGGCGGTCCCTCGAGCGTGTACGGCGACGGCGCCCCGTCCATCGACAAGGCGCTCTTCGAGCTGAAGGACCACCAAGGCAAGCCGCTGCCGATCTTGGGCATCTGTTACGGCCTCCAGCTCATCGCGCACTTGCTCGGGGGCAAGGTGGAGCGTGCCGCGGCGCGAGAGTTCGGCGCGGCGAAGGTCCGCATCGACTCCACCGCAGGGATGTTCCATCGCTTCACCGAGGGCGAGTCGATCGAGGTTTGGATGAGTCACGGCGACAGTATCGTCTCGATGCCGCCGGGGTTCGCCACCGTCGGCACCTCGGAGAATACGCCGTTCTGCGCGGCCGCGAACGTCGAGAGGCGCATCTACGGCGTGCAGTTTCACCCGGAGGTCGCGCACACGCCGCGCGGGTCTGACGTGCTCGGCTCGTTCCTCTTCGAGGTCGCGGGTCTCACGCCGAACTGGACGCCCGGCTCCTTCACGGAGGCCGCCGTTCAAGCAGTGCGCGACAGAGTCGGTCCCACGGGTCGCGCGATCTGCGGGCTCTCGGGCGGTGTCGACTCTTCTGTCGCTGCGGTGCTCTGTCACCAAGCGCTCGGTGACCGCCTCACGTGCATCTTCGTCGACAACGGTGTGCTCCGGCTCGGCGAGTTCGAGCAGGTCGCCGCGACGTTCCGTGAAAGCTACAAAATCGAGCTCGTCACGGTCGACGCGCGCGAGCGCTTCTTGAGCGAGCTCAAGGGCGTCACCGATCCCGAGAAGAAACGAAAGATCATCGGGCGCGTCTTCATCGAGGTCTTCGAGGAGGAGGCAAAAAAAGTGCAAGATGCACGCTTTTTGGTACAGGGAACGCTCTACCCGGACGTGATCGAGAGCGTGTCGTTCAAGGGGCCCTCCGCGGTCATCAAGAGCCACCACAACGTCGGCGGATTACCCGAGCGCATGAACCTCAAGCTGATCGAGCCACTGCGCGAGCTCTTCAAAGACGAGGTCCGCGCGATGGGCGAGGCGCTCGGGATGCCGCACGACATGCTCTGGCGTCAGCCATTCCCCGGGCCCGGCTTGGCGATCCGCTGTCTCGGTGAGGTCACTCCCGCGCGTCTCAGCGTGCTCCAACGCGCAGACGCGATCGTCACCGAAGAGATCCGCGCTGCAGGTTTGTACGAGTCGATCTGGCAGAGCTTCTGCGTGCTCTTGCCCGTGCGCTCTGTCGGCGTGATGGGCGACGAGCGAACGTACGAAGAGACCTGCGCGATCCGCGCAGTGCGCTCGGTGGACGGCATGACCGCGGACTGGGTGCCCCTGCCCTACGAGCTGCTCGCGCGACTCTCCAACCGAATCATCAACGAGGTGCGCGGCATCAACCGCGTCGTCTACGACATCTCGAGCAAGCCGCCCGCGACGATCGAGTGGGAATGATTCGCCTCATTTCAGCCGTGTTCATAGCCGCGTTGGCGTGCGCGCCGAAACCGCCCGTGATGCCAACCGTCTCGTTGCGCATGACTGGAGATCCGCCGGATGCGCGCGTGACCGTGGATGACGAGCCCGTCGGTACGCTCGACGTCGTCAAAGCGCGGGGGGTCGCGCTGCCGATCGGAAAGCACGCGATCAGCGTCGAGCACGACGGTTACTTCCCTTGCGACAAGCTCGTAGAGGTGAAGGAGGGCGACCCTCCGGTGCGTTTCGAGTGCAAGCTCGTCGCCGTCCCCGACTGATAGGCTTGACGAAGCCGACCATTTGGGGCAAAAGCAGGCCTCCTCATGTCTAACCGCGCAATCTGGAACGTTCGTAAGCGTCACGAGTGGCTCGCGACTCCCCTCAAGGCCCGTCGCGTCAAGCGCTCGACCAAGCTCCGCTGTGGGCTTCAGGACGCGATCGACCGCAAGGCCGGCACGTCCGCCGAAACGCCCGACAAGTCCTGAACTCGCCGCAGCGCCGTCTAGTACGAGCGCGGGAGCAGTTAAGTCACGAGCCGCAAATCGGCTCGGCGTGTTGATTTGACATTGCCGCGAACGACATCGTGTCGGTCGTGCGCGCAAGGCCGAGCCGTCCGCGTCGATCGACGAGGATGATGCCGCCAGATCCGTTCGCACGCCGCGCGAGCACGGCCACGGCGGCGCGTGCCGCGTCCTCCGGGTGCATGTCTTGGCGCAGCCACTCGATCGCGGTCTTGCTCATGCAGAGCTTCATCACGGACTCGCCGTGGCCAGTGTTGGAGCACGCGCCAGCTTCGTCGTCTGCGTAGGTGCCCGCGCCGAGGAGCGGAGCGTCGCCCACGCGCCCGGGTTGCTTCATGAAGGTTCCGCCGGTGCTCGTGGCCGCGGCGACATGACCGCTCGAGTCCCGCGCGACGGCACCCACGGTTCCGCCCGCCCAGCCCTCACTTCCCTTGCCGCTCTGCTTCATCGTGACAAATTGCGCTCTTGCGGCCGCGCTGGTCATCGCCTCGGTGGTCGTTCGCACGAACCCATGCTCCTTCGCGAAGGCCTCGGCGCCGGCGGCCGCGTAAAGGACGTGCACGCCCTCATCGAGGACCGCGCGCGCGATCTTGATCGGACTCACGAACGGCGGGAGAGCGCACACGGCACCCGCGCGCAGAGATCCATCCATCAACGCCGCGTCGAGCTCGATCTCGCCGGACGTGTTGAGCGCCGCGCCGGTGCCCGCGTTGAATACGGGATCGTCCTCGAGGAGCTCCACCGCTCGCTGTGCCGCGTCGAGCGCGCTCCCGCCTCCGCGCAAGATCGCCGCGCCCGCAATCGCCGCGAGCTTGCAGCCTTCGACGTGCCGCGCGCGCGCTTCCATGGGGACAGCCCCGGCCCCGCCATGAATCACGATCGACCATGAGGCTTCGTCCGCGCCCCACGAGAAAGTCACAACGTCACTCATGTCGCCAACGATAGCGGACGCCGAGCGCGGCCGTGAGCACTGCGAGCGCGAGTGGAGCGAAGAGCGGGCTTGCGTGCGAAGACGCAGCGAGCTGGAACGCGGCGATGGCGATCGCCGCTGCACCGAGCGAGGCCACAGCCCAGCGCCTCCGCGCGCGACCGGCGCGGAGAGAGGCGACTCTCGCGAAGGCCAACGCGCCGAGCACCACAGTGAGCGCGACGGCCAGTCTTGCAGTCGCAGGCGCGGAGGCCTCTTGCGCGACGGTCGCACGAGGCGTGGTGGAGATGACGCCGCGATCGTCGATGCGCAGGCCGCGATCGTCGTCTACGAAGCCCTGAGCGTCGGCGCGGACATGCGCCTTGCGCGCGTCGGATCGGGGGAAAAAGCTCGAGACGTCGATCACGGCCGTGAGCGCGAGAAGCGCGAGCACGCATGCGGGAGCGATCGCGCCAGTGATCGTGCTCAGCGCGCTCTCGGTCTCGGGCCTGCCGATCGCCGCAAGCGCGCGTAGCTCTCCCGTCGCGCGCGCCGCCGAGAGCGTGAGTCCCACGCCGATCGCCGCGCAGATAGGCGCCATCATCAACGACCGCCCGAGCTTCACCCCCCACGCGACGCCACCCTCGTCCGTGAGCGCGATGACGAGCAAGCAGACGACCCACGCCCCGAGAGCCGTGATGGCTCCCCGCGCGAGCATCCGCGCGTCCCACGAGGTGAACCGAAAATTTGCCGCCGCCGGTGAGTTCCCGTACCTCAAGAGATGTGCGCCGCGCCCACGGTTTTTGCCTCGTTCTGCTCGCATGCGCGGGCAAGGACCCCTACAACCCAGGAGCGTCGCTCGGGACGTTTCACGCGAAGGCGGCGCTGACCGACGCATCGTGCGGAGGCAGTCCCCCGAATCCGTGGGAGTTCGACGTGAAGCTCTCCCAGGACAAGAGCAACCTCTATTGGGTCCAGGGTGGCTTGCCCGTCCAAGGCACGCTCAACGCCGCCGGGCACTTCACGCTCTCGCAAGCCGGCACGTCGCAGATCAGCGCTGCCGACAAAGCTCACGGCGCGTGCTTGGTCACCCGGACCGACACGCTCGCCGGAGATCTCGCCGACGGAGGCATCGCGAACGGGTTCTCCGGGACGCTCGCCTACGCATTCGCACCCACCAACGGCGCGGACTGCGCCGCGCAGATCGGTACCGCCTTCAACGCGCTGCCGTGCGCGATCCGCTACGACCTCACGGCCATCCGTACGATCGCGCCCGACGCTGGGAAATAGGGCCTTCATCGCTACTTCGAGAGCGGGAGATCCGCGATGCAACCGAGTCCTGTCGCGCGGAAGCGGTGCGTGGCGAGATCGACGTCGAGGGTGAGTTCGCTCGCGAACGCCTGATCCACGCGAAGCTGCCACACGCCCGCGCCGGTCTTGCCGTCGATGTAGATCTCCTGGTGCTCGCCGAGGGGTCGATCGGCCCCCGTGCAATCCTGCGGGCAGAACGGCTCCTTGCACCCGCACTCGCCTACGCAGGGCTCGCCTTCGCACGAACACGCGCCCTTGCTCGAAGCACCACCCTGCGCACGGACCTCCACGCGCCACACTCCCGCGCGATCGTTCACGTCGAGCTCGCCGAGTGCTCCGCATGTCGATCGCGTCGTCGAGTTCGCGAGCACGAACGCGTAGCGCGCGCCGTCGATCGGCACGAGCACTTCGGTGCCGAACGTGTCGCTGCGGTTGCGGAAGAACGCGCCGGTCGCGAGACGCGTCCACGGCATCTCGGGGTGGCCGAGCTTCATGGAGGCCTCGGTGACGGCGGCGAACGTGCGAGTCTCGATGGGCCCCCACGACGCGGGGCATCCGCTCATGTGCGCAGCGGCCGCGGCGCTCGGCGATAGCTCGTTCGCGCGCCTGTAGTGCCCAACAGCGACGCCTCGACGCTCTGGCGCCTTTCCCATGTCCGCGAGTGCGTCGTCGAGAGCGCCTCGATCGAGCTCGATCTGCGCCTTGAGCTTCATGTCGTTCGGATCGGCCATGGCGAGTGCCGTCGTGAGATCGGCATTCGCACCGTCGAGATCCTTGGAGAGCAAGCGCGCGTGCCCACGCTCGGCCAGCGCGCGCGGATCTTCTGGGGCGGCCACGAGCGCTCGCGTGAACGCGTCGATCGCGGGCGCGTACTTCTTCGTAGCCGCGGCCGTTCGACCCTCGGTCATCGCCGCGCCGTACGCCTTGCGTTGCTCGTTGCTGACCGACGCATCGACCCTGGGCGTAGCGTCGACGGTAGACGTGTCGAACGACGCATCGGCGGTCGACGCGTCGTCCACGATAGCCTGCGCGTCCGCAGCAGGCGCGGGCGGTTTTTCCTCCCCGCATTGGTGACACCCAACGAGCACGGCCAAGCACCCGAACGCAAGCGAACGACGCCTCACGCATCGACGGGTAGCAGAGTTCGTCTTTCGACGCGACGAGGCGCGCGCCCGCCCGCCGAGGACAGAGCTGTGACCATGCGAACGGAGACCCAGGTGCGGTACGGCCTCCAGCTCTCGGCGATCCGTTGCACGTCCTCCTGCGTGAGAGCGCTCCTGCCGTAAGCCTCTTCGATCGCTCGCAGCACACGGGGCTCGGAGGCAGGCAGCTCGTCCACTGTCCCCGCGCCGCGTACGAGCACGTGCTCGGCGGTCCACGGTCCGATACCGCGTATCTTCGAGAGCGACGAGAGCGCGCTCTGCGGGTCGGAGCGTAGCGTGTCTACTTCGAGGTGACCCTCGAGCGCCGCCTTCGCCACCGCGTGCAGCCGCGCGAGCTTCTCTTCGCTGATCCCGGGAAAGGTCTTGGTGCCAAGGAGCGCGAACGGACGCGGGCTCGCGTCGAACGTGATGCCGTCGACCTGCACGCTTCCACCGAGAGCGCGAGCGAGCCTCTCTCGGTTCGTCGCAGCGACGCTCATCGCCGTACGCTGTGAGAGCACTCCCCAAATAGCCGCCTCGTAGGGCGATGCGAAGCAGACCGGCCGAAATCTTGGCGTCTTCGTGAACAGCGCGGCGACGACTGGGTCGCGCGCGATCACCTGCGCGAGCGCTTTCGCGTCGTGGTCGAGAGAGAGAATGCGTGCGACCTGCCGGCTCGGATCTCTCGCGCCGGCACGCCCTACGACGAGCACGTCGTCGCCGCACTCCGAGACGTCCACCACCGTCGGCTCGAACGTGACTTCATCGAGGAACGCGAGCGTCAGTGCGTTCTCGGTCGAGCGGCTCGCCGAGCGAAGCGGCGTGAACCCGCACAAGAATCGTGCGGCGCACTCGAGCGAGAAAGGTCCGAGCGGTGAGATCCGAGTCGTCGTCATGTGGGCAGCCTCCAACGAGGAGACTACGGCGCGATGATGTCAGCCTATTGTCAGGTTAGGCGAAACGCGCGACCCAACACGGTCACCAACACCACCGTGGGCATCATGCAGAGAACGACGAGGACCATTGTATTGACGAGTACGCGCTCGTTGGCGCGACCTTCCCTGGTAGAGTCCGACCCCATGCTCAGCCTCACTCGAGACGCGTTCTGGATCAGCCCGTATGTCTTCTCCTGCTTTGTCGCGCTCGAAGAGAAGGGCCTCTCCTACGAGATGAAGGCGATCGACCTCAAGGCAGGCGCGCACAAGCGGCCCGACTACGCGCACGCCAGCGTGACCGCTCGTGTTCCGGCGCTCGATCATGACGGCTTCGTCGTCGCCGAGTCCAGCGCGATCGTCGAGTACCTCGAGGACGTGTTCCCAGAGCGCCGCGTGCTCCCCGCCGATCTGAAGCAGCGAGCGCGCGCTCGACAGGTGATGGCGTGGATCCGCTCCGATGACACGCTCCCGATCCGCGAGGAGCGCCCGACCTCGACGATGTTCTACGAGCACACCAACAAGGAGCTCTCGCCAGCCGCGATGACGGCGGTGACCAAGTTGTTCGACGTGTGCGATCGATTGCTCGCTAGCGACGCGACGTCGCTGTTCGGCACCGACACTGTCGCGGACGCCGATCTCGCGTTCATGGTGCAGCGCCTCTTGATGAATGGCGGCGAGGTGCCGCCGAAGGTCCGCCGATTCGCCGAGGCTCAGTGGAAGCGCCCGGTGATCGCGAAGTTCATGGCCATCGCGCGCGGTCCGTTCGTCCCGTACTCGTGACGAAGCCTTAGAACGCGCGCACGCCGACGAGAAAGCTCGGTCCCCACAAGCGATCGTTGCCGCCGAGTTGGAGGCCGACGAACACACCTCCGTCGTGCTGCCACTCGACCACGTCGATGTCCGTGCGCAAGAGCAGGCTCAGCTCACTTCCCTGGAGCGCGCCGCCCGTGCTCGTCGTGCGGGTGACCGTGATTTGCCCAATGTCGAAGCCAGCGGACACGCGGAGCCGCCAGACCGCGACACCGAACCGCGTGCCGATTCCCCATCGACTGACGGCGAGCCCTTCGCGCGTTCGCCCCGAGAGGTAGTTGCCGTCGAGCAGAAAGCGCGCCCATCGATACCGAGCGCCGATCGTCGCTTGAAACACGCCGGTATCGACCGGGACGCCGTAGAGCATTCGCAAGCCGTATCCGCCTTCGGCCGCAATCACGAAGCCGGAGGTCTTCCACGGGCTCTCGTCTTCGTCTGCGCGCGCGACGTGCTCGACGAGCAACGCCGCGAGGATTCCGAGCGCGGCGAGCCTCATGGACACAGCTTCGACTTGAAGTTGCACACGACTCCGGCGCGGAGCGCGTCGCACGAGCTGTGGATGATGCACCTCGCGGTGTCGATGGAGAGCTGCGGAGTCGTGGCTGGGCTCCCGCACCCTTCAGCGAACGTGCATTGGACTTGAGCCGCGTTGAAGGGGCAGCACTGTTGCACGTGCGCGACGGCGTCTTCGCAGAGAAAGACGTCCTCGCGCAGCTCATCGCTCCGCGCACGCGACGCGAAGACGACAAACAACGCGCCTATCGTGGACGCGACGACGATCGCTCGATGCGCTCTCATTGTGCGCACATCGTTCCGGGGGCCGCGCAGAGGTTCATCAACGGATTGCAGCAGACCTCGCCTGTCCGGCAGACGATGCTGCCGCACTTCTCGGGCGCGGCGTCGGAGACCGTGACGCTCGCGTCAGGAGCGAGGCGCACCTCCGGCGAGCGACAGCCCAAGATCAACACGAGCGATGCGTAGCGGAGCATCTGCCTAGGGTACTATCTTGGCTCGCATGGGGTACTGCGGTCGATGCGGAAACGCTGTCGCGATGGGTTCTGCGAGCTGTCCGACCTGCGGGATGGAGATCTCGCGAACACCACCCGCTGCGAAGGCGCCTGTCGTCGAGGTGGCGGTGTCCGAGGCCGTCGTGGAGGCTCCGCCGCGACCCGTGATGACCGATGCGCTCACGCGAGAGCTCATGGCGCTCGTCACCGAGAATCGCGTCATCGAGGCGATCAAGATCTACCGCGAGCGAATGAACGTCGGGCTGAAAGAGGCCAAGGACGCCGTGGACGCGATGCGCGCCAATCGCTAACGCCGGATTGTAAGCATGCTGACAATCCGGGTCTTCGACGCCCTGTCCTGGGACGGCCCCCGCCCCCGCACTACTTCGCGAAAACGAGGATCACGTTGCCCTCGCGCTCGGCGCGTAGCCCCTTGGCGCGAAGCACGGACTCGAGTGCCTGATCCCACGGCACGCGGTGCATCGTGAGCGTGACAGAACCTTGCACGCCGTCTCCGAGCACGATGTTGACGTTGCCGACGTCCGCGATGAGACGACACACGTTCGCGACGTCGGCGTCCTTCAAGTCGACATCGATACGACGCCCCGTGTAGCGTGGCCTCGTCTCGACAGTCCCGAGCGTGCGCGTCGCGAACCGATCGACCGCAGGCACTGAAGGAGCAGCGTCGAGCGGCTCTGGATCAGGCGATTCGAGCGTTTGCGGAGATGGCGCGCTGGCGGTGCGCACGGTCGGCGGTGCCACCTGCTCCACGCAGCCGATCAAGGAGAGCATCACCACCCATCGCATCCAAGAAGCGTAGCGCGCGCGTGCACGCCCAATGGCAGATTTGAGCGGGACACGAGATTCGAACTCGCGACATCCAGCTTGGGAAGCTGGCACTCTACCAACTGAGTTAGTCCCGCAGAGTGTGACGAGAAGTAGCGTTCGCGTGGGGCTTCGTCAACACGACGCGGCGGTTGGGCAATTGTCGCCTCCTTCGGCGAACGACAACGACTGAGTGGATTGGCTTCGCCAGCAACAAGTATGACTCCTTAAAGAGCACGGCCTGGGTGACGTGTTGGTCACCCAGGCCGGCAGTACTGGCCACAACCCCAGAAGATGAGCGTACCGACCTCTCGTAGTAGAGAGCTCCGAAGCAAACCATCTGTGGACTGAGCCGCTGGCGAGAACGTCATTCCCCTTTGGGATGACTACTCACACTGGTTACGGCTCAAGACCTCTGAAGCTAGGGCCACTGGTACTCTGCATTGCCGTATACCTCCTCTGGACATGCCAGCACTCCGGGGGCCGCGACCAGAAGGCCGCTCCCGCGTGAGTGTTTCCTCAATGGGGTGCCGCAGGAACGTGGGTTCTCCACGCTCCTCCGCCATCCGCGTTTCGCCACGCGCGCGAAGGTACTCACCTCGCCAGACTAGCCCAGGACAGATTCGTCCACGCGTGACCACTTCTCGAATGTAACACGCACTTTCGTGAGTGCCTTCCAAGTGGCGACGATTTTCTCGTCCGGCTCACACTTTTATCTCCCGTGGTGGGAGAGGGATGCGAACCGCTATCCCGCCGTGACGTCGTCGATGCCGAGGCGCTCGATGAGTCGATATAGCTGCGTCCTGTGCACACCGAGCGCGCGCGCTGCGGCGGAGACATTGCCGTTCTGATCCGCGAGCGCCTTTCGGATCGACTCTTCGGTAAGCTTGTCGCCCATCGCCTTCAGTGAACGGCCCGTGGAGGTGAGTGCGATGCCGACGTTCTCTCCGAGGTGCTCCGCGCGAACCTCCTTGCCCTCTTCGAGCGCGAGCTTGGCCGCGGCGGCGATCGCGCCGGTGAGTTCGCGAACGTTGCCGTGCCATGGGCGCGTGAGGCATGCCTCGACGAGCGACACGTGGGCGACGAGGCCCTTGTCGACCTTCCGGAGAGCGTGCGCGAGGATCCACGAGAGCTCCGCGGCGCGCTCGCGCAGCGGTGGCAGTGTGACCGTGTTGGAGACGACGCGATAATAGAGATCCTCGCGGAAGCGACCGGCGCGCACCTCTTCGGCCAGCGGGCGGTTGGTCGTCGCGCACACGCCAGCGCGCACCTCTTCGGGCTTGGTCGCGCCAAGCTGCATGACCTCGCGCGTCTCCAAGAAGCGCAGCACTTTGGCTTGCGCGCCGAGCTCGAGCTCGGCGATGTAGTCGAGGAAGAGTACGCCGTTCGCGGCCGCTTGCACGTAGCCCTCTTCGTCCTTGGAGGCGCCGCTGATCGCGCCGCGCTTGGCGCCGAACAGCTGCCGCTCTGCTCCCTCGCTCGGGATTGACGCGCAGCTCACCGGGAAGAACGGGCCCTTGCTGTACGGGCCTGCGGCGTGAAACGCGCGCGCGATGAGCTCTTTGCCGACGCCGGTCTCGCCCACGACGAGCAAGGTGTCGGCGGTCGTTGCGGCACGTGTCGCTTCGTCGATGGCACGCCGCAGCAGCGGACCGATGACCGCGTCGTCGCGCACCAAGACTGTGCCGTTGCGCAGCGCGCGAACGTCCTCCTCCAACAAGAGCAGTGTGCGACCGACACGGATCACGGAGCCGGGAGGGACGCGGCGCTTACCTTCGATTCGAACGCCGCTTACGTACGTCCCATTCTTGCTCCCGAGATCCTCGACCAGGAAACCGTCACCGTCGTGAGCGACGCGCGCGTGCTCGCGAGACACGCGTTCGTCCGTCGCGCCGAGGATGCCATCGCGACCGAGCAAGACGTTCTTGCCACCGATCGCGTGTGCCTCGAGGTAGGGCGTGTGCACGCAGAACACGACGACCACGCCGGGGACGGGGTCGTCCTTCGCTTGCACAGTGCGGCGGGTATCGGCCGCCGTTTCTCGTCGCATCACCACAGATACATCCTACATCACTCTCGCGCTAGGACCCAATCGACCTAACGCTTCGATATCGCAGCGAACCCACGGCGGCTGCAAGAAACAGTGCAGGCACGCCCTCGCGTCCCTGGGGCGGCGCGCGGCGAAACACATGCTTGCAAGTAGAACTCGCCTGTGGCGTTTTGGGGCGGATGCTGGATCAACTCGCAACGTGGCTCGTGGTGGCGATGACCACCTTCGTGCCACCGCAGTCGGATACAGACCGCGCGCGATACGAGAGTATGGCGCACGATTTCGCCGCCGTGGCGCTCGACAACGCGGAAGAACCCGCGTTCGAAGGGGACCTCGGTCGTGCGAAGACGGCGCTGCTCATGGCGTCGATCGCGAGCTGGGAGAGCGGCTATCGCGCGGACGTCGACGACGGACGCACGCTCGGCGACCACGGCCAGAGCTTCTGCATCATGCAGGTCCGAGTGATCGGCAAGACGCGCGAGGGTTGGGCCGGGATGGACCTCACGAGCGATCGTACGAAGTGCCTCCGCGTCGCACTCCGACACATCCGCGAGAGCTTCCGCTGGTGCGCCTCCAGCGTGCAAGAGGATCGCCTCGCCGGCTACACGGTCGGATCGTGCAGACAGAACGAGCACTTCTCACGCGACCGCGTGGGTCGCGCGAAATGGTTCTGGAACAAGAGCCCGTTCGACCAGCCGACCGCGCCAGATCCATGGCCGGGAGAGGCTCGCTAGGCGTAGTGTCGCCAAGAGATTGGAACAAAAAGATCAAAGGCCGGGGAGGATTCGGATGGGTTCGGCGGCCTCCCCAACCTCTCCCTGATCTTCCCGATCTTTCTGTGAACTTCTCTCTGCGGCGGGCGCTCTAGGGAACGATCGAGTGGTTGGTGAGCGTCGCCGACCCTCGGAAGTGCTTTCGCACGAAGAGGATCCCGCCCGCGCCTTCGATGTCGATCTTGCTGATCGCCGGTCCGAGCGACGTGCTGGCTCCGAAGGCAATCTGGAAGTTCACGTAGTCTATGGCAGTCGGCGGCTTGCTCAGCTTGAAGCCCGCGCTCAATACGGTGCCGGTCTGCGTGTCCACCCAGGCTGAGCCCTCGATCGTGTCTTCCTCTTTGATCTTCGGGACGAACGTGATTCGCACTCGCGTCGCATCCGTCGCGTCCACCTCGACCTGATCGAAGACGTAGCGAGGCTGCTCGCCTGCGTGGAACGGCATGCGGACGTCTCGCTTCTTCTTGTTCGGATCTGGCGGCTTTGCGGCCTTGTCCTTCGCTTTGTCTTGCGCCTCTACGGTCTTGTCTTGTCCGTCCTCCACGTAGCGAAGGACGTCGAAGTGGAGCGTCGTGCCGTCTGCCGTGACACGCGCACTCATCTCTTTGCTGCTCTTCGAAGTGCCGTCGGAGGCGAGATCGTCCAGCTTGCCGGCGATCAGAAAGCTCGCGTGCGTCTTCATGGTCTCGAAGTTGGCCGCGTGCTGCGCGAGCCTCGACATCAACGTGGTGTCTGGCGCTTGCGCGAACGCACGGCGCGGCGTACCGAACGCGAGAGCGCCCGCCGCCGCCGCGATCAATACCGCCCTTCGAGACAGCGTCATCGCGCAAGCATGGCCCCGCCGCCGCGCCGACGCTAGGCCGAAGAAGCGTGTCTTGACGCGCGTAGTAGGTATTGCCATATCGGCGGCGTGTACGGCGAGCTCACGGCGGACTTGGAGCGACAGCTCGTAAGAGAGCTTCTTCGCGAGTACAAAAACCTCAACGCGTCTTACCTGCGCTCCGGGCTCAAGACGCCGACGATCGAGCTGGGGACCGCGGAGTCGTTCTTGGGCCGCTGGCATCGAGCTACCCGAACGATCGAGATCTCTCGTGCGCTCGTGCTCGGTCATCCATGGGGGGCTGTCGTCGAAGTGCTCAAGCACGAGATGGCGCACCAGTACGCTCACGAGGTGCTCGGCGCGGTGGACGAGACGTCGCACGGACGTGCATTTCGCGAGGTCTGCGCGCGCTTCGGGATCGACGCGCGGGCGAGCGGGATTCCCGCCACGCACGAGGCCGACGATCGCGCGGTGACCCGCATCGCCAAGCTCCTCGCGCTCGCGGAGAGCCCGAACCGTCACGAGGCCGAGGCCGCGATGGCCGCCGCGCAAAAGCTCATGCTGAAGTACAACCTCGAGGCGCGCGCAGAAGAGTCTCGCGGCTACGAGCACCGTCAACTCGGCACGCCGAGTGGTCGCGTGGCCGAGCACGAGCGCATGCTCGCCATGATCTTGGGCAAGCACTTCTTCGTCGAGGTGATCTGGGTGCCCGTCTACAGACCACTCGCCGGCAAGCGCGCGAGCGTGCTCGAGGTGTGCGGCTCGCCTTCGAACGTCGCGATGGCCGAGTACGCGCACACGTTCCTCTCTCGCACCGCGGACGATCTCTGGATCGCCCACAAAATAGCCTCCGCCGAGCGTTCGAACCGAGACCGCCGCACGTTCCTCACGGGCGTGATGCAGGGCTTCTTGGACAAGCTCGGCTCGCAAGCGCGCGTGCACGCGAAGGAGGGTCTCGTCTGGGTGGGCGACGCAGACCTTCACGCGTTCTATCGACGGCGTCATCCTCACGTGCGCAACGTGCGCTACGGAGGCCATCCGAAGAACGAGGCGTACGCCCAAGGACGCGAGCACGGCCAGCGCATCGTGCTGCACAAGCCCGTCACGACCTCCGAGTCGCGAGGGAAGCTCTTGGGGCGCGGGTCATGATGCACGTGTTCGAGACGGCCTTCGGGCCGATGGGAATCGACTTCAGTAAAGCAGGCGTCACGCGCATTCGGCTCTTCGAAGAGGCGCCCCCATCGACCGTGAGCAAACCGCCGCGCTTCGTCATGAGTGCCGCAAAGTCGATCGAGAAGCACCTCGGCGGGTCTCCGCAAGATCTCCGTAACGTCCAACTCGACACGAGCGACGTGCCGCAGTTCTGGCGCAAAGTGTACGAGGTCGCGCGTGAGGTGCCGGCGGGCAAGGTCATCGGCTACGGAGAGCTCGCCGCGAACGCAGGCTCACCGGGAGCGTCGCGCGCGGTCGGCACGGCGATGTCGAAGAACCCGTTCATGATCGTGGTGCCGTGCCATCGCGTGCTCGCGAGCGGCGACAAACTGGGCGGATTCTCCGCGCCCGGCGGCACGGTCACGAAGGAGAAGATCCTCGCGCTCGAGGGCGTGTTCCTGGGTGTCAAGCGGCCCAAGCTCGCGTTCGACCCGGACACCGCGACAGCACACCTCTCCTCGAGTGATCCCGTGCTCGCGCCGCTGATCGCGCGCGTCCCCTATCGCCTCGAGCCCTCGCCTTCCTTGTCGTTGTTCGACGCCCTTGGCCGGTCGATCGTCTATCAGCAGCTCTCGGGTAAAGCGGCAGGCACCATCCACGCGCGCTATCGCATGCTCTTCGATCGCGGCCGACCCAACGCCGAAGAGCTCTCGCAGCGCACCGTTCCGCGGCTGCGAGCCGTGGGCCTCTCGGAGAACAAGGCAAAGGCGCTGCACGATCTCGGCGAGAAGATTCGGCACGGAGAGCTGCCTACCCTCGACGCGCTCTCGAAGATGGATGACGAGGCCATCATCGCGACGTTGACGAAGGTGCGCGGCATCGGGCGCTGGACCGTGCAGATGATCTTGATGTTCCGCCTCGGCCGTCCCGACGTCCTGCCCATCGATGACTACGGCGTGCGCAAAGGCTTCCAAAAACTCTACCGAACACGCGAGCTCCCTACGGGCGAACGGATCACCAAACACGCCCAAAAATGGGCCCCGTATCGAAGCGTAGGCAGCTGGTACATGTGGCGCGCCACCGAGACAGAGTGATCGGCAAACACCCTTCCTGTCTTCCCACCTTCCTGTGAATCCCCTCTGCTGCTAAGGCCATCGGCATGCGCATCGCCTCCTCGTGCTTCGTCGCTCTAGTTTGTTGTGGTCTCGTTCGCTCGGCACGCGCCGACGACGGGATGTGGCCCTTCGACATGGTGCCCAAGGCGCAGATCAAGAAGGACCACGGCGTTGACCTCACCGATGCGTGGCTCGATCACGTTCGGCTCTCTTCGGTGCGCATCTCCGCAGGCGGTTCGGGCTCGTTCGTGTCGTCGACCGGCCTCGTGCTCACGAACCACCACGTCGCCTCGGACTGCATTGCGAAGGTGTCGAGCTCCGGGCACAACTACATGGACGAGGGCTACCTCGCCGGCAAAGACGGCGCGGAGGTGTCCTGCCCCGACATCGAGCTCGATCAGCTGCAAGCGATGGAGGACATCTCGGACAAGGTCCACGGCGCGCGCGCGGCGGGCATGTCCGATGCGGACGCGAACGTCGCGGTGAAAGGCGCGATGACCAAGCAGGAGCAAGAGTGCCAAGACAGGACGCACCTGCGCTGCGAGGCCGTGACGCTCTACGCGGGCGGCAAGTACATGCTCTACGAATACAAGCGCTACACGGACGTTCGCCTCGTGTTCGCCCCGGAGGCCACGCTCGCATTCTTCGGCGGCGATCCCGACAATTTCACCTACCCGCGCTTCGACATCGATATGGCGCTGTTTCGCGTGTACGAAGCGGGCAAACCGCTCGCGCCCGCGCACTTTTTGAAATGGAGCGAGCAGGGTCCGAAGGAGAACGACACGGTCTTCGTGAGCGGCCACCCCGGCAGCACGGGTCGCTTGCAGACCAAAGCGCAGCTCGAGCGCAGCCGCGACACGATCTACCCATTCGTCACCGACAACCTGAAGCAAGAGGCCGCGCTGCTTCACACGTACGGCAAGCAGAGCCACGAGGACGACCGCGAGGCGCGCGAGTCGATCTTCGGCGTGGAGAACAGCATCAAGGCGCTCACCGGCTATCAGGGCGGCCTCAAGGATCCCGCGCTGATGAAGCAGAAGGCGGATGACGAGGCCGCTCTCGTCAAGGCGATCAAGGCGGACGCGAAGCTGTCTGCTTCGTACGGCGCGACGTTCGACGACGTCGCCAAGGTCCAGACAAAAGTGGGCGCGATCTACAAGCAGTTCTCCGTGCTCGAGCGCGGCGGAGACTCGTCGATCCTGCAGCTCGCAAAGACCCTCGTACGGCTCCCCGACGAGCTCGCGCAGCCCAACGAGAAGAGACTGCGCGAGTACCGAGACAGCGCGCTCGACTCACTCAAGCTCGAGCTCTTCAGCGGCGCGGCGGTCTACGGCGGCGTCGAGGTCGTGCTCGTGCGTGCGTGGATGGAGAACGCCGCACGCGTGCTCGTGGGCAAGCCCATCCTCGAGAAGATCCTCCATGGCAAGACGCCCGCGGTAGCCGCGCAGGAGCTCGTCGCGAGCACCAGGCTGTTCGACGTTTACACGCGGCGGCAGCTTTTTGCGGGTGGCAAGCCGGCGATTGATGCGTCAACCGATCCCGCGATCGTGCTCATGCGCGCGCTCGACCAGGACGCACGCGCCGTGCGCAAGGACTACGAGGACACCGTCGAGGCGCCGATGCGCGCGCTCGGTGAGAAGGTCGCCCAGGCCACGTTCGCCGTGAGAGGGCCGAGCATGCCGCCCGACGCCACGTTCACGCTGCGACTCTCGACCGGCGTCGCCAAGGGCTACAAAGAGAACGGCAAGGACGTGCCCTGGGCGACCGACTTCGCCGGCATGTACGCCCACGCGACGGGCAAGGACCCGTTCAAGCTCCCTCAGAAGATCCTCGATGCCAAGCCGAGGCTCACGCCCACCACGAAGGTGAACTTCGTCTCGACCGACGACATCATCGGCGGAAACAGCGGAAGCCCCGTGATCGCCGTGGACGGCTCGATCGTCGGGTTGATCTTCGACGGCAACATCTCGAGCCTGCCGAATCGCTTCGTCTACCGTGAGGTGACCGAGCGCGCCGTCTCTGTCGACACCGCCGCGATGACCGAAGCCCTCTCCAAAGTGTACGGCGCCGACACGATCGTCAAAGAGCTCACGGGCCACTGACCCACGAATTGAGAAGTGGCCACAAAAAGAGCAAAGGATCAGGAAGTGGGAGGGGTTGGTTGGGCTGCGCGCTCAAACCTCATCTCTTCATGATCTTCCCGTTCTTTTTGTGAGCCCTCTCCCTTCACGCTAGCGGCGTGGGGTGAGCGCTCTGATCTGATAGTCTCCGAGTTGAAGATGGGCACGGACTCGGAGCTCGACACGGGCACTCGGTTGCTCGACCGCTACGTGATCATCGACCGGATCGCTGCGGGCGGGATGGCTTCCATCTATCGCGCCACGGACGAGCGACTCGACCGTGTCGTCTGCGTGAAGGTTCTCCGAGCGGTGGTCGAGGGCTTGGGGTCCACGAGCGGAGGACAAGCGTACGACGCGAGCTACGCGCACTTCCTTCAAGAGGCACTCGCGCTGTCTAGACTCGCCCACCCGAACACGCTCAAAATCCACGATTTTGGCTACCTCGAAGAGAGCGGGCGCCCGTTTCAAGTCTCGGAGTTCCTCGACGGCGGCACGCTCGAGCAGTACGTCCGCGCGAACGACGCGATCCCGCCTCTCGACGTACTCGCTCTCTTGAAGCCGATCGTGGGCTCGCTCGCGGAGGCGCATTCCCACGGAATCATCCACCGCGACATCAAGCCGTCGAACATCATCTTCGCGCGCGTCAGCGACGTGCTGATCCCCAAAGTGGCGGACTTTGGCATCGCCCGCAGCGACATCAGAAAATCTGGAGTGGACGAGGACATCAGCGTCGCGACGCTCTACTCGCCACGTTGGGCGGCGCCCGAGCAGCTCGCGGGCGGAGTTCAGGACGAGCGCACGGACGTGTACGCGCTCGCGCTCGTCGCGACGACCATGCTCACCGGGCGCGTGATGTTCGAGGGTCGCGACGTTCGCCACACGTACGCCGATCGGATCATCGGTGACGCGCTCGTCACGCGCAGGCTCAGCGAGCTCGGTGTCGGAGGAGAGATCGGGCGGGCGCTCCTGCACGGGCTGGCGGCGTCCCCCCAGCGGCGCACTCCGTCGGTGACCGCGTTCTACGACGAGCTCAAGGTCGCCATTCGCGAGGGCAATACGCGCGCGCCGATGCCGACCTTCTCCTCCATCACGCTCGACGTCCCCGCGCACACGGGCTTTGCGGAGCCGGCGCCTGTGGAGGTCGAGAGAGTCGGCGACCTCGTGCTCAACCTCGTCGATGTCCCCGAGCGACTCGACATCTCGTTCCCCGGTTCGGGAGGGCCCGTTCACGCGCGCGTGACGACGCTCCCTGGACGCGATCGGGAGCTCATCGTGAGCGTGAAGGGACTGAACTGCTTCGTCGGCGTCGCCGGTTCCCCTGGCCGGCCGAGCCCGTCCGTCCGGTGTGCCGCGGACATGGATGTCGACTGCTTCTTGGCGTCACGGGATCTGCTCGGGCGCCTCGGGGTCCGATTCGGCGTTCAGACGCCCGCGGGCCACCTGTTCCAAGTGCACGGCCAAGAGTTTGTGATTCCGCCGAATCGTGCGATCCTCACCGTGGCGCTTTTGTTCGGGAGCACTCGCGAAGTGGTCGTGATGTGCTTGCAGCCGTACCGATGAGCGCTTCTAGGGAGATGCGTGGGATCGCAGCCGAGGAACGCGAAGTCGTCTGAGAGCGAGACGCCGTCGATCACGACGTCGCCGGACGGCGTGCCTGCGCAGCAAGCGCCCGCGCGCTCGTCGTTCCAGCGCCCTCCCACGCCGACGACTCCGTTTCAGCCCATCAACGCCGCCGAGATCGTCTCCATGGAAGCCGCTCCTAAACCTCCGCCGTTCGCGAAGCCGCCCACTCCATCCGTGCGCCCGCCTCCCGTGATGTCGCAGACGCCGCCGCCGCCGATCGTGGCGAACCCGATGTCGCAGACACCGCCACCAGTCTCCGTCGCGTTGCGCGTCGACGCGAGCTCGCCGCACCGCAGCGGTCACCTCACGCGCTCTCGTGTCTACTCGTTCGCGCTCGACGCGCACGGCATGCCCGTGGAGATCGGCTCGGGGCGCTTCGCCAAGGCCTACCTCGGTGAGGAGCGCTGGATCGAATCCACCACGGATTTCAGGCGTCCCATCGTCATCAAGATCTTGCAGCGCGGTGTCTCCGACGAAGACGCGATGCGATTCCAAATGGAGAAGGAGCTGCTCGAGCGCGTCCAAGGACACCCGAACATCATCCGGCTCTACGCGTCCGGCGCCGGCGACGAGGGCGAGTTCATCCCTCGGCAGATCCGCGATCAGGTCGAGCCCGAGTACATGATCCTCGAGCGCATGGACATGTCGGTCGAGGAGCGCCTCAAGGGCTCGCGGCAGAAGGGTCAGAAGGACGATCTCCTCGCCTGCACCATGCAGGAGCGCATCTTCCGCGTGCTCGACTACATGATCCCGATCGCCGGCGCTGTCGAGTACGCGCACCTCGTCCGCAACGTCTGCCACCGCGACATCAAGCCGGCCAATGTGCTCATCGGCCTGCCCGACCCTGCGCTGCGTGGCAGCCAGCTCGAGGTGCGCCTCGCTGACTTCAACGTTGCCAAGCTCCACGACGACGAGACGTCCGTGAAGATGACGCAGCTGAAGAGCGTGCCGGGAACCCTCTTTTTCCAGAGCCCCGAGCAAGAGACGAACATCATCGAGCTGCTCGTGAACGTGACGCAGGGTCTCGCGGAGGTGGAGTTCTTCGAGGACTTCTACATTCAGATCTCCAAGAACGACAGCTTCTCCCTCTTCAACCGCAATGACAGCTACGGCGTCGTCTACGCGGACCGCAGCAAGAAGCGGCTAATGCTCAACCAGCCGTATCGAGGCACCTCCGAGACGAACGTGCGCGCGCGCATCCAGAAGAGCGTCGGCCGCCCCGCGGACATCTATTCGCTCGGCGCGATGTTCTACTATTTGATCAGCGGCGCGTACGCGAACCCGAAGACGCTTTACGACAACTTCCACAAGTTCATCGAGTTCGAGCGCCCCGATGAGACCAACACCATCGACGGGTATCTCGGGCACGAGTACTCGGTGATTCATTCGCTCCGCTCGCCGAAGGCAGACGGCGGCGTGGAGGTCGCGCCGGCGGATCGCTTCTTCAGCTACAAGCACTACCTCGACGGCAACGGGGAGCTCATCGATCCGCACGTGATGAAGATCATCGCGCGCTGCATGATCCGCAACAAGCCGGACAGCTACTGCGCGGCCCACGACCTCGACACGCGCGGCATCAGCGAGCTCGTGCAAGACCTCGTCGATCTTTACACGCTCTTCGGCGTCCACCCCGCAGCGCGCCCGCCGCAGCTCGCGATGCGAGGCAGTCGCGCACGTCCGACGGCCCTCGGCATGTCGCTCGATCGCGTCGGCTCGAGGCTCCGCTTCTTCTGGACGTCGCTCATCGCCGCCATCCGCGGCCGGCGCTAGCGAATCGTCTCGAGATTGTCCTCCCAGCGCAGACCGTCGAACGGTTTGATCGTAAAGCGGCTCAGCGCACCTCCGTCCAGGCAGCGAGCGTTCACGTCGTACTGGCCTGGGTGAGAGCGTGGTCGATAGAACGGATGCATGCCGCACGTCTCGCATAGGTGGTGCACGGCGACCTGCGTGTTGAAGGTGTAGGTCGACAGCGCGTCTTCTCCTGAGAGGAGAATGAAGTCCGCGGGCGGAACGATGAGGTGTAGAAAACCCTTCATCGCGCAGATCGAGCAATTGTCGACGCCTTCGGCGAACGACAACAACTGAGCGGCTTGTCTTCGCCGGCATCAGGTGCAGTCGCTCGCTTCAAACGAACGAACATGCACGCGAAAGCGGACGGCGCCACAATGACAGCCGCCCGCGATCCACACCATCAGTGACGCAATGTCTCGGGGGCGTCGTCGGGGCGGTTCGGTTTGTAGCTGTGCGCCTTGTCGGGGAAGGTTCCGAGGCGCACCTCACGCACGTACTCGCCGACGGCAGCGACGACGGCGTCACCGAGCTCGGCGAAGCGCTTTGCGAACTTGGGACTGTGACCGCGCGAGAGTCCGAGCAAATCAGTACAGACGAGCACTTGCCCATCACACGCCGCGCCCGCGCCGATGCCGATCGTGGGAACGCTGACGGCGGCCGTGATCTCGGCGGCGACGTCCGGCGGGATTGCCTCCAACACGATGCAGAACGCGCCCGCGGCTTCGATCGCCTTCGCGTCGGCGATGAGCTGCGCGGCGGCGTCTTCGCCCCTGCCCTGCACCTTGAAGCCGCCGAGTGCATGAACGCTCTGCGGCAAGAGCCCGACATGACCGACGACCGGGATGCCCGCGCGCGTGATCCGGAAGACGTGCTCGGCGAACGCCTCGCCGCCCTCGAGCTTCACGCTCTCGAACGCGCCGTCTTTGAAGAGCTTGCCCGCGGACTCCACGGCCTGCGTGGGGGACACTTGATACGTCATGAATGGCATGTCGCCGGTGATGTGCGCACGCGTAGTGCCTCGAGCGACAGCGCGGCCGTGGTAGCAAATCTCGTCGAGCGTGACGGGGATGGTGTTGGCGAGGCCCTGCACGACCATGCCCAATGAGTCTCCGACCAAGATCATGTCGGCGCCGCCTTCGTCGATGAGGCGGGCCATCGTGAAGTCGTAGGCGGTGACCATCGCGATAGGAGGCGCTCCGAGCGTGCGCTTGCGCGCCAACAGCTCGGGGACAGTCACCTTGCGCACGCCAGCAGACCCAGCGGAATTCGTCGCGTTGTACATGAAACCTCCGGTCGCGGCCTCTGGATGAGGTCCACGCCTTGTCACAGGCTAGCTTCGGGTCGTTGTATCGACAAGGGAGGCCCCACGTTTTTTGGTAACGGCTCGAAGAGTCGGCTCGGAGTTGCTAGGGTGAGCGCCGCTATGCGCCGCATGATCTCGTGCCTGATTTTTGCGACCGCTTGCGATCGCGCGCCGTCCGTCGACCGAGCGGGAGAATGGTCCCCGAAGGACCACGATCAGGCCGAAATGGCGGGGCGCCAAGCGATGCCGCCGAGCTCGGGTACCCGCCCGAACAATGACGAGATGCTGGTCGAGCTGACCTGGAACGAGAACTGCGCCTCTTGTCATGGAGCCGAGGGACACGGCGACGGTCCGAACGGACGGCTCGTGAAGGCGCCGGATCTCACGCGCGCGGACTGGCAAGACAACGTCACAGACGAACAGATCGCCGCCCAGATCAAGAACGGCAAAGGCCTGATGCCCAAGTTCGACATTCCGGCGGTGGTCGTGAAGGGGCTCATCGCGCGCATTAGGGCGAGCAAGCAATGAAGGTCGATCGCCGCTTGCTCCTACCGCTCTTCGCTACCGTCGCACTCGGCCTCTACTTCCTGTTCGCCCCTCGCCTGCCGAAGGATCAAGTCGTGGAGGTCGTGCTCGGAGACGCGGCGCCGAAGGTGACAGAGGTGCGCCTCTCGTACGACGATCCCGCGCACGATTGGTCTAGCGAAGTGGACCTGTCGTTCGCCGGAAAGCCCGCGCCGCGCGTCGTGCATCACGAGTCGCACATGCCGGACGGCGACTACAAACTCTCGATTGACGTCTCGGGCCATGACCACGGCACGCACGTGGAGCGCAACGTGTCGCTGCGCGGCGGCACGACTTCGGTGGACGTGTCGGAGGCGATCACGACGGCGCTCGGCCAAGGAGCCTTGCGGTGAGCGACGACGACCGCATCGAGACGCGCGCCGCAAAGGGAGTGTATCAAGGTCCGAGCCCGCTGCTCTTGCAGGTCCTCACGGGCTCATCGAAGGGCCAGAACAAGCCGCTCGTGCACAAAGTGACGATCGGCAAGAGCTCCGAGAACGATCTCGTCCTCGACGACGACACGGTCTCCCGCAAGCACTGCGAGCTCGAGGTCGCCGAGGGCGGCGTGCGCGTGCGCGATCTTGGCTCGACCAACGGCACCCGCGTCGAGGGCAGCCGGGTGCAAGAGGCGATCGTCCCGCCCGGCACGGTACTCAAGGTCGGTGAGGTGGAAATCGCGATCCGCCCGCCCACGCAGAAGGTGGAGGTCTTGCCGAGCGAGTCGCCGGTGTTCGGCCCCGCGATCGGCAAGAGCCTCGCGATGCGGACGATCTTCGGCGTGCTCGAGCGCATCGCGCCCACCGAGGCCACCGTGCTGCTCGAGGGCGAGACGGGGACCGGCAAGGACGTTCTGGCGCGAGCGATCTTCGAGAAGAGCTCGCGGAGTACCGGTCCGTTCGTCGTCGTGGACTGCGGAGCCGTGAGCTACTCGCTCATCGAGTCCGAGCTGTTCGGCCACGAGCGTGGCTCGTTCACCGGCGCCGTGTCCCAGCGCCAAGGCGCGTTCGAGCTGGCCAATCGCGGCACCTTGTTCCTCGACGAGATCGGCGACCTCCCGCTCGACGTGCAGCCCAAGCTGCTGCGTGTGCTCGAGGCTCGCGAGTTTCGTCGCGTCGGCGGTAACAAGCCGCTGAAGACGGACGTGCGCGTGATCGCGGCCACCAAGCGCAACCTATTGCGTGAGGTGCAAGCGGGTAAGTTTCGCGAAGACCTGTATTTCAGGCTCGCGGTCGTCCCCATCACGGTGCCGCCTCTGCGCGCGCGACGAGATGACATCCCCGCGCTGGTGGAGCACATCGTCGCGTCCGTCGGCGCGGGCGGACCTGCGCTCACGATCCCGAGCGAGACCATGCTGGCGCTTTCTGCGCACGACTGGCCGGGCAACGTGCGTGAGCTGCGCAACGTACTCGAACGCGCAATCTTCATGACGCGCGCCACCGGCAAGACCGAGATCGGCAACGTGCTCTTGAGCGCGGGGCCCACGCAAGACAACGCGGTGTTCTCGTTCGACGCCGCCAAGAGCTACCGCGAGACACGAAGCAAGTTCGACGCGGAGTTCGAGACTCGCTACATCAAATGGATCCTCGCGCGCCACGGTGGCAACGTGAGCGCGGCCGCGCGTGAAGCGCGAATGGATCGCAAGCACCTCTTCGACATGGCCAAGAAGCACGGCCTCAAGGGTGGCTCGAACGAGGATTGAGCCAAGGCCCCAACCGGATTGTCAGCATGCTTACAATCCGGCCAGGCTCGATTCGGAAATCCGTCAACGCGCTGACGATCGAACGAAATTATCGTCGCCTTTGGCGAACGGCAACAACTCGGCGGATTGGCCTTGCCAGCAACAATTCCTATGGTGATTCGCGGGCGCGCTGATTGCAGCGAGCGTCGCATGACGCGTTTGACTCTCGTGTTCTTCTTGGTCGGATGCAGCAGCTCGGCCACCGTGGGCGGCAGTGACGCGGGAGTGGATGCCAGCGACGCTTCGATGATCGACGCCGCGGACGCCGCTCCCGTATGCGTAGGCTCTTCGGTGCAGACCTCTTCGGCCTGTCAGACGTGTCAAGACACACGCTGCTGCATCAACGCGTCCGCGTGCGGTCAATCACCGGGCACGTGGACCTGCTCCGGCCAAAAAATCTGTCTGCAGAACGAGTGCGCCACCGAGTGCGGAGAGAAGCCAGCGACGTGCGGGGCCATCGTCCCCGACCCTCCCTCCTGCGTCGACGCGATACGCAAGGCCTGCTGCGCGCAGCTCACCGCGTGCGGGCAGAGTGACGAGTGCGTGGCGCTCATCTACCAGTGCATCGATGGTCAGTCGTGCGACCCCACGATGCCGTGCTTCAAGAAGTGCGGCGCGCAGTGGCCGAACGGCGCTAAGCTCTTCGCCGCACTCGACGCGTGCGGGAGCAAGGTCGCGTGTCCCTAGAGCGCCAAGACGCTCAGAACGCCGCGGAGAGCGCGAGGCCACCAATGAAGGCGCGACCGCCGGTGATCGTCTGGCCCGCGAGCGTGTATTCGTCGTAGTCGAACTGGACCATCTCGAAGTACCCACCGAGCTTGAGGCTGCTCATCAGCCCGAGGATCCGCCCCTTTTCTGGGGTGATCGTGTAGGTCGTGCGGACGCCACCCATGTAGCTCGAGAACGGCGAGAGCTCGCGGTCACCCGTGTAGTATGCACCCTTCGGCCCGAGCGGCGGATCGCCCGCGTAGTAGTCGTCACTCCAAAAGATCGCGCCGCTCTGCTTGTAGTAGCGAAAATGCAGGGACGCGCGCCACGAGTCGGTGAGGTACTTCTCGAACTCGATCTCCGGCGTGATGCTCTTGATGTTCCAAGTGTCCCAATAGCCTCGCGCCGACAAGCGCAGCGCGGCCTTGATCGGGCGCAGGTAAAAGTTGAAGCGCGCGGTCACCGAGTGACGCGTGCGGTTGTTGGGGATGTGCTCTTGCGCGCTGACGCCCTGGCCAAGGATCACGCCTCGGTACGGGTCCGATTGGAACCCGTTGAGTATCTGCGCGGTATACAAAAACTGCGTCTGGATAGTGGGCGTCCACGCTTGAGACCAGCCGCCTTGGAAGCTGTCGATCGCGATGGGGCGCGTCGTGCGGCCAGCCAACGAGGTGAAGCAGCCCACGGAGTCTTCGAGCGGAACGGCTTGCTCGGCGGTCGCGTTCACTGTCTGCGTTTTGTCGCAGGCGCTGTCCCAGTTGCGAGACCAGTCGATTTGGAGCTGGGTGTTGTGCTCGAACAGCTCGGTGCGCGCGGTCGCGTTGACGCTGTTGGAGCGGTAGTCGTGCTCGGTCGAGTACGTGTAGCCAGCGTCGAACGAGACGGCGTCCTTCTTCAGCGTGAATCCGCCCTTGCCGACGTTGCGAAGGTCGTGGACGCTTGCAACCGAGATGACGTCCGCCGCGGGCTGCGAGGCCTTGTAAGCAGACCCTGCCTTGATCTTGACGGACGCCCCGGAGACGACGTCGGCCTCCCATCCGCCGTGCACGTCGAGGAACGACCACGGGTGCGCGGCGAGGTTCACCCCCGGCGAGTACACGAACATGTGCGTTCGAATCGGCGCCTCGTAATAGACCGTGTGCGTCGTGTCGAAGTCGACGACTTGCGCGGCAGCCTCGTCAGCCACGGCGAGCGCGGCGACGATCACGACAGCGCCAAACGCCGAGCGTTTCAGTTGCACCCGCACCCTCCGCCGGCGACTCCCGAACCGCCGAACGAGCCTTCACGATTGTCGATTGCGTGGCGAAGCTGTGCGCTCTGATGCGGATCACCTTCGAACTGCATGATGGGATCGGCGAGCACGGCGCGCTCTTGCGGCTTGACGGTCACGCAAGACAGGGTGCTCGCGGCGGCCAAGACGAAGAAGATCGTTCGCATCGTTTTCCTTAGAAATAGACGCCAAAACCGCCCGAGACGGTCTGCGCGTTCTTGTAGGTGTCGGCGGTGAACAGCGTCATGTTCGAGGCTTCGATGCGCACGAGAATGCGATTGCGGAGCGCCATCAAGAAGCCTCCGCCTGCGCGCGCGACGAAGAGGTCCTCGCGCTTGAGCACGAAGCTGTCGGCGTTCGGGAAGACGGAGAGCCCGCCGGCACCGATGCCGACGAACGGGCAGATGAGCCAGCTCGGGAACAGGTGCACCGTGGCGCCGCCGCCGTAGAAGATCTGCGCGCCGTCCGCGGTGAGGCCGTCGCCCAAGAAGCCCTCGAGGCTGATCGTCTTGTCGAGCACGATCTGCGGCCGCACCTCGACGTAGCCGAACTGCTTCACCGAGCCGTCCTTGATGGGGATGTTGAGCATGCCGCCCAACATCGCGAAGCCGCCGTGCGCGCCCTCGAGCGGAGGAGGCGCGAAGAAGCCGGGTCGAGATGGCGCGCCGTCCGAACCTGGCGTGACTGCGAAGGGCTCCACTTGCTCGCCCATCGCGAACGCACGGCGCCCGTCAGGCAAGAGCACGGCGAGCCAAAAGCCGCCTCCGGGCCTGCCGTCGAGCGCGAGTGTCTCGCCTCGGTGCGCGGTGTAGATGACCCGGAAGGAGACGCCAGGACCCGTGCGCAAGTCTGCTGCGTCCACCACGACACGCGCGAACGCTTGCACGTCGTCGTTCGCGGCAAAGGCTTCGCTCTCGATCGCGATTGATGCGAGCGGCACGACCAACGCGAGGGCGAGCGCCCTCATGGCTTGGTCGCCCAGGTCTTGATGACGTCGACCACCGGATCGTTGGTCGCGAACAAGCCGAGCGGATGCGAGTGACCTCGAGACTTGGGTCCTCCGCAGTCGCTGTCCACGCTGCAGAGCGGGCGCACGTACAGCGGTGCGGTTTGGTAGTCGCGCGTCATGACCAACGAGGCGGCGGTGAAGTTCGCGCGCGCGGGCGTGCCGACCGCGACGTCTGCTGCGTTGAGCGGTTTGTCGCCCCCTCCGCAGTCGACGAGCTTGTGGTCTTGCAAGGCCATGCCGCTCACCGCCGACGAGTTGAAGTGGCATGACCCAGGCGTCGAGTCGCCGCACTTCTTCGCGTAGATGACCTCGGGCTCGACGTGACAGAAGAAGTAATCCGAGTTGAACGACACGTCCGGAATGACGAAATTCGGGCCGGGATCGACCGTCGTGCACGAGGCGGTCGTCACGAGCCCCCCGACACCCGTGGCGGCCGCGAAGGTCGCCGCGACTACCGAGAGATGTCGACCCGCGCTCACGTCCGTCACGATAGACGTTCGAGGTGGATCGGGGCAACCCTTACACGGATGTGTTCGGGGACACACGGCGCCGACGACGCGATAGCTGCAGATTGCAGCAATTTCCGAGGGTTCGCGTGGGGTCGAGACGGGCCCGATTGTTGGAGTACTCCCACTCACACATCTTGGAGCTGCAGACGGTTTCACTTGCATAAGTTGCTACGCAGTCGCTAGAAACTTTCTAGTCCCACCGGGGTGTCGTAGCTTATCTTACATGTAGGGCCGTGATCACGGGCAGCTGCTCGGCCCAATCGGATCCCGATCCAAGTCGCAGCTCGCGACACCACCGAAAAGAGGACGCATGAAGTTCACTCCCTTTTACCTCGCTGCCATCGCCCCGCTCGCCGTCGCAAGCTATTCGGGCGCCTTCCTGGGTCATGTGATGGTGTTGGTGCTCACGCTCGGGATTTTCTTCGGCACGCTGTCTCTTGGCAAGCGAAGCGCCGTTGCCGCGTCGGTGGCCGATCAGACCTCCGGTCAGATCACCAAGGCGTGATCGTCGCGGCGACGTTGCGTGGCTCTTCGAGTTGCGCTACGTCGCCTAATCTCTTCAGGCGCATAACTCAGCGGTAGAGTGCCACCTTCACACGGTGGAAGTCGGGGGTTCGAATCCCTCTGCGCCTACTACGTTCAGTAATTTCAAAGTCATCCTCCGGTCAAAATCGCAAGGCTCGTGGTGATCAGGCGGGGATTGAGCGCCAGCAGCGCATCAGGGCCGAGGCCCCAGCCTTCCATCGCGCCGGGGCGAAAGTTTTCGATCAGCACGTCGGCGTCGAGCACGAGCTTGCGCACGATCTCCTGCGCCGCCGCCTGCTTGAGGTCCAGCGCCAGTGACCGCTTGTTGCGCGACTGGACCTGCCACCACACGGAGGTGTCGTCCTTGAGCAAACGCCATTTGCGCAGCGGGTCGCCCGCGCCGGGGGTTTCGATCTTGATCACGTCGGCGCCGAATTCGGCAAGTGTCCTGGCCGCGAACGGCCCCGCGATCAACTGGCCAAGTTCGAGCACCTTGAGCCCGGCCAGCGGGCCATCCGGCCGGGCGGCAGCGCCCGGGGCAGGGGCAGGGGCAGAGGCATGGGTTGACGATGAAAAATGCATGGGTTC
Organism: Myxococcales bacterium; assembly: GCA_043784605.1. Classification (GTDB taxonomy): domain Bacteria; phylum Myxococcota_A; class Polyangia; order Polyangiales; family Polyangiaceae; genus JANYHY01. The sequence continues at coordinate 306 of JAYVYD010000334.1, read as the reverse complement.
CTGGTATGGCTTGTGCTGCGGCGTCTGGTTGGGCCGGTCCGGGTGTGCCGAGGGCTGCGCTGCGAGGTCGCGAACGTGCCGCACAGCGCCCGCTTGCCTTATTGGCCGGCGGTTTTCTTTCGTACTGCCGCTTTTTTGGCAGCCGGCTTTTTCGCAATCAGTGCATCGAGGTTCTTGACGATCTCGCCTTCGATCTTGTCTTTGAAAGCGCCCAGCAAAAAACCGAGTTTGGCCTGCAGTTGAAACACGTCGCGCGTGACTGTCAGGGTGCCGGAAACACCCGAGCGGGTGAAGCTCACTTCGTCC
>JAYVYD010000333.1:0-14084 GCA_043784605.1 Myxococcales bacterium | reverse complement strand
AGGCCCGGCGGGGGGCCTTCCCGAGCTTACCCGCCCGAAAACGCCGTTTTGTAAGCATGCTGACGATCCGGCGGTTTTGGGCGCCCTGTCCTGGGACAGCCCCCCAGCTGTCCTGAGGACAGTCTCGCTCCCAGCTCGGAGGCTTGAGCTTCGAAGACGCGCTTCTCCCCAGGAGGCGGCCAGACAGCGAGTCGTGGTCGACCGACTTCCCCAGTCGCGAGCCTTAGCGGGCTGCGGGACGGACGTGCTTGCGCATTTTCTTGAGGAAGGTTTGCGTGCAGAGGCCGTGGCTGATCTCGTGCTCGATGATCTCACGCGTCAGCTTGGCTTTGACGTCTGCGGTCAAGCTCGAGCTCTCTTTGATCTGAGTGGCGATCTCTGCGCCGGCGGACGTTGACGGCCAGGTCTGCTTCTCGACTACAGCGACGCGATTGCTCTGGTGGTGTGATGCCTTGGTCTTGGTCACGTCGCGGAAGCCCGTGTCCTCTTGGCGACGGCCGCCGCCATGGCAACTGGGGCACTTCGTGTGACTCCCGAAGGCGTTCGCGATGAGGCCATCGCCGCCGCAAGTGCCGCAAGAGTCAGTCTGTTCCATCACTCGATTGTACGATCAATGGTCCGCCGGCGCCGATTTCATTTCCAAAGCGATCGACCGAAGACGGGCATCGCGCCGGTCATCTCTCGACGCTTCAGCTCCCACTTCACCACCGTCAAGCTGAAGATCGCGTTGGAGGTCGCGAGCGTGAACCCGGCGATGATGTCGATGAGGTAGTGCCACCTCAAGAACATGGTCGCGATGATGATTTGCGACACGCAAAACGCCAACGGCCCCCACGTGTATTTGAACGGCAGTTTATCTCTGTGAATAAACGAGAAGACCGTCAAGAACGTCGGGCCGCCCGTGTGCAATGAAGGGAATATGTCCTTCTGCGCGCCGGCCGAATGCACGCTCGCCATTACCAAGTCTCTAAACGTACCGCCGTTCAGCTCGTGCACGAACGACAGCGTCTTATAGGGCCCGAACCCAGGCACCAGCATGTAGACCGTGTGCGTGACGCAGAATTGCACCAAGATTCCGAGCCCGAAGTGGCGGAACAACAGGTTGTCCCTCCCGAAGATCAAGAACGGGAAGATGTACGACGCCATGATGAAGAAATATCCGAAGTAGAAAAACGAGAACCACTCGGTTGTTATCGGATTGACGTATTGGTCCCAAGCGACGGCGGGCTCCACTCCGAAGACTCGTAGATCGAAGTGATAGAGCTGCGAGTCGAGCGCGCCGGAGGTGACCGTCGGCAGGATCCATCGAAGCTGAAAGTACGAGATGAGAATCGGGATGAAGATGCCGGCGCGGTAGATGGCCGAGCCCAGCCCCGCCTTCACGACCTCACCGCGTATCAGCAGGATGGTGGTGGTGAGGACCGCGATGTCGAACGCCAACATCTCGAACGAGAGCGTCTTGTCTGGCCCGCTGCCCGAGGCGACCGCGATCACCAAGATGCAGAAGTAGACCGCGAGCAGCCAGTCGTGGGCCGCCATGTTTTGCAGCACGCGCCCCATCAGGGAGGGTTTGGCAGCCTGGGTCGTCACGACAACGCTCGATCTGAGTAGAGCACGGGGAGGCGAGTTCTTGCTACGATGCATGATGTGAGCGACGCCTTCGTACCCTTTCTCTACGAGCTACGCACGCGCAAGGTGAAGGTCGGTGCGCAAGAGGCGATGAGCCTCGCCCGCGCGCTCGCGCTGGGCCTACACGACAGCTCGCTGGACGGCTTTTATCACGTCGCGCGCGCTCTCTGCGTTCACCGCGAAGGCGACCTGGATGCGTTCGATCAGGCATTTTCCAGCCACTTCAAGGGGGTCGCGTCCGCGTCGATCGAGATGCTCGACGCGCTCGAAGGGTGGCTTCGCGACGCCAAGGTCAAAGGCGAGCTCACGGCCGAAGAGCTCGCGAACCTCCAGTCGATCGACATGGATGAGCTTGGCCGATTGTTCGAGGAGCGGCTGCGCGAGCAGAAGGAGCGCCACGAGGGCGGCAACCGCTGGATCGGGACGGGCGGGACGAGCGCGTTCGGTGCGGGCGGCAAGAACCCGAGCGGCGTGCGCGTCGGGCCGCGCGGCGGAGGTCGCAGCGCGATGGCGGTCGCGGACGCGCGTAGGTACCAGCCTTACCGGAGCGACATCGTGCTCGACGTGAGACAAATCGAGGTGGCGCTCAGGAAGCTCCGCGCGTTCCACCGCGAGGGCGCGTTGGACGAGTTGGACATCGAAGCGACGATCGACGAGAGCGCGAAGAACGGCGGCGAGCTCGAGATCGTGATGCGACCTCCGCGCAAGTCGAACGTGCGCGTGATCCTGCTGATGGACGTGGGCGGCTCGATGGACCCCTACGCACACACCGTTTCGCAGCTATTTTCAGCCGCCAAACGCGCGTCGAACATCCGCGAGCTGAAGACCTATTACTTTCACAACTGCGTTTACGGTCGCATCTACGAGACCGAGCGCTTCACCGAGCCCACGGGCGTCCGCGAGCTCATCGCGCAATGTGGGCCGGAGTACAAGCTCGTCATGGTCGGCGACGCGTCGATGCACCCTGCCGAGCTGCTCGGTGCAGGCGACTGGGAGTACTACTCGACGGGCAAGCAAGGCGAGGCGCTCGCGGGCCTGCAGTGGATGGCGCTGCTCGCCGATCACTTCAAGCGCAGCGTGTGGCTCAACCCGGACCCGCCGACGTACTGGCGCGGAGGCACCGCCGAGCAGCTCGGCAAGGTCTTCTCGATGCATCAACTGACGCTCGACGGCTTGTCGGATGCGATCCGCCATTTGTCCAAGGGCGACCCCACGCGAAAGTCATGAGAGCCCTGGTTTTGACCCTATTCGTGACCGCGTGCACGCGCACCGCGGCGGTCGTGGAGGGCGCGCCGACGACGCCCGTTCCGATCGAGGGGGCCGCCTCGTCGCCGTCCGTTGATGCATCAACTAATGACGCCTTCGATGCGGCAGACGCGGCAGACTCCACAAAGGCGACACGCACGGCCCACGTCGAGATCATGCCCAGCGGCGGCGGTTGGGAGCCGCTCGTCAACCGCGACGAGGTCGTGGTCAAGCCGGAGGAGCAAGTCGTGACCGTCGTCGCGATAGGTGGGCCGCGCGTCGACCGAACCATCGCGGGTCTGCGCGCGGGCGGTCGAGCCTGTTAACGCAAGGCGCTTGCACGAGATCCGCGCTCACGCCTCCGCCAACGTTCGACGTCGCATGGGCGTTCTCGGTGAAGAAGCCCTAGAGACGAATCTCGAGGAACGCGCCGTGGCGGAGCTCGTCGAACCAGATCTTTCGCTGGCGGTCGATGGCCTCGCCTGTGGCGCGATCGATCATCTGCTCTTTGATCTGTTCGTACGCAGGGATCGCCGATCGGCGTGCGAGCTTGAAGATGACGATCGCTTGATCGCCGATCTGCATGGGGTTGGAGATCTCGCCCTCTTTCATCCCTTTGAGCTGCTCACGAACGACGGGGAAGAGCACCTTCACGGGTTGCAGTCCGCGTGAGCCGCATGTGTCTCGCGTCTGCACGTCGTCGGTGTACTTCTTCACGAGCACGCAGAAATCAGCCCCGCCGCGTGCTTCCGCGACGATCTGTTGAGCGAGCGCCTGGCGCGCTTTGATGGCCGCGGGATCCGGAACGAGCTGCAGCGCGATGGCTTGGAGCTCGACAGGTGACTCGTCGCCGAGCTCCTTGATGAAGTGAACATACGCGGCGCGCGCGTCTTGCTCGGTGATGCGCACGCGACCCTGCACGCGCAGCTGCACCATCTTGCCCTCGAGGAGCTGGCGGCGGATCTCGTCGCGGTAGTCTTGTTCGGTGAAGCCCTCGCGGCCGGCCTCGCTGATCAGTTGCGCGAGCGGCATCTTGAGCTGGTCGGCCTTCTGGCGCATGGCCTTGTCGACCTCTTCGACCGACACGCCGATGTGCGCTTTGTCCGCGGCCTGCTCGATCAGCCGCTCGTTGATCATCTCGTCGAGCGACTCTTTGAAGGCTTGAGTCTCGCCGGCCGCGGCGTGCGCGGGATCTGGCGACTGCGCGGCGAGCATGATGAGGCGCGGGCGCGCTCGGTGTCGCAGCTCGCTCCACAAGACCGGCCGCTCGCCGACGATCGCGACCACGCGCTCGATGATCACGGCCTGCGCAGGTCGCGGCACGACCATCATCGCGACGGCGACGACGAGGACTGCGAAGAGCTTCTTGATGCGCACGGGCAATGGACTAGCTCACTTCACGTCGAATGTCGCCACGAGGACGCGATCGTCTTCCACGACCATCGATCCGGTGCCGTTGACCTTGATCCGCTCGCCTCGGCCTTTGAGCATCCACAGGCCCATGTAGACCTTCCATTGCTTGTTCGCCGCGTCATCTGGGACGGAGAACTCTACGACGTCTCGCACGATCTTGCCGTGCGGGACGTGATCGGGATCGATCACGCCGGAGAACGTCGCGTGGTCTCCGTTGAGGTGGTTCTGCTTGTCCTCTTCTTTTTGTTGGTCTTCGGTGAGGTCCTTCTTCGGGACGTCGGGAGTCGCGTCGAGGTGCATGAACACGCCCATGCCCTTCTGCGTGGGTGGGCGCGCGCGCCAGTCGAGCTCGATCGTCATCGTGGATCCGGCCTTCGGGTTCGTGCTGACCTTGACGGCGACGAGCTCGAGCCCGCCCGCGAAGACGACGCCTGCCTTCTTCGCGTCCGGCGGCGGCGCGTCCACGACGACGTCCTCACCCGACGTCGTCTTCAGCTCCGTGTGAGCGGCGGCAGACTCGCGCCAGAAGAGCAGTGTGAGGAGCACGGGAACGACGGGGAGGAGGCTCGCGCCCATCACGATGGCAAGCGCGCGTCGATCGCGGATCGGCCCTGTTTTGCGATGTCTCCGCGCGAGTACGATCAAGACCGCGAGCGCCGCGACGGACGCGAGCGCGCCACCGATCGCGCTGCGTGGCAGAAAGCTCAGCACGACGCGCTGCTTGCCGGCTGGCAGATCGATCGCGAGCAAGCCGCGCTCGGAGGCGACCGTCCCCGCCGATGCGCTCCATCCGGGGTGAGCGTTCTGATTGACGAACACGCGCGCGGGCGCCTTGAGATCGACGTCGAGCTCGACACGGTTGGGTGACCAGCTCGCGGTCTTCACCGAGCCAATAGATGATGAGTCACCGTTCGGCTCTCCGACGTACGCTTCGTCCACGAGATCTCCGCGAAGGAGCGGCGACTCGGGGACGGGATAGGCGTCCCAACACGAGAGTGAGCCGCGGCTCATCGGCGGGTAATACGCCGCGGCCCATCGCACGCCACGCGCTTGGTGGAACTCGCGATGCACCTCGGCGGGAGGCGCCACCAAGAGTCGGCCCGTCATGGCGACCTGGTGATTGCGCACGAGCGGATAGAAGCCGGCGAGCATCAGCAAGGTCGCCAAGCACATCAACGAGAGGCCTAGGATCGGCCGCTTTCGTGAGATGGCGGAGAGTCGCGTGATGCCAATCGCCGACAGCGCGGCCGCGAAGATCGCCATCGGGATCAAGAAGCGCTCTGGGTAGCGGAGCGACTCGTAGACGGGTAGGGCCTTGAGCATCGCGAAGAGCGAGGGCTTGAGCGCGAAGCCTGCGCCGAGCCATGTGCAGACGTATCCGGCGACGACGAGGCCCAGTGAGCGGCGTCGAATGATCCCTGCGAGCAGCGCGACGACGACGAAGCCGCCGACGTAGTACGTGCCGGGAGGCTCGAAGTCGCCGTTCTGTCCTGTCGTGATCGGGTAGACGAGCTCTTCGATCATCGTCGGGAAGATGGTGGTGCCAGGCGCTCCGCCGATGACGCGAGGCGCGCTCGCGATCGTCTCGGCGACGGGCCAGAGACGGAACGCGGAGGCAGAGAGCGTGAGGAGGCCGGCGGCAACAGCGACGCCGAGGCCCATCAAAATGCGGTCGTTGTGCCTTTGTCGCCAGTGCACGGCGAACGTGCTGGCGAGCTCCATCGCGACAAGGATCACGCTCATTGGCGCCGCGTAGGTGCCGCCGAAGCCCACGATCCACGCGAGCGCGAGCGAGGCCATCACGGCGCCTTTGATCTCTCCTTGTGCCGCGCGACGAAATCCGAGCAGCACCCATGGCAGCAGCTCGAAGCCGAGGAAGTTGGTCCAGCCGAGCGCAGCCGAGAACGCGAAGTTGCCCGAGAGCGCGAACACCGGGGCCGCGAGCGCCGCGCCCAAGCTCCCCGCGCCGCGCGCGCGTGCGTAACGGAACATGCCCTCGAGCCCGACGATCATCATCACGAAGACGATCACCGGCTCGGCGCGCAACGTCCCGACCAGCAGCGTGAGCAAGAACGCGGGTGAGCCGAAGCGCGCCTGCGGCGAGCCGAGCCCGTACATGCCGCCGCAGTAGTAAGGGTTCCAGAGCGGGAGCTGATGGAACTCCACCACGCTCTTCCGCGCGGCCTCCTCGTACGAGAGGAGTACTTGCCCGTCGCGGTACATGTTCATCTGGCCCGCGTGACGGAGGCCCACCCAGCACGCGGCGAGGGCGAGCAGCGCGAAGAGCAAGAGTCGCACGGGCGCGCGGCGAAACAGGCGCTCGACGCGACTGCGACCGCGCGCGATCCTCGTCAGTAGATGGGTCGGGGCCTGCATGGCGGCACCGTGGGGCGCGGGTTGCTCGACGGAGAGTGCGGCCAGCGCGCGCGCATCCCCTCATCAAGTGCCGCGAGCAGAGAGCCGACGCTCATTTTATCGGCCGACGCAAAGTTTTGAATGCGACGAAACTCTTGGTTGTGAAAGTCGTCGTCTTGCGACCAAGGATCCGTGGGAAAGCTCTTGGCCGCGCTCGTACGCAGCGAAGGCTCTTCGGAGGAAACCGAGTAATAGACGGACCGTCGCGTCGCGTCGTCTGCCTCTGGATCGGGCGCGATCTTCGGAGCGAGCGCCGCCAGTGCCAAGGCCGCGAGGCACGCTGCGCCGAACCCGAGCCAGGCGATCCGCCCCCACATGATGAAGCGCCGCTCAGCGCTTGCTGTACTGGAACCGCTTGCGCGCGCCGGGCTGACCGTACTTCTTACGTTCCTTCTTGCGCGCGTCTCGCGTCAAGAAGCCCGCGCGCTTCAGAATCGTGCGCTTCTCGGGGTCGATCTCCACGAGGGCGCGTGAGATGCCGTGGCGCATCGCCTCGGCCTGCGCCGAGTGACCGCCGCCGCGCACCGTAGCCCAGATGTCGAATGCCTCGAGCTGCTCGAGGAGTTCGAGAGGCTGACGCAAAATCATTCGCGAAGTCTCGCGCTCGAAGTACTCGTCCGCCGGCTTCTCGTTGACGATGACTTGGCCCGTGCCGGGCTTGAGCCAGATGCGCGCGATGGCCGTTTTGCGCTTGCCGGTAGCGTAGGTGCGATTGTTGGTGGTGCTCATATATTGGAATCTCGGCTCAGATATTGACGGTCAGCGGCTGCGGCTTCTGCGCGGCGTGAGGATGATCGGGCGTCGCGTAGACCTTCAGCTTCGTGAACATCTCGCGGCCGAGGACGTTTTTCGGGAGCATGCCCCTGACGGCCTTCTCGATCGGCAGCGTGGGCCGCGATACGAGGAGGTCTCGGTAGGTGTTCTCCTTGAAGCCGCCGGGGATGCCGGAGTGGCGCTGCCACTTCTTCTGGTCGAGCTTGTTGCCCGTCAGAAGGACCTTGTTCGCGTTGACGACGACGACGAAGTCGCCCGTGTCTACGTGAGGGGTAAAGGTCGGCTTATGCTTGCCGCGAAGGACGCGGGCGATCTCGCTCGCTAGGCGGCCGAGCGGCTTGTCGGTGGCGTCGATGACGAACCAACCACGGATTTTTTCGGCCGATTCTTGGTTCGCGGTGAAGGTGCTTTGGCTATGCGACGACATGACGGAAACGCCTCTGGGAAATTAGACGGGGCAATAAACGCAGGAAAACGGACGGGTCCCGGAAAGGGCGCGGAAAAGTACGCGCCTAGACTGTGACTGTCAAGCGAGAGCGCCAGTGGGGTCGCTGAGGGGAGCGAGAATCTTCGCGACGGCGCGGCTTGGACGTGAAAAAAAGGCGATCCCGTGCCCGCGAATCGGCTCATCCTCGGCGACAACCGCGAGGTCTTGGCGCGCCTCCAGCGGCAGGACCGAGAGCGGTTTCGGTTGGCGTACCTCGATCCGCCATTCAACACGGGCCGCCGCTTCGACGAGTATGACGACCGCGCGAGCCCCGAGGCGTGGACTTCTCGGATCGAGGAGACGCTCGGCGCTCTCCTCCCGCTCGTGCGTGACGATGGGGCCATTGCCGTCGAGATCGACGATACGGAGCTCGGCGCGCTGCTCGTGTTGATGGATCGCCTGCTCGGCCGCGCACAGCGCATCAGCGTCATCACCATCGTCCGCTCTGCGGCCACGGGTCACAAGGCGATCAACCGCGGGCCCGTCAATGTCGCCGACTACCTGCTCGTCTACGCGAAGGACCGCGCGCGCTTCGCTCCCAACGCGCTCGTCGTGGCGCGTGAAGGGCTCGATCCGGCCTACTCCACGTACGTGAGCGATCCGTCGTCCACGAAGCCGGCCTTCTCGCCGCTGGCACGCGAGGTCGCGTCACGGCTCGGGTTCGCGTCCGCGTTGGCCGCACGCCGCTCGCTCGGGGCCGACGCGTTTCGCCGTGAGGTGGAGCGTTTTGCGCTCGGGAACGCGGCTCATGTCGTACGCTTCGCACAGCCGCGCTTCGAGGCGATCGGCAAACGCGCTCGAGCGATCGTGTTGCGGTCTCGCGCCGCTCCCGAAAAAGTGATGCGGCTCGCGCGTCCGGGGTACAAGGATTTCATCGTGCGTGGCGGCAACCGCATGCTCTTACTCGGCGACAAGGTGCGCACGATCGCGGGTGAGCCGCGCGTCGTGGAGTCGCTGACGAACGTCTGGGACGACATCGGCTTTCAGGGCATCGCCAAGGAAGGCGGCGTGCGCTTCGTTCGCAACAAGAAGCCGGAGCGACTGCTAGAGCGGGTGCTGGAGCTGTGCACCGATCGCGGCGACTGGGTGATCGATCCGTATGCGGGCAGCGGCACCACCGCGGCCGTCGCGCACAAGCTCGGGCGTCGATGGGTAGGGATCGAGCGCGAGCCCGCGGTATGGGACCGCGCCAACGAGAGACTCGGCCGCGTGGTGCGTGGAGAGGACCCGACGGGCATCTCCGTGCGCGTCGCGTGGACCGGCGGCGGAGCGTTCGACGCGGTGGGGAGGTCTCCGTGAAGCGTGCATTACTCACGTTTTTGGTAGCGGGTTTCGCGTGCGATCATCATGTCGTGGCGCCAACCGTTGATGCGTCATCCGATAGCGCCCGCGAGGTCGTGGAGGTCGCTGACGTTGCTTCGCCGCCACTTGTGATCGAGCGCTGGCAGGACGCGATGCACGAGGAGCGCTACGCCGACGCGCTGACGTCGATGGGGCCGGCGCAAACCACAGATCCGCCCATCACCCGGTTCGCGCGGGCACGCGCCGCGGTGGAGACCCACGACGCCCCACAAGCGCTCGAGGCGCTCGACGGGCTCGAGCCCGCGCTGCCGCTCTTGGCCGACGAGATCGCGAGGCTGCGCGCGCGTGCGAAGGCGCAGGCCGGTCCGTTCGGAGAGGCGGGCGATTGGTTCGCGAGCAAGCCAAGCGCGGCCGATCAGCTCGATGCAGGTCGCGCGTACGAGAACGCGAAGGACAACACCAAGGCGCGCACCGCGGCAGCACACGTGATCTCGGCGAACAAGCGAGCGCGCAAACAAGAGGCAGACGCGCGAGCGCTGCGGATCCGCGTGAGGGACGGCTACGACGCAGACGTGATCGCGGACGCCAAGTGGTTGTTCGTGCACGGGGCCGACGTCGCAGCAGCCAAGGACGCGACGGTCGTGATCGACGCGCAGCACCTGACGTTCACGCCCGCGGACTGGATCGAGCGCGCGCACGTGCTCGCGGACGCGGGCCGCGGCGATGACGCGGTCGCGGCGTTCGACCGCTCGCTGAAGCCGCACGAGAAGAAGCCGCGCGACAAGGCCGATCTGCTGGTGCGAGCGAGGGCGCACTACGACGAAGCGGCGAGGCTCTACAAGGACGCGTTCGACGCAAAGCACTCGGCCGAGGATCTCGTCTCGAGCGCGCGAGCGCTGTCGCGCCAAAACAAAGACGTCGAGGCGATCGCGCGTTATGACGACGCGATCAAGCAGTTCCCGCAGTCGCCGCAGGCCGACGACGCGGCGTTCTTGGCGGCGCGGCTCACGATGCTCCTTGGGCAGTGGGCCAACGCATGCACTCGGCTCGACGAGTATGCGTCGAAGTACTCGCACGAGAAGAAGGAGGCGGCACGGCTCCGCGGCATCGCGCACCTCCTGAACGGCGACGCCAAGATCGCGCGGAAGCTGCTCGAAGAGGCGGCGGGCGCAGAGAAGGACGAGTCGGCCTCGGCGCGACTCACGGTGCTCGCGGCCCAGGCGGCGCTCGCGGACGGCGACAACACACACGCGATCGCGCGCTGGACGGACGTCGCCAAGCAACTCCCGCTCACCTGGCCTGCACTCATGGCCCGTGCGCACCTCGCGGCGGTGCATGCGCCGCTTCCGCCGATGATCGACACCGGCAGCACTGCGACGTTGCCCGCGACCCCGGCGCCTCCGCCGCTCCCTCCGCCGGTGGACTTGCTCCACCAAGCGGGCCTCGACGACGACGCCGAGCAGGCGCTCCGATCGCGAGAGTCTGTCGTGGCGGCCGCGTGGCCGACGCGGAGCGACGAAGCGCTCTGCCGCGCGTACGCCGAGCTCGACCGGGCGGACCGGCGCTTTCAGCTGTCGAACTCCGTCCCGAAGCTCCCGCTCGCGAACGCGCCGACCGCGGCCACGCGCTGGGCATGGGGCTGCGTGTATCCTGCACCTTTCTCGAGGCTGATATCTAGGCTGGAGACCGACGAGAAGCTCCCCGTGGGGCTGGTGCACGCGGTGATGCGCCAAGAGAGCGGGTTCGATCCCGATGTCGTCTCGCCAGCGCGCGCGATCGGCCTGATGCAGTTGATGCCGGCGACGGCGGCGACGCTCGCGCTCGAGCTCGACATGCTGCCGAACGACGACGCGCTCTTCGTCCCGAGCGTGAACGTCCGCTTCGGCGCGCGTTATCTCCGCAACATGATCGCGCGGCTGCGCTCGGTCCCTCTCTCGGTCGCCGCCTACAACGCGGGTCCCGAGGCCATCGAGCGCTGGCTCACCGGAATGACTCCGTCCACCGGCGCCAAGATCCAGCTCGACGCGTTCGTCGAGGCGATCCCGTACGCGGAGACGCGGCTCTACGTCGTGAAGGTCATGAGCAGCATGGCGCGCTACGGGTACCTCGCCGCGGGCGATGCGGGCGTACCCGTCCTCGATCTCGAGCCGTGAGTCAGACGAAGAAGTCGGGCATCAGGTCTGCGCCGGGCGTCACCGCGTACTTGGAGAGATCGGTGATGCCCTCGCCATGCAGTAGCTCGTCGTCGATGTGGAAGTGGCCGGTGTGCGAGACGGGCTTGTTGAAGATAGCGTAGGCGGCGTCCGCCATGATCGCGGGCGTGCGTCCCTGACTCGCGACGGCCTCGCCGCCAAGCAAATTGCGGACTGCGGACGTGTCGATCACGGTGCGCGGCCACAGCGCGTTGAACGCGACCTTGCCTCGGAACTCCCCGGCCATTCCGAGGACGCAGAGACTCATGCCGAACTTGGCCATCGTGTACGCGACGTGAGGCGCGAACCAGCGCTCTTCCATGTTGAGCGGGGGCGAGATGTTGAGCACGTGGGGGTTCTTCGCCTTGAGTAAGTGTGGCAAACACACCTGCGAGCAGACGAAGGTCCCGCGCGTGTTGATCGAGTGCATCAGATCATAGCGCTTCATCGGCGTGCCGAGCGTGTCGGTCAGGCTGATCGCGCTCGCGTTGTTCACGAGGATGTCGATGCCGCCGAATTTGTCGACCGCCAGCTTCACCGCGGCTTGGACCTGCTCCTCGTAGCGAATGTCGACGAGGCACGCGAGCGCCTTGCCGCCGGCCTTCTCGATCTCGTCGGCGGCCGTGTAGATGGTGCCCGGCAGCTTGGGGTGGGGCTCTGCGGTCTTGGCGGCGACGACGACGTTCGCACCGTCACGCGCCGCGCGAAGCCCGATCGCGAGCCCGATGCCGCGGCTCGCACCGCTGATGAAGAGAGTCTTTCCTTGGAGGGACATGCGGCGGCACCGTAGCAAATAATGGGTCGCCGGTGCGTCACCCGATGCCGAACGCGGCCATCAGCGCGCCCGCGACGAACATCACGGGAACGCCCACGATCACTTGGCCGATGTGGAGCATGAAGAAGCCGATGATCAAGATCGCGAGGCCGTACTGCTCGAGCGGGCGCACGAGCGACCCCAGGAATTTCGGCATCAGTCGAGCGGCGGTATGGGCACGAGGTTCACGACCGCGAGCCCCACGTTGATGATCAATGTCGCGCGCAGGAGCATCGCCAGCGGCGTGGGCGAAGAGATCTCGTGCTCGTCCAGGCGGCTGGTGCCCGCCCCGGCCTCGTGTCGGCGGCGGGCGCTGCTTTTTGTGCGGCTTGCAGGCGCGACGGATTTGGTGAGATCCTACATGTATGCGCCGTACCGTTGCTTGCTGCCTCGCGTTCGCAGGTTCGTGCTTCGTCGTCTGGGCCTGCGCCACTGGGGCACTCCCTATCGACAACACCGACGTCCCCGAGACAGGAACGCCACCGGACTCGGGGAAGGTACAAGTGGACGCGGGGTGTCCTCAGTTCAACACGGACAACGATCCCAAGCACTGTGGGTCATGCAGCAAAGCGTGCACCGCGCTTCAAGTGTGTGCTGCGGGCGTGTGCAAAGCGGCGTGCGATCTGCCCACGGTCAAATGCACAAGCAGTGACGGTGGCGGCGGTGGCTGCGTTGATCCCGCGACGGATCCGATGAACTGCGGCAGCTGCAACAACAAGTGTCCTGTCGTGGACGCGGGCTCGGTGCCGGCGGACAACGGCAACGACGCGGGGATTAACTTCGGCGACGCGGGCTTCGATGCAGGCATCCCGCCGAAGGCCGGCACGGCCACATGCACTGCGAGCAAGTGTGGCGTCAGCTGCCCAGCGTCGTTGACGGGTTGCTCCGACAATATTTGTTACGACACGATGAACAACCATGACCACTGCGGAAATTGTATGACCGCGTGCGCGATGGACATCGAGTGGTGCACCGCGGGTCACTGTTGCGCTGGCGGCTCACAATACTGTGGTGGTATGTGCGCCGACACCCAGAGCGACCCGAAGAACTGCGGTGGCTGCGGCAAGGTGTGTCCGATGAACGCGCAGACCTGCTCAGGCGGCACCTGCGTCGCATGCGACACGAACACGGACGTCCTCTACAACGGCAAGTGCTACTACCTGGATGGCTCCGGCGGTGCATGCGACATCGGCTTCTCGCGCGGCTCGAACGCGACAATGGCCGCGATCCTAGCCACCAACGTGAACGCTTACGCGGGCAAGAACTACAAGCACAAGGTGTCCGGAAACTGCTGCATGTGGACGTCAGACGCGAGCGAAGTGTACGGAATGGTCGGTCACTGCAACGCGAACGGCCCGTTCTCGAACGGCGAGCCAGTCGTCAACGGCACGGGCTGCAATGGTGCGAAGAACTTCGGCCCCGACCAGCTCACATTCTGTGGTGCGAACTAGTGGTTGCCATAACTCACTGTAAATAAGGCGCTAAAAATTCCGGCCTTCATCGCTATTTCCCCAGCTCATCCACGCGTGGTCCTTGTGGCGACTGACCACAATGCGTTAGAAGGAATAGTTTGGAGGTTTCATGAAAATCACGTGGATAGCAGCAACCTTTGCTGCAGTAGTAGGGGCGATAACAGTCGCCGCATGTTCCAGCAGCCCAGTCGTCGTGACCGACGTGGATGCGGGTCGTGCTTGTGGAACGAGTGGCACACTTTGCGGTGACACCTGTGCGGCCCTCGCGAACGACAACGCCAACTGTGGCGCATGCGGAACGGCCTGTAAGGCGGGCCTGCTCTGCTCCAAGGGCGCCTGCG
>JAYVYD010000332.1:0-51628 GCA_043784605.1 Myxococcales bacterium | reverse complement strand
GTTCAACGGCAACAAGATCATCACGACCGGCGGCGGCGGGATGCTCATGTCGCCAAAGAAGGAGCTCACGGATCGCGCGCGTTTCCTCGCGACGCAAGCTGTTTCGCTTACGCTCCTCGCCGTTCGAGAATTTTGAGATCGTCTTGTCCCTACTCAAGGTGGCTCTGCTTTGCGGGTCTCATCAAGTCGAGCAAAAGCTCCGATCGTGGCTGACGAAGCTCTGCTCGTTGCACGGACTCGAAAAGCTCGTCGATAAAGTGTCTTGGGCGGGGCAGCGGCTCCCGAAGCGGCCCGCGTTGCTCGCGGTGCGGGCCTACCTCCAAGGCCGCGTTGCTGAAGGCGTAGCGTGCTCATGTGACCCCGCGAGCAATCGTCCGTTTTCACAGAGAGGGAGGAAGGCGCTGTGCAAGGTGCTCGCTTGCTTCGGCGTGCCAACCTTCGTCACCTCGACAGGGAGGATGACATCATCGTATTTGGTCGCGCACATGTAACGCATTCGCCAACTGCGAAACACTACAACTTGGTGCGTGCCGCATTGAGAGGAGACCGCCGGCCTGACGACATGCTCTCGAGCGTCACGGACTTTATCCGAACATCAAATAGAACTGGGCCAACATGGAACGGCGTTTCCGAGGTCGCCGTGTTCCTCTCAGCAAAGCCTCCGCGTTTCGCTGACGTCGCGCGAACGCCGCTTCTTGTTGTTCAGCACGTCGCCGATCGAAGAGAAGAACGTACCCAGTCGGCGGAGCCCGTCCGCATCGAGTTCATAGTCCTCGTCTCGCACGACTTGGATCAGATGGGCAACTTTTCAACACAGTAGTGGTAGCCAATGCCATTGCTAAAAAGTTCGTTACTGACCGTGTCGCCAGCGACACGAATACATTCCGCACCTGGAGCGCCCGCTGAGCAATTGCGAATAGTGTTGTCCCCATTCGAAGCCTTGCCGAACGCAACTGCGCTACTCGGGCTTCCATTTTCCATATCCCATACGAAACATTCGGTCTAGGAGGCGAGACTTGCGCTTGCGTCGCCGATATTGTCGAACTCGAAATCCGCCGTATTCGCAACCTGCATTGAGGCTGCCGCAGCCGACATGCTCCACACTGCGAACGTGCGATTCAAGGAGCGTTCAAACTAGCGGTGAGTAGCTACAACGCGTGCGTACTCGAGAGCCGCGGCGTGATGTGCTGGGGAGACAATGAGTTCGGTCAGCTTGGAGCCGGGGCGAAGTTTCCTGCCACTCCCGTTCAGCTTCGATAGGACTGCATGAAACGATTGATCACGACGATGCTGTTCGTTCTCTGTTCATGCTCGTCGCGCACGCCGGCGCCCGATGCCGACGCAGCGGTCCACGACGCCGCGGTTGCCGACGCCGCGGATGGGTCCGCAGCGCGAACGTCGGGCAGGCATGTGGGGCGACAGTGTGTTGCCCTGGTTCACTCTGCGTCGCGGAGTTGCCGAAGCAGGATGCTGCGGCCCCGATACCGACCTGCGGATGGCGACGTAGAGAGCGGCTGACGCTCGGTCTGTGCTACCGCTCTCGACGTGAGCCTCATCACGGCAGCCGCTCTTGCGATCGTGCTCTTCGTGGCGCTGCCGCTCGTCGCGCACAGGCTGAGACGACAGCGCGCGGACGAGAAGAAGTTCGCTGCGGCGCGCCTCGTTCCGGCCGCGCTGCCACGCGCACGGCGTCGCGCCAAGCTCGAAGATCGCGCGCTGTTCTCCGTTCGTGCATTGGCCATCGTGCTGCTCGCGGCGCTCGGCGCTTCGCCGTTCATCCGGTGCACGCGCCTGTCCATGCAGCGCTCGGGTGGTGCGTCTGTCGCGCTCGCCATCGTACTCGACGACTCCATGAGCATGCGCGCGCCGTTCGGAAACGCGACGCGCTTCGTTCGCGCGAAGGCCGCGGCGAAGGAGCTTCTCGCGTCCACGCGTGAGGGAGACGCGGTGGCGATCGTGCTCGCGGGTGCACCGTCTCGTGTCGCGCTCGCGGCAACGACGGACCTGTCGGCGGCGACGGCCACGCTCGACGCGCTCGTCGAGAGCGATCGGGGAACGGATCTCGATGGCGCACTCGAGCTCGCGCGCGGCCTGCTCTCTCAGCTCCCGCAAGTAGACAAGCGCGTCGTGCTCTTGAGCGATCTCGCCGACGGCAACGCGGACGCGGCTCCGATCGGGCAGCCTGCCGGCATGGCACTGTGGGCGCCGCTCGAGGAGATTCGCGTCGCCGTTCCCGACTGCGCGCTGCTCTCGGCGGATCGCGCGGGCGATCGCGTGAAGGTAAAGGGCGCGTGTGCGAGCGGCGGTTCGGCGCAAGGGCGCGACGTGAGCCTCGCGTGGGGCGGCGCGAAGAGCACGGTCGTCGCGCACGCGGCTGCGCCTGCGGGTCTCGCGTTCGAGGTGACACTGCCCATCCCGAAGGACACGCCGTCGGATCTCGTGGCGACGCTGACCGGAGGCGACGCCATCGCCTCGGACGACTCCGCGCCCGCGCTCGTGAACACGGGCGCCGCATCGATTGCCGTGATCGCCGAGACGAGCGACGAGTCCGTGGCGACAGGAGGCGCTCCAGTCGTAGAGCAAGCGTTGACCGCGCTGCGTGTCGAGCTCGCGGTACGGCCGCTTCCGGCGCTACCGGATCGCGACGAGGACTTGGCGCTCTTCGCCGCGGCAATCCTCGATGATCCGGCGGGCCTCACGCCAGAGCAGCGTCGCGCGCTCGATCACTTCATCGCGAGAGGTGGCGTCGTCATGCTCGCGCTCGGCCCTCGTGCAGCGCAGGCGCCGCTCGGCGCGTCGTTCGAGCCAGTGCTAGCGCACGGAACGGCCTGGGAGCCCAACACGGCGGCTGGAGTGGATCCGTCGTCGGCGAAAGCAGGCTTCGACGAGTCTGCACAGAGCCTGGTCGATCTCGCGGCGCCTTCGCGCACGCGCCTCTCGGAGGACGACACTCAAGCGCTCGCTCGCTCGCCTACGGCGACGACTCTGCTCGCGTGGAAGGACGGCGCGCCTCTGTTCTCTCGGCGCGCGATGGGGCGTGGTGAGGTTTGGGTGTCGACGCTGCCGTTCTCGGTCAACACGAGCGATCTCGTGCTTCGGCCCGGGTTTCTGGCGTTGCTCGACGCGTTCTGCGAGCGCGCCAAGCAGAGCGGGTCCGCGCGCCGAGGAGACGTCGGCATCGCGTGGGCGTTCGTGGGCGCGACAGACGTGACCGCGCAGGGGCCCGCGGGTCCGGTGCCGACGACACGCGGGCGAGACGCTCCGTCGATCGTGCCGCCGCTCATCGGGGCCTACTCGCTCATGGTGTCTGGGCAGCAGGAGCTCCATGTGGCCGCGCCTGTGGCGCGTGAACTCGATACGCGCCCGCGTGCGCTCACGGCCTCCGCGCAGACCGGAGCGATGGGCGACACGCACTCGCAGGTGGACGCTTCGCCCGTGATCGCGATCGCCCTCTTGGCGCTCATGCTGGTGGAACTCGTGTTGCGCGTGTGGGGCGCACGCGCCCTTCGCCAGCCCGCGACCTGACTCCGAGTCGATGCTCGGAGAGCTTGCCGATCGACCGGATTTCGGCGTACGCGTGATGCATGCATGCTTCCAACGCCTTTGTTGCGCTCTTCGTTTGCCTCGCATCGTGTCAGAGCGCCGGCCCGTACGGTCACGCCGTGAACTACGCGCCGCTGAGCGATGAAGAGCTCGCCATCAAGGGCGCTCGCGAGTACGACCCCGTCATGTACCAGCGCCGCCCCGAGGAGTGGCGC
This sequence comes from Myxococcales bacterium, assembly GCA_043784605.1. GTDB lineage: Bacteria > Myxococcota_A > Polyangia > Polyangiales > Polyangiaceae > JANYHY01. The sequence continues at coordinate 47,870 of JAYVYD010000332.1, read as the reverse complement.
AAGGCCCCTGTCATGTTGTTCGGCGTGGTGACGAACCGCTCTGCGGGGCAAGGTGGAGCGGCGTACCTGACGATGAGCGTCCGCAGACTCGAGCCGCGCAACCTCTGCGAGAGCTCGCAAGACGAAGGCACGTGCCTCGTCACCGTGAGCGACGCGGACTTCGGCGTCGTGCATGCGCAGATCGCCTTCAAGGGTGAGGACGACGTCGGTGAGCACTCGGTCGCCGGAGGCTCGCTGATCCGCTTGGTCGGCACGTTCGGCGAAGACGTGGATCCCAATGACGGCGCACCCATCTTGCGCGGCACGTACTCGCGGCACTGGCCGCGCTACTTTTATACGACCAAGGCGTCCGCCTCTCAGATGCGTCAGTAGCGATGGGGCGCGTCCTTGGCTTGCCCGCGCTCTCGACCGCGCACTCGCACGCGTTCCAGCGCGGCATGCGCGGCGCGTCGCAGCGGCCGGGAAATCCACGAGACGACTTCTGGACGTGGCGCGGTCGCATGTACGCGCTCTCGAGTTCGCTGACGCCCGAGTCCATCGCGTCGATCAGCCGCGTCGCGTTCCGCGAGCTGTTTCATGCGGGCGTGCGCACGGTGGGAGAATTTCACTACGTGCATCATCAGGCCGACGGGACTCCGTACGACGATAGGACGCTCCTGTCGGACGTCGTGATCGAGGCTGCGCTCGCGGAGGGCCTACGTATCTCGCTCTTGCGCGTCGCGTATCACCGCGCGGGCCCCAATAGGGACGCAGAGCCCGGCCAGCGTAGGTACAGCGACCCCGACGTGGATCACGTGCTCCGCGACGTCGATGCATTGCGTGTAAAATACAAAGACGACCCGCGCGTGCGTGTGGGCGTGGCTCCGCACTCGGTGCGCGCCGTGCCGCCGGCGTGGTTGAGTCCGCTCTCGGAGTACGCGACCACGCACGCGCTGCCGCTGCACATGCACGTCGCCGAGCAACAGCGCGAGGTGGACGAGTGCGTCGCGGAGACGGGCAAGCGGCCGGTGGAGCTGCTGGCTGACCTCGGTCTGTTGAACGCGCGCTTCGTCGCCGTGCATGCCACGAATCTGCAGCCTCACGAGGCACGCTTGATGGGTCAAGCAAAGGCGTTCGCGTGCGTGTGCGCGACGACCGAGCGCGATCTCGGCGACGGGCTCCCTGATCTGGGCGCGCTCCGAGAGGCCGGCGCGCGACTCTGCACGGGCATCGACAGCCACGTCATCACCGATCCCTTCGACGACCTGCGCGCACTCGAGACCCACGAGCGACTGCGCACACGGCGCCGCGTGACCTTCCGGCCCGAGCGAGGTACGCCTGCCGAACAGCTCTGGCGAGACGGCTCGACGTCGGGCGCGATCGCTTGCGGCTTCGACGACTCCGGCGGTGAGATCTCGATCGACCTCGATCACCCGAGCCTCGAGCTCGTGGCAGACGACGAGCTCCTCGACGCCATCGTCTTCAGCGGGAGCCCGGCCCTCGTTCTTCCCTGAGCCGCTCGCGTGACCGTTCGGCGTGAGCTGCCTGAAGCTACTCGGCGGGCGAATTCGTAGCGGAGAAGATCGCCAAGTAGAGGTCCTTCATTTTGGTTTGGCTCGTTTCGCGGTAGATCCTAGCTCTGCAGATGCAGACCGCGAGCCCTCACGTCGTCGAAGCGCGCGTGAACGAGGCGCTCGATCTGGTGCCCACGCTCGCGCGGCAGCTGCGGCGAACGTTCGGGGAGCGCATCGATCTGGACGATCTCCGCTCCGCGGGTCAAGAGGCGCTCGTGGTCGCCGCGCAAGGATTCGACCCCTCGCGCGGTGTTCCCTTCCGGCGCTGGGCGAACCTGCGAATTCGGGGCGGGATGATCGACAGCCTCCGCAAAGGCGGGAACATGCCTCGGCGGGTCTACGCAGAGCTGCGAGCGATCGAGGCGGGCGATTTGGTGCAGGATGCACACATCGAAGAGGACGCCGCGAAGCCGACGCCGACGCCCCACGAGGCCGACGCGAATCTCACGACCTACCTCGCGAACATGGCCACGGCGATGGCGCTAGGCCTCATCGCGGCGCCGACGCCGACTGGAGATCCCGAGCATTCGCCCGACGCCAAGCGCGCGGCGGACGAGTCGATCGAGCGAGAGCAGCTGCTGCGTGCGCTCCTCGAGGTGATCGACTCGCGCCCAGACGCCGAGCGCACGCTGATCCGCAGGCACTACTTCGACGGCCTCAAGTTCGAGGCGGTCGCGCGAGAGCTCGGGCTCTCCAAGAGCTGGGCGAGCCGCCTGCATGCGCGCGCGATCGAGGGCATTCGCCAGACACTCGTCGAGCGCGAACTTTTGTAAAATCGCGCAACTCTGGCCGTGCCGGGTCGACCGGTGACTGGAGGACCCCAATGCCTATTCGCATCGGCGAGCGCGCGCCTGCGCCGCCACCCGCGACCGTTGCTACGTCAACCCTTGCACCCTCGAACGGCGCTAAGGCCGAGCCGTCCGCGTTCTCGCGGCTCGTCTCGAGCCTCGGCAAGGAAGTGCAGCGCGGTGAGGCGGTCGTGCGCGACGCCGTAGCCGCGACCAAAGCCGGACGCGACCTCGGTCCGACCGAGCTGCTCGCACTGCAAGCAGGCGTCTATCGCTACAGCGAAGTGGTCGACCTCGCGGCCAAGCTGGTGGACCGCGCCTCGAGCGACGTGAAGACTGTGATTCAAGGGCAATGATCGCGTACCTTGTGCCGGGTGAGCCGTGAGCGTGTGCTGATCGCGATGAGCGGAGGGGTGGACTCCTCGCTCGCCGCGGCGCGCCTGCTCGACGCCGGGTACGACGTCGTCGGTTGCACGCTGCACCTCTGGGACTACCCAGATGACGGCTCGAACGAGGCTCGATGCTGCGCGCCCGAAGACCAATACGACGCACGCCGCACGGCCGACGTGCTCGGCTTTCCGCACTACTCGTTCGATCGACGCGAGCTCTTCTCTCGTGTCGTCGTGGAGCCGTTCGTCGACGCCTATCTCGCTGGGGAGACGCCGAGCCCGTGCACCACGTGCAACCGCGGGGTCAAGCTAGGCGAGCTGTTCGCGATCGCGGATCGCTTGGGCGCGCGCCACGTCGCGACTGGCCACTACGCGCGAGTCGGACGGGACGGCGACGCGCCCACGTTGCTTACGGGCAAAGACTCCACGAAGGACCAGAGCTACTTCTTGTACGCGACGCCACCCGAGCAGCTCGCGCGCCTGCTGTTTCCGCTTGGCGACAGCACCAAGGCGGAGGTGCGCGCAGAGGCCGTGCAGCGAAAGTTGCCCGGCGCGACGAAGGGCGAGAGCCAAGAGCTGTGCTTCGTGGGGCACGGGCAGGGCGCGTACGCGAAGTTCGTCGAGGAGCGCGCGCGAGACCGCGTGCGCCCAGGTCCCATCGTCGACGCGGCGGGTCGTGTCGTCGGCGCGCACGAGGGGATCCATCGCTTCACGGTCGGGCAGCGCAAGGGGCTAGGCGTCGCGCTCGGCGTACCGACGTTCGTCACCGAGATCGACCACGCATCCTGCACCGTACACCTCGGCAGCGACGATCGACTCGGGTGCGATGGCGCAGAGCTGGCCGATGTCGTCCTGTTACCGAACGTCACGTTGCCGCGCTCCGCGACGATACGTGTACGTTACAGACATCAAGGAACACCCGGGAAAATCAGCCTGATCGGCGGTGGTAGTGGTGCACGCGTGACGTTCGACGCGCCCACGCGCGCGGTGACCAAGGGGCAGGTCGCGGTCTTCTACGAGGGTGACCGCGTGCTCGGCGGCGGTCGCATCGTCCGCGTGGAGCGCACCGTAGAGCGAGCCGCGGTAGAGGCGTCGGCATGAGAGCCAGTCGGTACGCGTTCGTGCTCGTCACGTGCGGCATGCTCGTCGCGCACGTCACGTCGTGCTCGCTGGGAACGGGGAGCGGCAGCGTCACCGGGACGCTCGACGTCCCGAACTGCTGGAGCGGCGCGTTCAACCTGCAGCCAGACTTCTTCGCTGCCATCCCCTATCGCTCGCAGGTCGTCTTTCGTGTGCAGAGCGGCGGCGACTACGAGGCCTTCAGCGACGGCATCACCGTGCTCGTGGACGATGTCACGAGCATTCGTGCGAACTCGCTCGGCAAAGCGCTCGACGTGTCGCTCCCTCCCGGTGTCGTCCCCCCAGGCGCTCCGGTTGTCGCCGATCCGAACCCCGCGCCGGTCCACCTCTCGCTCTACATGCAGCGCGCGTGTCGCTTGGAGACCCCCGCGCTCTACGCGCTTCGTGACGTCGCGCTCAACGCGGACGGGTCTTGCGGCGGCCCCTCGACCGCACCCCTTACCTGCGCGGACGCCGGCGCCTCGACTTCTTCGCCGACGGGTCACAGCACGATCACCTTCACCGATCTCTTCGACGGCGACCCGGATGAGGGCGACGTGGCCAAGCGACGCACGGCCGCGACGTTCGACGTGTACCTGGCCGACCCTCGCGATGCATGCGCTGCCTCGAAGGTGCCACCTCGATGTCGCGGACATCTCACGGGGAGCTTCGATTTCCTCTTCCAGCGCGGACGTCCCTCCCAGCCGTTCCCCTGAACCACGAGTCAACCGTTGCGGGTCGGTTGCCTCCGAGCGGCTGGGTCGATACCCTTGAAGCTCCCCGTGCAGATCTCCGACACAGTCAAAAACCGAGCCCCTGCGCTGCTCGCCGCTCTGGCGATTTCACTCGGGGCGAGCGCGGCGATGGCGAGGCCGACGCTGCTCGCGAACGGTGCGCCTTCGCTCGATCGCGCACGCACGGCATGGTCCCAGGCGGACTTCGACGTGGCCGCGACGGCGTACCAAGAGGCGCTCGAGCGCGGCGGGCTCACGCGCCAAGAGACGGTCGAGTGCTACTCGCATCTCGGCGCGGCTCGCTACATCATCGGCCGCAAGGTGGACGCCGCGCCAGCGTTTCGCGTCGCCGCGGCGATAGACCCGCAGTTCGTCGTCCCTCCTGAGGCCGGCAAGAAGGCGATGGCGATCGCCGAGAAGGAGCGCAAGCAGACTCTCTCGCTCAAGCTCGATTTGACGAGTCCGGTGAAGGTAGCGGCGAACGAGGCATTCACGATCGGCGTGACGGTGGAGAGCGCGCAGCTCGCGTTGGTCTCGCGGATCGGTCTCCTCGTGCGCGACGCGGCGACGTCGAAGGAGTATCGCTTCGAGGAGCAGCCTCGCGCGGACGTGCGCTTGCACGTGCCAGCATCGATGTCAGCCAGCGGCGCTACGCTCGACGTCTCGGTGCGCGCGCTTGACGCGCACGACAACGAGCTCGCCGAGCAAGAGACGCGCGTCGTCGTCGGAGCCGCGTTGGCGGTCGCGCATGACGACGCTCCGCAAGCGAGTGGAGGTTTCTGGCACACCCCCTGGCCCTACCTGATCGGCACCGCACTGCTTGCGGCCGGTGGCGGGGTTGGGCTCTACTTCGCGCTCACGCCGCCGAACACGGTCAACGTAGGCGCGCCGCGCGTGCAGGCCAACTAGCGATGCAACAAGGGCAGAAACCAAACCCCACGCAACAAGGCGCCAGCCAATCGCAGTCTGGCGTGGGAACGTACTTTCTCGGTCGCTATCGCGTCGTCGACGAGATCGGCATCGGCGGCATGGCCAGCGTGCACCTCGCGCGCATGGACGGTCCCGGTGGATTTCAGAAGTGGATCGCGATCAAGCGCATCCACGCGCACCTCGTCGAGGACGAGACGTTCATCCAGATGTTCTTGGACGAGGCGCGTGTCGCCGCGCGAATCTCGCACCCGAACGTCGCGACCGTCTTCGAGCTCGGCAAGCACGAGGACACCTACTGGATCGCGATGGAGTACCTCCACGGCGAGCCACTGCGCGAGCTGATGCGGCGCACGGAGGAGCTCGGCACCACGATGCCTCCGGAGATCGCGTGTCGCGTGATCGCGGACGCCGCCGAGGGTCTGCATGCGGCTCACGAGTTGCTCGGCAAGAACGGCGAGAAGCTCAACCTCGTCCACCGCGACGTGACCCCGCACAACCTCTTCGTCACGTATGACGGCAACACGAAGGTCGTCGACTTCGGCATCGCCAAGTTCACCTCGCGCATGGCGAGCACGCGCGCCGGCACGCTCAAGGGCAAGCTGGCGTACATGTCCCCCGAGCAGGTCGCGGGCGAGCAAATCGATCGGCGTACGGACGTGTTCGCGCTCGGCGTCGTGCTGTGGGAGCTCACGACGGGACAGCGGCTCTTCCGCATGGAGAGCGATCTCGACACGCTCGCGAAGGTGCAGGAGTGCAACGTGACGCGTCCGAGCACGCTGGTGCGCGGGTACCCGCTCGACCTCGAGAAGATCGTGATGAAGGCTCTCTCGAAGAACCGCGGCGAGCGCTTCAAGACCGCGCGCGAGTTCTCGCGTGCGCTGCAGTCACTCTTGATGAAGCGCGGACTCTTCATCGCGAGCGACGAGGTCGCGTCCTATACGAAGTCGATTTTCCAAGACCGCATCCAGAAGCGGGAAGCGCACCTGCGTTGGGCGGCGGAGGTCACGCAGACGATCAGCCTCGATCAGCTCGAGAAAGCAGGCGCCGGCGCGACGCAAGAGCCGTCGATGCAGTCGTACAAATCCGAGGTGCAGCCCGCGCAGAAGGCGCCACCGCCAGCCCGCGGCGCTCCGCTTCCTGCACCGCGCCCCGCGGCGGGAATGCCCGCGATACCGGGGATTGGCCTCTCGCAGACGGGCGAGACGCGAGCCGCGCGTGGCTCGATCCCGAGCGCAGCGCGCCCGTCTACGCCACACGACGAACAAGACGAGACCGACGACGGTCCCACCATCATGTCTGCAGCGCCCGAGGTCGAAGACGACTTCGACGACAGCGACGCGACGATGGTCAAGATCCCCGACGCACCTCGCGCTGCGGGGGCGCCCCCGCCAGCCGCGGGTCGCCGTGCAGCGCCAGAGCCTCCTGTCTCGCAGCCGCAGACGGCGATCGCCGTGCCGCCGCGCGCGCTGCCGTCGCGCAACATCGATCACGCGCCGCTTCCCGCCGTGGTGGTGGAGCACTCTTCGGCGCCTCCGCAAGCTCGCGTCCCCACGGTCCCTCCTAACAAGGGGCTCAACACGACGCTCGCGATGCCGTCACGACCGAGCGCGCAGCCGGCGCTGCCGTTCCCGTTTCCGCAACACCAACAGCACCACCAACACCAACACTACGATCAGCCGATCGCGCAGCCCCCGTTGCCGATGCCGTTTCAGGCGCAAGCGCCGCTGCCACCGCTCGATCAGCGCACGGTCGAGATTCGCGCGATCAAGAGCGGCGTCCCCATCTGGGCCGTGGCGTTGCTCTCCGGCGCTGCTGCACTGATTCTTTTGAGCGTCGTGTACATCGTCGCCGTGCCGGGAAAGAAGCCGGCTCCAGTCGTTGCGCCTGTTGGGTCGAGCCGTGCGCCGTTCACCGCCGCGCGCGTCAAATTCGATGAGGCTCTCGCGCCGACGTCACTGATCAACGATGCTCCGCCCGCTTTTCCCAGCGCGCTGGCGAGCGCGCCGCCGGTCGTGTCGGCCTTGCCTGTCGCGAGCGCACGTCCTTCTGTGGCCGCCGTCACTCACAACACGCCGACGACGCAGCCGGTCGTCAACAACCCTCCGACGAACACCGGCACGAAGCCGCTGCCGATGGCGCTTCCCGCGTCTCCCTATGGCAACCCCAGTACCGGTGGCGGCGGCAAGATCGCGACAGGTCAGCTCACCGTCATATGCAAACCGAGCTGCGACACGATCCTGGACGGTACGACCTCGCTCCCAATTCCCGTGTACAAAAAGGCGCTCCCCGTAGGTCAGCATCGACTGCGATTGGTCTCCAACGGCATCATGAAGACGATCACCGTGATGATCCTCGCGGACCAAGTCGACGTAGAGACCGTGTCGATGACGCCATGACGGCGTCGAGCACGGCGGTGCCGCATGCTCGAGCGACGCGAGAGTACGGACCAAGACTCAGACGCGCGCCGCATGCTCGAGCCGTGGTCGTCGTCGCGTTCCTCTGCGGGGTCATCGGCGGACAAGCCTGCGCGACGCCTAGCGTTCAGTTCGAGGTCGACCTCCCACAAGCGATCAGCGCCGACGTGAAGTGGGTCGAGGTCGCGGCGTTCGCGGGCCGGTGCCCGACAGGCGAGCAGCTCGTGGGCGGGCTCCCTCAGATCGGCGCTTCCAAGCGCGTCGCGTTCGCGGCGGGCTCTCCTGCTCCGTCCATCGGCGCGCTCGGATCGGGAGCGTACGGATTCGCTGCGGTCGCGAGGGGCGCCGACTGCGGAGTGCTCAGCGCGGGCTGCACCGTGGTCGACGTCACGACCGCGCGCGACGTGCATGTCGTGACTCGCGCGGTGGCCACGAACCCAGCGACCGCATGCAGGAGCAATGAGGTGTGCAGCGGCGCGCGATGCGTGCCTCCCGTCGGCGTCGACGACCCCTCGTTCGGCGCCAACTGCTCGATGCAACTCGTGGGCGCGGGTCCGTTCGCCAACGCGCAGGAGGTCGAACAGCTCCAGGTGAGCATGCCCACCGTCATCCCCGCGGGCGACGGCTTCGTCATCGGCTACACGGAGTTCTCGCAGCTCGACGGAACCATGCAGCTGACGTTACTGCCGATCAGTCAAGACGGCGCGGTGCTGCCGCTCCCGTCGCCGACGGCGATCAACGGTCACTGCAAGGGAGCGTTCGGAGACGACGCCACCGCGCTCGCGCCGGGCCTCGCGGTCGTGTCGCGACCTCCGTGCGCCAGCAAGAGCGGCGTCGAGCTGTTTCCGTTGTCCAGCACGGGCGCAGTGACGGCGCGCAACATGGTGCTCGCGCCGCAACCGCCGGGTCCCGCCATGCAGCTCTCCACGCGCTCGCTCGCTTCGGTGAATGCGACCCTCTGGGTGCTCGCGCTACGCGTTGACGGCACGAGCGTGCTCGAACTCTCCAACGGCGCCACGGTGTCCGCGTCGAAGTCGTTCGGAAAGCCGAGCGACACCGGTGTGCATGTCGCGCGCTCGTCTGGCGTGCAGATCGTTTCGGTCGACGGAGCGGGCGTCAACCTCGGAGACGCGGGCGTTCCGTCTGGCTCACAAGCGCGCGTGCACCTCACGGCCAGCATGGGCGATCCGATCGGGCTGACCACTCCCGATGATCAGCTGCCCGCGAACCTCAGCGCGGTCGCGGCGCTAGGCACGCGTGCCTTCGTGATCACGGACGGCGGCGGCAAGAGCACCGATCTCGTGATGCGTGCTTACGACTTTGGCGTCAAGGGTGCGCCGCTCGATATCGGGTTCGGTCTCGCTAACGGCACCGGCCCCGTACTCTCGCTCGACGCCATCGGTGGCTCGGACCGACTCTTCGTCACCGCCGCGCGCGCGCGTACGATCGTGATCGAAGTGCTCGATCACGCGACGAGCTCGACGCCAGCGTTTCTGCGCGAGGTGGTCTTGTCGGACGATCTTCGAATCCCTCAGGCATACGTCGACGGATCAGTCGCGATCGCCGTCACCAAGTCACGCGTCGCCGTCGCATGGTCGAACAGACGCGCGCTCTTGCCGTTCGGAGAGCCCGCCGGTAGCTACGCGGTGTTCGCGTGTCGGTGAAGCACGGTCAAGGCCTCGTTGAGGTGCGATTGCGCATCCACGAGCTCGCGCCGACGGGGGAGGGTGTCGGTCTCGTCCTTCGCGCAGGCGACAACCGCGCAGTGTTCGTCCCGCGCGCGGCGCTCGGCGACGAGCTCTTGGTCGCCGCGGACTTTTCCCGCAAGCCTGCGCGCGGCCAAATCCGCTCGATCCTCACGGCGAGCTCCTCACGCGCGGAGCCGCCGTGCGAAGCGTTCGAGCGCTGTGGCGGGTGCGACTGGATGCATCTCTCGCGCGACACGCAGCTCGACGCTCACGCCGCGCACGTGAAGCTCGCGCTGCCTGACGGAGCCGACCTCGTCGTCGTGCGCGCAGGCACGCTCCTCCGCTACCGCACGCGTGCGCGCCTGCACGTCAAAGCCAGCGGCGGTCGCGCGGTCGTCGGCTTCATGGCAGGCGAGAGTCACGCTCCCGTCGAGGTCGCGTCCTGCGTCGTGTTGCATCCGTCGCTCGACCACGCGCGCGCGTTCGTCGCCGGGTTGTTCGACGGCGCGTCGGGAGAGGGCGAGGCGCGCCTGACGCGAGGTGCGTTCCCCGATCGCAAGCCTGTGCTCTCCGTCTCGTGGTCGCGCGAGCTCCCCGCCACGGTCTATGCGCGCGCGGAGGCGCTCGTGAGCGAGGGTGCACTCGGCGGCGTTCGATTCTCGTGCGGTGAGAGCGCGCGTCCCTCCGTGGTCGGCGACGCGACTCCGTGGATGGATGGCGCGGACGCACAGCCCCTCGAGCTCGGACCCGCCGGCTTCGCGCAGGCGAGCGAAGAGATGAACGGCAGGCTCGCACGCGCCGTGGGCGAGGCCGTGGGTGGTGGCTCGCGCGTGCTCGAGCTCTACGCCGGCGCCGGCAACTTCACTATGGTCCTCGCGCGCAACAACGAGAAGCTCGTCGCCGTCGAGCTGGACAGCGCCTCGTGCGAGGCCTCTCGACGCAACCTGAAGCGACGCGATCTCACCGCGACCGTTCGCGCCGCCGACGTCGCCTGCCAGGAGATCCCGAAGAACGTCGACGTCGTCGTGCTCGACCCGCCGCGCGCGGGAGCCGCAAACATCGCCGCTGCTCTCACCGCGGTCACTCACGTCAAGCGCGTCGTCTACGTCTCTTGCGACACGCGAACACTTGCGCGCGATCTGGAAACGCTCGCGCCGCGCTACGCGTTCGAGCGCGCGACCGTGTTCGAGATGTTCCCACACACGAGCCACTGCGAGACGATGGTCGTGCTGAAGAGGCGACGGAAGTGAAGACCCACGTCGATGACGTGCTCCGTCACGAGGCGCGCCGCTTTCTGCTCTTGTTCCGCTGCGACGACTGCGCCCACTTCGACGCGGACCGCGCCCAGTGCGTCCACGGGTACCCCACGGATCCCCACAGAAAGAGCCTCGAAGACGAGTTCATCGTGTTCTGCAAAGAGTTCGACGCGGGGCCATGAGAGGCTCGCACCCGCCGACCTTGCTCACGCTCGCGCGCGCCACGCTCACCAAGGAGATCGGCCTCGAGCGCGGACAGCGTGTGCTCGTCGCGGTGAGCGGTGGACCCGACTCGATGACGCTCTTGCACGTGATGGCATCTCTGCGCGAGCGTCTCGGGCACGAGGTCGTCGCGCATGGAGTCGACCACGGGCTGCGAGCGGGCGCCGCGGCCGAGCTGGATCTGGCGGAGTCCCTCGCGAACGATCTGCGGGTTCCGTTCGCACGCTCGGTGCTCCGCGTGTCTCCGGGCGGCAATCTGCAGTCTCGCGCGCGCACGGCGAGGTTCGAGGCGCTCCGTGTTGCTGCGTCTCTCGCCTCGTGCCAGCTCATCGCCACGGCCCATCACGCAGACGATCGCGCGGAGACGGTGCTCTTGCGTCTCTTGCGCGGAGCCGGGCCAGCGGGTCTCGCCGTCCTGCCTCCGAGAGATGGCGACCTCGTCCGTCCGCTGTTGCGCGCGCGAAAATCGGATGTACTCGCGCACGCCGAGCGTCATGGCATCGCCTTCGCCACCGATCCGTCGAACACGTCTCCACGATTTTTGCGAACGCGCGTGCGGCTCGAGCTGATGCCGCTGCTTTCCGCCCTGAGCCCGAGCATCGTTTTGCATCTCTGCGCGCTCGCCGATCAGCTCTCGCCGGCCCGCGAAGGCAGCCCAGCCCTCGCGATTCCCCGCGCGACGCAACGCGCGCTGCTCGACATCATCCACACTAGGAAGGGCGAAGTGTGGCTCCCCGGAGGACTGATCGCGCGCCCAGCGTCAGGGCTCCTCATTAAGAAACATGAACGAGCACCAAGAGCGCTACCGGGCCGACGTAATCACCAAACAGGCTGAACCCCGCCGGATCGGCCGCATCCAACAATGTCGCGGGGTGGTAGGAGTCGGGTGGTACCCTCGTCATTTCGATGGTAAGTCCTTACAATAAGTTCGTAGATCGATTCTGATCTCGTCTCCCCACCGTTCACCGATTCTCGAGGTTTCGAAGTGAAGCAATCGCACAAGACGCTCCTGCTCTGGGTCCTGCTGATCCTGATGTTCTTGGCGATCTGGTCCTTCTTGCAGCCCACCCCGAAGACCAGCTCGGCGCCGTTCAGCAAATTCCTCGCGGACGTGCACTCGGGCCAGGTGGACGAGATCGACATCAAACTCGGGCCGAGCGGCGAGTACAGCTACCATCTCAAGCCCAGCGGCACGGACAAGGGCGGTCAACACGAGACCGTGGGTCCGATCGCGGACGACGCGCTCCTCAACTCGCTCAAGCCTGAGAAGGCGGACATCGCGCCGCCGACGATCAAGTTCGAGAAAGAGGACAGCTCGCCGTTCTGGTCGAGCACGCTCATAACTCTGCTGCCGATGCTCATCATCGCGGTGATGTTCTTCTTGTTCATGCGCCAGCTCCAAGCGGGCGGCGGCAAGGCGATGAGCTTCGGCAAGGCCAAGGCGCGCATGCTCTCGGACAGCGCCAACAAGGTCACGTTCGCGGACGTCGCGGGCGCCGAAGAAGCGAAGGACGAGGTCGAAGAGATCATCGCCTTCTTGAAGGACCCTAAGAAGTTCCAACGCCTCGGCGGTCGCATCCCCAAGGGCGTCTTGATGATCGGCCCACCGGGCACCGGCAAGACGCTGCTCGCCCGCGCCATCGCCGGTGAAGCAGGCGTCCCCTTCTTCAGCATCGCCGGCTCGGACTTCGTCGAGATGTTCGTCGGCGTCGGCGCGAGCCGCGTACGCGATCTGTTCGAGCAGGGAAAGAAGCACGCGCCCTGCATCATCTTCATCGACGAAATCGACGCTGTCGGTCGTCATCGCGGCGCAGGCCTCGGCGGCGGACATGACGAGCGCGAGCAGACGTTGAACCAGTTGCTCGTCGAGATGGACGGCTTCGAGTCCAACGAGGGCGTCATCATCATCGCGGCGACCAACCGCCCTGACGTTCTCGATCCGGCCATTCTTCGCCCCGGTCGCTTCGATCGTCGCGTGACGGTGTCGCGGCCCGACGTGCGGGGTCGCGAGGCGATCCTCCGCGTGCACAGCAAGAAGACGCCGCTCGCTCCGGACGTGGACCTCGAGATCATCGCGCGCGGCACGCCTGGCTTTGCTGGCGCGGACTTGGAGAACCTGGTCAACGAGGCAGCCCTACTGGCCGCCAGGCAAGACAAAGACGCGCTCTGGATGATCGACTTCGAGATGGCCAAAGACAAGGTCATGATGGGCGCCGAGCGCCGCTCGATGGTGATGAGCGACGCCGAGAAGTGGAACACGGCGGTCCACGAGGCCGGCCACGCGGTCATCATGATGACCAACAGCGACCACGATCCGGTGCACAAGGTCACGATCATCCCGCGCGGTCCCGCGCTCGGTCTAACGATGGCGCTCCCCAAAGGCGACATCCTCGGCCGCACCAAAGAGCAGCTCGAGGCGCAGGTTCAGAGCTACCTCGGTGGCCGCATCGCAGAAGAGATTTTCTTCGGCAAGCTGACCACCGGCGCATCGAGCGACATCCGCGGCCTCACGGACATCGCCCACGCCATGGTCTGCGACTACGGAATGTCGAAGCTCGGTCCGCTCGCGTTTGGCGGGGAAGAGGGATCCATCTTCCTCGGTCGTGACTACAACTCGCGCAGCAAGGACTACTCCGAGCAGACGGCGCGCGAGATCGACCAAGAGGTCCGATCGATCGTCGACGAGCAATATGCGAAGGTACGCGCGCTGCTCACCAAAGAGAAAGACAGGGTCGAGGTCATCGCCAAGGCATTGCTCGAGCGCGAGACACTCGACGAGTCCGACCTCAAGATGCTCTGGGATGGGCAGACGCTGCCGGACAAGCCGCGGGTTCACATCCCGACGTATGCGGAGAAGGACAAGCAGAAGAAGGAGCGCAAGGTTGCTTCTATCTTTGGCGGCGGTGGCACGCCGAAGCCTGCACCAGGCTGACCCACTTTTCTCTTCGTTTGTTTCTTGCGAGGCCGCGGTCGTTTTGATCGCGGCTTTCGCGTTTTGTGGATCCGCTGCGCGCGGGGCGAAGGAGGGGACACCTGCTGGCGGGGAGGTTGTGGCTCGGCGACGCGCACTTGAGCCGTGCAACGACTCAACGGTCATGCCGGCCGACACTAAAGCGCCGGCGTCGTGTCATTCGCTCGCTCGCGACATGGTCGCCCGTCCCAGGAAAAGGCACCGCACGCTCGCCGGTCGTTGGGTTTGCTACCGGCTCGACGTCTCGAAGTCCCGCTCTGCAATGATTGCGATCGAATGTGGGGCCGAGCACGATTCGCGATGGGAGCGCTCGTCGCGCTGCTCTGTGTGGCGCCGCTCGTCGGCCCGATCGCCTACATCGTCTGGCCTCCGCTCGTCGTTGGTCTCGCCTTCGGCTACCTCACGATGATCGCGTTGGTCGTGCTGACGACGAGAGGCAGAACATGTGCAGTCGTCGGCATCAGCGTGGCATATGCGGCGGTCCGAGGGTTCCATCCCAAAGCTCTAAGTGCAGTCGAGACTGCTCTCGCCAACCGCAGCGCGAAAGGCGGTACAGCCTTCTAGGAGAAGCAGTTCAGCTGTTCGCCGCAGTCGAAACTCACCCCAATCATCCCCTTAGCCACCTGCGGCCGAAGCGACCGGCGAGCGTGCGGTGCTTTTGCTCGGGACCGCGGACCCTCTCGCAGCACACGAGAGTGATCTTGAACTCGGGGCTTTAGTGTCCGCGGGCACGAGCAAAAGTACTGCGCGTCGCCGAGCAATAACCTCTGCCGTCAGCAGGTGCCCCCCTTCGCCCCGCGCGCAGCGGATCAAGGAACGGGATCGGGGCTCACGCCGTGCGTACGAGCATTCTGACAACCGAGTTCCACACCGGTGCCGCCCGTCTGCGTCTTGACGATCTTGAACTCGACGCGGCGGTTCTCTTCCCAGGCCTTGTCGTTGTGCGCCGGGTCAGCCGGGCAGTACTCGCCGTAGCCCTTCGCGCGCAGCTTGCCGCGCTCGACGCCGCGAGAAATCATGGCCGCCATGACCGAGTTCACGCGGTCTTGCGTGAGCTTGAGGTTGTACTCGTCCGGTGCGCGCTCGTCCGCGTGTCCCGCGACTTCGATGAGCGTGAACTCCGGATGGTGGATCAACGTGGTCGACACGGCATCGAGGATCGAGTGCGACTCGGGCAGGATCTCCGCGCTCCCGGTCTTGAACTTGATCTTGTCGAGGATGATGATGTTGTTGTCCTGGATGAGCACGCTCCCCTTGTCGGGGCAGCCGTCTTCGTCCTCGAACCCGTTGTAGGTCTCTTTGGTGTCCTTGCCCTGCGCGAGCTCCGCGTCGGTGCCGGGGCACTTGTCCTTCACGTCGACGATGCCGTCCTTGTCGTTGTCGTGATCGGGGCAGCCGTCCTGGTCCTCGAAGCCGTCTTTGTCTTCCGGATCGTTCGGGCACTGATCGACCTTGTCGAGGATGCCGTCTTGATCGTTGTCCGGATCGGGGCAGCCGTCGGAGTCTTGGAAGCCATCGCGGTCCTCGGGAACGTCGGGGCACTTGTCTATGGAGTCGAGAATGCCGTCGCCGTCGCGGTCGCCGTCGTTGCCCTCGGGGCAGCCGTCTTCGTCGTGATCGCCGTCGCGGTCCTCTGCCTCGTTGATGCAGCGATCGTCGACGTCCAGGATGCCGTCGTTGTCGTTGTCGGGATCGGGGCAGCCGTCTTCGTCTTTGTAGCCGTCGAAGTCCTCGGGCTCGTCGGGGCACTGATCGACGTCGTCTTTGTAGCCGTCGCCGTCGCGGTCGCCGATGGAGGGCTCGAAGATGAAGCCGATGAACGCGCGTCCGTCGGCCGTCTGAAAG
Source organism: Myxococcales bacterium (assembly GCA_043784605.1). Taxonomy (GTDB): domain Bacteria; phylum Myxococcota_A; class Polyangia; order Polyangiales; family Polyangiaceae; genus JANYHY01. The sequence continues at coordinate 31,961 of JAYVYD010000332.1, read as the reverse complement.
CCGCTCGTGTAGCGCGTGCCGCCGCCGAGCATCAGGTAGCTGTTGCGCTCGACGAAGAGCTTGATGCCGCCGGTCACCTCGTTCGAGGGCTTGAGCGCGCTCGAAGAGTCACCCGTCACTTGGAACGTGCCGTAGGTGTCTGCGACGAGGTCGAGTACGTCGGTCGCGCGGAACGAGAGGCCAAGACCGTACGTGAGGAGCTGGCCGTCGCGGAACTTGTTGGCGTCGAGCAGGCCCGTGTCGAACTTGGTCTCGCTCACGCTGTGCGCGCGGAAGCCCGCGTTGATGCCGACCTTGAAGCGACCCGTCGCGCCGAAGTGTTTGTCCGCGATGAGCATCGGCCACACGAAGAACCCGGGCTCGGCCCCGCCGCCCTTCGGCGCGTCCGTCACGGGAGCGCCGCCTTGCACCGCGAGCGAGAGGCCGAAGCCCTTTTCGACCCGAAGAATGCGCCACTTCGCGTGACCGCCGATGAAGCCGATGGTCTGCGAGTCGAGGCCCTTGGCCGTCCAACCTGGCACGGACTGCTTGGGGTTGTTCGGGTCTGTCGTGTCCGCCTGACCGTCGCCGTTCAGCAAGTTGACCGGTAGGTCGAGGCCGATGACGAGGTGGTTGAAGAGGCCAAGGTTGGCCTGCGCGGTTCCTTGGAAGGAGTGCGCGATCATCATGTTCGATCGGCCGGCCGCGAGGTTGTTATCGAGGCGCATGATCGCGCGGCCGTAGTCGATGACGAGACCGATGCTCCAGTCGAGGTGACCGAGGATGTCGGAGCCGTTGGTCGCGTAGAACCCCTTCGAGTCCATCGCGGGACGGAACAGGTGCGTGTCGAACCCTGCGCCGTTGTTGACGACGGCGTCTTCCGCGCGTGCGTCGTTCACGACCATACTTGCGGCCGCGACCCCCACCCCAAGCGCCGTTCGCCAAGCGTTTCGCAAGAAAGACGATCTCATCGCAAGCCTCCCAAACACGCGACCCCACCTATTGAAGGTTCGCACTTTCACTCTGTTCGAGCGTGCGGCACCGTACCACGATGCACACGCGCTTTGCGACAATCTGGTACGTTCCCGGCCCCTGATGCCTGCTGCGAAGCTCGCCAGTCTGTGCGCCCTTTTGCTGGGGCTCGTCCTTTTCGCGTTCTCCATGGAGGGCCCCGCGCGCGCCGACGTGCTCGACGGCAAGTGGAAGCAGAGCGCGTTGCGAGAGGACTTCACGGTCAAGAATTGGTCGCCCAACACGTGCGGCGGCCCCGCGCCGATCAGCGGCACGACGGGTGGCGGCGAGACCGTCTCGATTCACGTCGAGGGAGACGAACTCTCGATCGTGGGCGGTGGCCGCACCTACAACACGCGCGACTGCTACGATCCGATGCCCACGCTCGCTCGCGAGTCGCACTCTCACGATCCCTCCGCGCGCACGTGGCGAACGCGCTGCACGACTCCGCGAAACGACCCGCGCTATGCCGCGATCAACACGCTCGTGCAGGCGACGAGCGACACGCACATCCAGATGACGGAGACGGGTCGCTACGAGATCGGCACCGTGAATGCGGCGAACAACTGCATCGCGGACGTGACGCGAACGCGAACGTTCGAGCTCGTCCAGTCCGACACACCGACGCCAGCACCGACGCCAACGCCAACGCCAACGCCGACGCCGACGCCGACACCGACACCGACACCACCGACGAACCAGTGCAGAACTCCGGGCGAGCCCGCGCAGCTCGAGGTGCGCCCTTCCCGCAAGATCTTGCGGCAGGGAGAGTCGTTCGCGTTTCGCGTCGTCGTCACCGACAGCAAGGGTTGCGCGACGCGGACCTCGACGACGTGGAGCGGGCCCGACGGGAGCAAGGGCGTCGTGGTGGATCCCTCGGGCAAGGTGACCGTCACCGCCGACGCACCCGAGGGAAGCGTGGACCTCACCATCACGGCCGCCGGCAAGACCACGAAGGTCACCGTCGAGGTGACCAGCGCGTCGCACTACGACTCTCTACTCGCACAGTCCGGTCTGAACGCGTCGGGTGAGAGCGACAGCGCGTCGACGGTCTCGATCGCATCAGGCTCGATCGGCGGCGGCGAGGCGCACGGCGACGACGGCGGAAAGCAGCGCAAGGCGATCTTCATCGCGATCATCGTCGGTATCGCAGCGGTGCTCGGTGTCGTGGCGCTGTTCGGTTGGCGCCGCAGCCAGCGCGCAGCCATGCTCGCCAAGGAAGCCGAGTCGCGACACGAAGCGCGCCTGCGCGAGGTCGAGGACCGCAAGCGCGCACGCAAGATGGAGCACGAAGCGCAGCTCGCCGCTCACGAGGAGAGCAAGCGAAAGGCCGCCGATCACGTCGAGAAGCTGAAGGCCGAGAGCCCCGCGGGGCAGGGCAGCGTGTGCCCTTCATGCAGGCGCGAGTTCAGTCTATCGGGCGGGTTCTGCCCTCACGATGGCAACCGACTCGTGCCCGTCAGCCGCTCATCGTTGAGCCCGGGCCCCTCGGGCAGTGTGTGCCCCACGTGCCGTCGAGGCTACGATCCGGGTGTGAAAGTGTGCCCGAATGACGGCGACGAGCTAGTGCCACACGCGATGCTTCCTACGGCTGCGCCAGCGCCCGTCGCCAAGACGAAGGGAAAGATCTGTCCGACTTGCGGCGGACGATTCGGAGCGGAGGCTACTTTCTGCGGGAAAGACGGCACGGCGCTGGTGCTGTTGAACTAGCCCGACGTGTTGGGAAGATTTCGCCAACACCTCAGCGAGAGCGATCGTCCAAGCATGCAGACACGGCTCACTTGATCGAGATCGATGCGACTGGCTATACTTTGCCCGATCTCGCAGAGAACAACGTACTCTCACCCTGATTCACAAAGACGAGATTGAGCACACGTGTGACAAGCCACGCTGCGCGCTCCTTCGGAGGATTGACTACGCGATGAAAATTTCCTGCCAATCGTGCCAGGCCAAGTACACCATCGCGGACGAGAAGGTCCTCGGGAAGATCGTCAAGATCCGCTGCAAGAAATGCGGTGCGACGATCGTCATCAACGGGAGCGAAACCGAAGGCGCAACGCAAGCCTATGACGCGAACGCGCAACAGGCCGCGCCCGCAGCTGGCTACGACTACGCGGCCTCGGGCGCCGGAGACTCGTGGACGGTGAACGTCGCCGACGGCGATCAACGCACTATGACGACCGCCGAGATCGTCGCGTCTTACCGCTCGAACGTCGTCACCGACGAGACGTTCTGCTGGAAAGAAGGCATGGGCGATTGGCTGCCCATTCGTGAGATCAGCGATCTCATGACCGCGCTCGGCGGACCTGCGGCGCATGAGCACGTGCCTCAGGATCACTCCGAAGACGCCACCGCGATCGGCAACTCGCCAGCAGCGGCGCAGCAGCAGCAGCCGGGCTTCAGCTCGTTGTTCGGCGGCGGTGGCAACGTCGGCTCATCGAACGGCTCGCCGCTCTTCGGCGGCGGTGATCCGGCTCCAGTCGCGGCTCCTGCGGCGGCGCGGCGCGCGGGCGGTCGTGGAGGTGGAGGCGCGGACCTCTTCGGATCGGCCGCAGCGGCTGGCGGCGAAGAGGACGTGATGACGAGCGCCGCTGCGAACCCACAGATGGCCCCCGGCAGCGCCAAGACCGGCGAGCGCAACGAGAACAGCGTGCTCTTCTCGCTCAACGCTCTCACGCAGTCCGCTCCGAAAGACGAGCCGAAGACGACCGCACAAGGCGACGGCTCTGGCCTCATCGACATCCGCGCGCTCGGTCAATCGATGGCCAAAGACACGGGACAGCGGTCGAACAAAGTCGACGACATCATGAACCTCAGCGGCGGCGGTGCGTTCAGCGCAGCGCTCGCGGCCCCGGTTCTCGCGCCTCCGCCATCCGACATGCCGGAGATGCACGGCGGCCAGCAGCAGCAGAGCAAGAACAACGCGGGCCTCATCATCGGCATCATCGGCGGGTTTGCCGTGCTCGGCATCATCGTCGTCGCGGCGCTCTTCGTGCTGAAGAAGCCAGACAACATCGCGCCACTGCCGAGCGCGAGCATCGCCAACACCGCCCCGACGGACACGACGCCGACGACGGCTACGCTGAGCGCGACCGTCGCGACGAACGACCCCGTGCCGACCGCAACGGCTCCCGGCACTGGCGGCCCGAAGCCTCCCAACGTGGGCGTGTCGAACAACACGGGCAGGGTTCCGACCGGAGGCGTGAACAATTCCACGACGACCACGAGCAACCCCACGACGGCCGCGACCAACCCCGCGACCGCTACGCCAGCTGGCGGTGGTCGATGCCACTGCCCCGCCGGAGACTTCAACTGCCAGATGGCGGAGGGCGCTGGCGCTCCCTGCCCGGGCGCGGGCGGCAACACCGTGGCTGCTCCCACGGGTGGCAGCTCGCCGTTCGATCGCGGGCAAGCGGCGTCCGCGCTTGGCGGCATCGCGAGCAACCTCAGTTCGTGCAAGAAGGGCGACGGCCCCACCGGCTCCGGCCACGTGAAGGTGACGTTCGCGCCGAACGGCTCGGTCAAATCGGTCGATGTCGACACTCCGCCGTTCTCTGGCACATCGGTCGGCGGCTGCGTCGCGGGCAAGTTCCGCGGGGCGAAGGTCCCCGCGTTCTCGGGCGGCGAAGTCACCGTCGGTAAGAGCTTCTCGCTGAATTGACGTGGTTGAGTGAGCGGGCTCGGCATCGGTCTCGCGGTTCTCGCTTCCTTCTTGTTGGGGCTGCGCGTCGGACTCGCGCTTGCGCGCCGTGGCAACAAAAGTGACCCGCCGAGGAGAGCGCAATAAGATCGTCGCGTGAGGTGCCCTGCCTTCGTATGCGCCACGTGCGTCGTTACGCTCGCGCACGCGCAAACGGAGCCCAGTTGGGCTTGGGAGACGCAGACGCAGTCGCCCATCGCAGTGAGTGCAGCGGAGCTCACCGACCAAGAACTCGAGCTCCAGCGTGCGTGTGGAACATCAGAGGCCGGCCTGCGACGCGTCGCGAAGAAGCTCGTCGAGCGTAAGGCGTTGGAGCTGCCGTATCTCGATACCGAGGCGCTCTCCTTCGCGTTGCGCGCGAGCGGAGAGCCTCACGTGTGGCCGCACGCGTGGATCGTCAGCGCGCGCGCGCTGGATCAAGACTCGCTGGTGACCAAGCTCACCGTGTGGCGACGGTCGTTTCAAGACTCGGGCTTGCGGCGATGCGGCGTCGCCACGGGTTACTCGCAGGACGGCACGCGTGTCGTTGCCGCGGTGGCACTCGACGCACTCGCAGACCTCACGGTCGCGCTTCCCACCACGACGCACGTCGGCACTTGGCTCACGATCGACGCGCGCGTGAACGTGCCGGCGACGGGGGCGCGCGTCGTGGTCGTCGGTCCTGGCGGCGAGCCGCACAACGTGCCCTCGTCCTTCGATGGCGCGAGAATCGTCGCGCGCTTCGCTCCGGATCGCGTCGGTGCGTTCACGGTGCAGGTGGTGATCGACGCCGCGACGGGGCCTCGGCCATCGTTGATGGCGCAAGTGTTCGCCGACGAGCCACCACCGACGAGCATCCCTAACCTGAGCGCGCCCTTCGAAGCTGCTGGCGCGAACCTCTCGGACGAGCGGCTCGCGCTTCTTGCGATGCTCTCGGCGTTGCGCGCAGACCAGCGCCTCGTTGCGCTCGCACGCGACGCGCGACTCGATGGGCTCGCCCTCGCGCACGCACGGCGCATGATGCAGGCCCACGTAGTAGGGCACGACGTGGGAGATGGCGATCCGAGTCAACGATTGCAGAGCGCAGGCTTGTCGGCGCAACAAGTGAGCGAGAACGTCGCTCACGCGCAGACCGTGACGCTCGCGCACCGCGCTCTCTGGTTCAGCCCGTCGCACCGCGCCAACATGCTGCGCGCCGAGGTGACGCAGATCGGCGTCGCGGTGGTGGACGATCCCGACGGCTCCGTGTGGGTCGCAGAGGTGTTCGCGCGCGACTTGCGGTGAGAGGTGGGCACCTGCTGGACGTTTGGGTTGCGGCGTCGGCGACGCGCACTTGAGCCGCGCAACGGCTCAACGATCATGGTGCCCGCGGACACTAAAGCCTCGGACACGTGGGTCTCGATCGCCTACTGCGAGAGGGTCCGCGGTCCTGATCAAAAGCACCGCGCGCTCGCCGGTCGCTCCGGTCGCAGGTGGCGAAGAGGAGATTGGGGAGTTGTGGTCTTGCGGCTTGCTTAGGCGAAGGCTCTCGCGAGCATGAACGCGGCGAAGGCGGCGGCGCTCCCCACTAGTGCGGTTTGGAGGGCGCTGCGCGGGCGTGAGGCTCCCGAGAAGCCGGCTTTGACCCAGCCGAAGAGTGCGAGTGCGATGAGGGTGGAGGCCGCGCTGACTTCGAGTGCGGTGTGTGGGTTTGGCAATAGCGCGTAGGGGGCTAGTGGGAATAGGCCTCCGGCTACGTAGGCAACTCCTATGACTAGAGCGCTCTTGTAGGCTCGGCCGGGCTCGGGCTTTTCCAGCCCTAGCTCGAAGCGCATCATAAATTCGGCCCATTGGTCGGGGCGGTCGTGGAAGGCGTCGATGACGGGTTGCACTTCCGCGCGCGTGAGGCCGTACTCGGCGAAGACCTCCACGACCTCATCCTCTTCATGCTCACGCAGATCACTGATCTCGCGCTTCTCGCGAGCGAGCTCGCTTGCGTAGTGCTCGGCGTCTCCGCGAGACGCGAGATATCCGCCGAGCCCCATCGCGATCGAGCCTGCGGCGACCTCCGCGAGGCCTGCGGTGAGCACCAAGCGCGACTGCGCGAGCGCACCTGACAGACCCGCTGCGAGAGCGAACGGGACCGTGAGACCGTCCGACATGCCGATGACGACGTCGCGAACGGTGGCGCCGCCCTTGAAGTGCTTTTCGACGTGCATAGCGACGTATTACCGCAAGTCGCGCGCGAACACATCGGATCGAGTTACCGAGGAGGAGGTGCCGTCACCGGTGCAGTCGTCGTGATGCCCGCGCCAGCGAAATTAACGCCAGGCGCACTCCAGTTGTAGCAACCCCCACCGGTGTCGTTGTCGATCGTGAGGAAGTCTCCCCACCGCGAGAATCCGTACACCTTCGACCCCAACGCGACGATGCCGAAGATCGCGCCGAACGTCGCGTGTGTCGTGTCTCCGCAGTTGGCAGAGCGCTTGATCTGTCCACGGATGGCTTTGACTACGCTGGTGTTGTTGCCGAGCTTCAGCGCCTTGACATCGATCTCGAGCAGCGTGTCAACAGGATCGCACGCGTTGTTCGAGGTGCACGTGCGCGCGGTCGCGAACCCGATAGGGCTCCCGTCGTTCGCCATGAAGACGATGTCTCCAGAGACGCCCCACGGCAGGCTGTTGTCTTTGTTGATCCCGAGCGTGCCGACGATGGTCGGGTTACCGCTCGACTGGTCGATCGCGTAGAGGTTGCCGAGCGCGTTGCCGCCGATGAGCACCTCCTTCGCCGAGACCGTGTTCTCGGGGGAGAACGTGAGCCCGTTGAAGTGAGTGCCGAAGGGCAGGGGCCACTTCGCGTCGCAGTGCACGATCGTCTTGGTCACGGGGCCCGCGTCCGCGACGCTCGCGTCGGAGGGGCCGCCGTCGCTGGATCCGCCATCGATCGAGCCGCCGTCGCTCACGCCCGCGTCCGCGCCGGCATCGGGCAAGAAGACTGATTTGGTCTGGATGGAGAGCGGCCACGCGGCGGTCGCGCTCACACCGAACAGCTTGCCGTCTTTGCTCACGGCGATGTCGGTCATCACGCTCGCTTGACTCGGCACGCAGTCAAAGTCGCCGATCAGCTTCATGGATGACTGCGCAAGCGTTGACGGATCGAGCTGGTAAAGCGAGTGATCATCGTTCGCGTAGAAGAGCGAGAGACCGCCGTCGCCGCTCGGAGGTGCCGCGTCGTTTTTGATCGGCGGGTTGAATCCGTCGCCCGGATCGCCGTTGCCATCGGCGCCTCCGTCGAAAACGCTGAGCCCGTCGTTGGACGAGCACGCCACAACCGAAAACCCCGCGAGCCAAAGCACAACCGACCGCTTCATGAATACCTCCCGCCGATGAATGGGTTCATTACGCGCAGCGTTCGAGCCACGCAATCGACACCAGCGCGTCACGTGCATTTTGGTGGGAGATTTCCGCCGGATCATGATCGGATCACATCGCGGCGCGTCGCGAGTGGATCACCTCCGCGTTGCGGTGGAGCTACCTTCGAGTATCTTTTTCTGCCTCATGAGTAATGGCGGGTGGAAGGCGACGATCCAGTCGGGCAACGCGGACATCGATTTGCAGATGCTCGATCGGCATCGCCAGTCGGCGCAGCAGCAAGGTCTCGTGCTGCACAGCAGGAACCTGCAGAACGGTGGCTTCGAGGTCGCAGCGGCTCCGAATGGCTCGCCCTCTCCGTTCGACGTGCCGCCACACAATCAGACGCTGCCGTCCAACTACGCCGCCCCCGCGATGGGCTACGGGCCGCCGGTGCCGGCGCCGCGCATGGTCGCCGCGCCGCAAGTGGGTTGGGCGCCGCAGCCAGGCGCAGGCACCTCGTGTCAGGTGTGCGGACGCGACGCGCCGGTCAAGCTCGTCACGTTCATGCAGAACATCGGTCTCCTGTTCATGCGTCTGCCGAAGACGGTGCGCGGGTACCTGTGCCGCCACTGCATCGACAAGTACTTCTTCGAGATGACGACCATCACGTTCCTCTTCGGTTGGTGGGGCGTGATCTCTTTCATCTACACGCTCATCGCGCTGCCGACGAACCTCTACAACTATTTCAGCGCGCTCGGTCTCCAGGCGCCGCCCGATGATTTGCGCAGCCTGGACGCGAAGAAGACGCGCTCGGTCTTGATGATCGTCGCAGGCCTGCTCGTAGGGCTCTTCGCCGCGCTCTGGACGCTCGTCGCATTCAGTCTCTTGCTCTCGGACGACGACGACGACTTTTCGGACGGCGTCGTGAATCTCGTTCTCGCGCTCTTCGTTCTGTGGGCGCCGGCCATGCTGCTGTTCATCGCGGGCATCGTGAAGCGCGTGCGCGCCGGCAAGAAGGACGCGGAGCTGCGCGCGCAAGGAGCGTTCTGATTGAACTGGGGCGCCTCGAGCTCACGGACGGCGCGGACATGAACGTCGTCGTTCACACCGAACACGCGCTCATCTCCGGACACAAGACTGTGCTGAGGTCGCGAAAGACCCTTCCGGGGATGGCGCAGAGCCCGGAGTTCGTCGCCTTCGTGACACGTCGCAACCTGGCCGTGGATCTGACCCGGGATCTCCTCTTCGTCGAAGAGCGTTTCGAGGTTGGCGAGACGGTCTTCGTTCGCGGGATTGCGAAGCTCGAGGAACAAGCGAGTGTCCCGAGCGGAGGCACGTATCGGAGCACCGAGAAGGCGCAACGCCTCGAGCTCGTCGGCAACTCGAGCACCCGTCGCGATCGGCCGGTCGCCGATCCCGAAGGACCAAGCAGACCTCGAGCCGGCTTGACGCCGACGCGCGCGAGCGACAGCCTGCAAGCAACGTGAAGTTCAGCCCGCTCCTCGTCGCATGCATTTCGGTCGCCGTGCTCGCCGCGTGTCCCAAGCCGGACCCCGCCTCGACGACCGACGCTTCCACTGTCGCGGTGGCAGACGCCGCCCCGCCCGCGCCCATTACTGTGACGTGGGCGCCGAACGACAAGGCGTCGGCGATCGCGCTCGGCAAGAGCGTGATGGAGAAGCACGAGTGCACGCGCTGCCACTTGATCGATGATCTCGCCGCAGCCCCCAAGCCGCACGGATGCACGGGCTGTCACCTGTGGCTGAAGGGACTTCACCCCGGCGACAAGACGTACGACAGTCTCATCGAGAAGTGGGGCGCGCCGATCGTCGTGCGCTACCAGAAGAACATCTTCCACCTGCAGCGCGTGCCGGAGCTCACCAACCTCGGGCGTCGGATGCGCGCCGACTATGTCGTGACGTTCTTGACCGAGCCGTTCGATCAACGGCCGATGCTCGAAGAGAGCATGTTCCGTCACCAGCTGACGGAGGCAGACATCAAGGCCGTGGCGCGCTACGTCGCCGCGAAGTCGGACGCGCCCGATCCGTTCGCCGCCGACTACAAGCCGGAGCTTCCGCCGCAGCCGGACGCGGCGCGCTTGGAGCGAGGCAAAGAGCTCTTCAAGTCACGCGCGTGCGCGACATGCCACACGCTCGGCAACGTGGACTTTGGAGTCAACAAGGAGACGCTCATCGCCGCACGCGCGGTCACGCTGCTCGCACCGAACCTGCGCTTCGCACGGCTACGCACGCGACCCGACGCGATCCTCACGTGGATCATGGCGCCGCAGACGCTCCTCAAAGACACGACGATGCCCGCGCTGGTCACCTCGCGCGAAGAGGCAGAAGTGCTGCGCGACTACGTGTACTACGCAGACCCGGAGCTGAAGCCCGCGCCCGCGACGTACGTGCCGCAGCCCGTGAAGGTCCTCGATCGAGCGGTGCCGTACTCCGAGATGAAGGAGCGCGTGCTCGGCAAGGTCTGCGTGCATTGCCACATGAACGACTACGAGAAGGACCAAGGCGTCGGGAACACCGGAGGCTTCGGCTACCACGGCGTAGGCCTTCAGATGCGCACCTACGAGACGCTCGTGCAGGGCGCGGTGGGCACGGACGGCAAGCGCTACAGCGTGTTGGTCCCGAAGCCCGGAGAGAAGGAAGCGCCGATCATCGTCGCGATGATGAAGCGCCGCATCGAGGAGCAGCGCGATCACGTCGAGGCGTTCAACGACTACGAGCGACCGCACTACCCGAAGGATCGCCCAGGCATGCCGATGGGCCTACCGGCGAACACCGACGAAGAGATGAGCCTCCTCGCGACTTGGATCGCGGAGGGCTGCGAGGGCCCCACCGACGTCACGGGCAAGCTGGGCGTCAATGACGGCTATTTGGTGCCGGACGGACCCATCCAGCACAACAAGGGATGCGAGCTACGCGGCGCCGAGAAGGTGCGCCCCAAGTGGGCCGCCGACCAGAAGTGACGTCTCGAACGTGAACGTGCCCGAGGTGTTCTTCACTGTTGCGAGAACGCGATCCGCTGGTCGCACGGCTTGGCGTTCTCGTCGGTGATCAATCCCGGGATCTTCATCGGGTCTACGTCGAGTGACTTCAGCTCTCGCTTGATCTTGAGGACGATGAGCTGATCGAGATTGCCGCTCGCGTAGTTGGTCTGTGTGCCGCCGCAGCTCGCGATGGGGTCGCCGCCGCCGGTCGACTGCGGGCCCGCGCCTCCACGCAACACGAACAGGTTCGTCGCGCCGGTGTACGCGGCCATCTGGCGCCACACGGCTTGTCCAAGAGAATCCATTCCGCTCGCGGCGACCGTGAAGAGCTGAATGCCGCGGTGTGAGGCGATCTTCATGTCGGCCGCGTAATCGGCCCCGTTTTGGTAGTCGAGGTGAGGAGGTGCGTCGCCGATGATGAAGGCCGCGCGCGTGACGGCTTGCGGGTTCCACTCGAGCGAGTTGAGAGCTGTGTGCAGCCCGGCGTTCATGTCCTCGGGCATGTCTCCGCCGCCGCTCGCGACGATGCCGCTCACTTGGTTGCTGACCGCGCCGAGATCGCTCGACATCGGGTACACCTTCGTGACGAACGGGTCCGTGCGGTCTTTGTACTCGACGAGACCGATGCGGATGCTGACCTCTTGGCCTTGCAGCGACTGCGCGACCTTCTGGATCGTCGACTTGACGCTGGCGATCTCCTCGCTCATCGAGCCGGTCGTGTCGAGCACGAACGCGATGTCGACCGCGCGCGTGTTGCCGAGGCTGCGCTTTTTCTTCAGGTCGAGGCTGACGGTGCCATCCGAGTCGTCGTTGAGCGAGAACGTGGTGCGCGCGACGTCCTCGGTGCAGACGGCGGTCGCCGTGAAGTCTTTGCCCGTGAGCTCCTCTGCGTGAGGGAACAAAATCGCGCGGCCCGACGCGGTGGTCGTGAGCATCACCGAGTGCTGCGCGGAGTCCGTCACCGTGACGGGGCAATGGGGGACAGCCTTGCCCTCGGAGTCGCGTACGATGAGAAAGCGTCGCGCGCGCACGTCTACCGTGTGGATCGGCTGCGTCACCGAGCCGAGGAACTTCTGGAACTCACGATAGTTCGCGTTGTCGTCCCACTCGCCCGCGCGAATCGATTGAGCGTTGCCGTCGATCATGACCTTCGTGGCCTCACGTCGGTGCGCCGCCGGGTCGTCGTGATCACGCTCCTCGCCATCCTTGCCGCCGAACCCGACCGCAGGCACCGCAGGCGGCTTCGCGGAGCCGTTGAACCCCAAGCTGCCGTGACCCGGTCCGAACCCGTCGCCCGGAGTTGCGGGTAGCGCCGAGGCCGCGGCGGTCGGAGTCGCCACGACAGTCGTCGGGTCGCCCATCCTCCCATCTTCGCCCTTCGCGCGAACGCCCGTCCCGTTATCGGTGATGCTCGCGGATGGTTCGGGCTTGTCCGACTTTGCGCAAGCAACGAGGGTCAGCGCGGCGAGGAGGGCGAGCGTTCGGTTTTGCATGGTCCTGTTGGACGCCCGCGGACGCGAAAAGTTTTGTGCGGACGCGAAATAGCCGCTGGTCGCAGATATCGGGAAGGAACGCCCCACATCCGCCGTATCTAAGCCTCTTTGGCGAGCTGCGGCATACGCTCTTTGAGGCGCTCCACGAGCTTCACGAAGTCGTATCGGTCTGGCTTGCCGCCTCCGTGGAGACAGGCAATGTCGTTGGCGACCGTCGTCGCTCGGATGCGCAGCGCCATATCGAGGCCGAGCTTGTCGCCCACCGAGACGAGCGTCTCGTGCTCGCTCGTGGACACGACGCCGTCGAGTGCCGCGAACCAAGACGCGAGCGCGTAAGTGAGCACCTGCTCCCACTTCGTGAGGCCGGCGAGATCGATCCCGTCGAGCGAGTGCTTCTCCTTCGACGCGTTCTCCACCTTCGCGAGCGCGTCTCCTTCGAGACCGCACTCCTTGGCCGCCCGCACGAGGCCCGCGCTCTCGATGCGCTGAAGCGACCCGTCCGCCCAACCGATCGCGGCGAGTGCGAGGAACGATTGAACCGGCAGCTTCTTTTCCATGGGGCCGATGATAGCGGCGCCCTCCGTTGCCGTCACGGGTGATGGTAGGCTCCCCGTTCGATGCAGCCGATGGGTTCGATCTCCTGTCAGTCTTGCGGCGCTCCTTCGCCATTGCCGCCCAGCCAGACGCTCTTCACCTGCCCCTATTGCAAGGTCTCGTATCCGGTGAACGCGCCGCCCCCTCCTATGGCGCCACCGAATGCGTTTCAGCAGATGGGCTACGGACCGCCGCCGGGCGAGCCGCAGATGCACTATTTTGCCGCGGTCCCGCCGAAGCCGCGACGGTCTTCCGTGATCGGCATCGTGATCGCCTTGGTGCTCTTGCCGCTCGTCATCGCCGGGTTCGTCGCGAGCATCTTCTTTGTGCGCACACAATCAGGCTGGAGTGGCACCGAGACGCTCGAGTGCGGAGGCAACGACGAGGTGACCGTGAGCGACATCAACGCGACGATCCCCGGCGACACGGCGATCAGCGCCTCCGGCAACTGCGTCGTCCACGTCAAGCGGTGCAGCTTGAAGGGTTCGATCGGCATCGAGGCCTACGACAACGCGCACGTGATCGTCGAGCAAGGCAGCGTGGACGGAACCGAGAGCGCCATCGATGCGCGCGACAACGCCCGGGTCGAGCTCCACGGCACCAAAGTCAGCGGCCCCAAGAAACGCAATGCCAACGCGAAGATCGTCGGACCATGACGCTACGCGAAGAGGTGGAGGAGCGCGTCTCGCGCTTGGAGATCCCGTTCGGCCGCTTCGGCGTGGACCCTTATGGCGTGAGCAAGACGCACCTCGCCTGGTTTTTCCGCGCGTTGGGCGTCTTTTACAAAGACTACTTCCGCGTGCGCGCATACGGCACGGAGAACGTCCCCAAGCGCGGTCGCGCGATGCTCATCGGCAATCACTCGGGTGGCGTCGCGCTGGACGGCGCGATGGTGGTGGCGTCGATGTTCTTCGAGCTCGAACCGCCGCGGCTCGCGCAGGGCATGATCGAGAAGTTCATCACGCGTCTCCCCGTCGCGTCGCAGCTCTCGTCGCGACTCGGGCAATTCACTGGGCTCCCGGAGCACGCGATCCGTCTACTCGAAGACGATCGGCTGTTGATGGTGTTCCCCGAAGGCGCGCGCGGTACCGCTAAGCTCTATTGGGAGCGCACGAGCCTCGTGCACTTCGGGACAGGGTTCATGCGGCTCGCGCTCGCGACCAAGACGCCGATCGTCCCGTTCGCGTTCATCGGCGGAGGCGACGCCATCCCCACGGTCTTCAACGCGTACAAGCTCGGCAAGCTCGTCGGTGCGCCTTACCTCCCGATCACGCCCTACCTTTTGCCGCTGCCGCTGCCGGTGCACTTGTCGGTGCACTACGGAGCACCGATGACCTTCGACGGCACGGGAAACGAAGACGATCGCGCGATCGAGCAAAAGGTCAGCGTCGTGAAGGCCGCCGTCGCGGAGCTGATCGCCGTGGGCGAGCGTGCGCGCCGTGGTGATGATCCCAAAGGGCACATCTAGTGAAAGTCATCCTCCCCGGCATCTCCGGACTGCTCGCTCGCATCGTGGCGCGCAAGCTCGTCGCGAATGGTCACAAAGTGATCGGCATCGACGCACGGCCCTGGCCCGGCGCTCCCAAGGAAGTGACGCTGCACGTCGTCGACATCCGCAAGCGCGCAGCCGAAGACGTGTTCCGCACCGAACGACCCGACGCCGTCATTCACATGGGGACGGTGACGCACCTCCTCGAAAGCAGCCGCGATCGCTACCGCATCAACCTCGGCGGCACGCGCGCGGTGTTCGACTACTGCCACGCGTATTCGGTGCGACGTGTCGTGTTCGTCGGGCGTCACACGTACTACGGCGCCGACGCAGACTCGCCGATGTATCACACGGAGGCGGAGCCCCCGACCGGCAACGCGTCGTTCCCGGAGCTCGCCGATCTCGTCGCCGCCGATCTCTACGCGGGCTCTGCGCTCTGGCGCTACCCGGAGCTGGAGACGGTGGTGTTGCGCGTCTGTTACACACTCGGCGCCTCACACCACGGCACGCTCGCGAGCTTCTTGCGCGGACGTCGCGTGCCCATGGTGCTCGGGTTCGACCCGCTCTTTCACTTCATGCACGAGGACGACGCGGCGAGTGCCATCGTGACCGCGCTCGAGCGCAACGAGCGAGGCGTATTCAACGTCTCGGGGCCGCCGCCGCTGCCGCTGTCGGTGATCGCGCGCGCCGCCGGACGCACGCCGCTGCCGGTGCCCGAGTCGTTGTTCAATCTCTTGATGGGCCGCTTCGGCCTCCCGAGGCTCTCCAAGGGAGCGCTCTCGCACATCAAGTTTCCGATCGTCATCGACAGCAAGCCGTTCCGCAACGCGACCGGCTTTCGCTTCGAGTTCGACGCGCATGATGCGATCACCGCCTTCAAAGGCAACACGCAGAGCTGACCGACCTCAGCCGTTGGAGGGCTTGCGAAGGGTAGGCTTGTCCGTAACATGACGGTCCGGTCCGATGACGAACGCACCCTCGGACCCCGCACCGCGCGTCGTCGACGCAGACTGGGCCGATCGCGCCCCGATCGCCCTCGGCGTCATTCGCGACTCGGTGCTCGTCTACGTGAACGAGCGCATGGCGGATTTGCTAGGCGGGACGAGCGCCGCGCTGGAGGGGCGCCCGATCTACGACTACATCGCCGACCAGGATCGCGAACGCCTCCGCGAGCGACACGCGCGCAGAGTGCGCGGCGAGCGTGTCCCGGACTCGTATGAGTTCACGCTGAAGCGACTCGACGGCACGACGCGGCTCGTGGAGATCTTCGTCACGCAGGGAGGCAGCGAGACGGTGTTCCAGCTGATCGATCGCGCCCAGCGTAGCCTTCACTCACGCTACCTCCACGCGCTCGCGAGGCTCGGAGCTTCGGTGCAGGTGCATCAATCGGACAAAGCGGTGTTCGCCGCGATGGCCGAGGGGCTTGCTGGGCTCGGCGTCACGTGGGTGCGCCTCGCGCCAGACGGAGACGGTCTGCGCATCGTCGCCCTTGGCGCGTCGACCGGCGCCATCGAACGGTTCGAAGCGCTGGCGGAACGACAGGTAGTCGGTGCGCTCGGCACGTGGGCGCCCAACGTCTTGAAGGCGTGGCAAGAGGGCTCGACCTACATCGACGATCTCCCGCTCGCGGCTGCGCGCTTCTTCTCGGACTCGTCATCGAAGCACGCCGAAGAGGGCGCGCGAGCGGCGAACTTGACGCGTGCTGTAGTGCTTCGCCTCGACGCCGCTGGCGAGCCCGCCGAGCTGTTGCTCGTGACGGCCCCTTGGCTACTGGCCGAGGACCTCCCCGCGTTCTCGTTGTTTACCGCGCAAGTCTCGGCCGCGCTCGATGCCGCGCGGGTGATCAGCGATCTCTCGAGCCGCAACGCTGAGCTCGCCGCTCTCAACCGCGTCGCCTCCGCCGCGGGGGCCGTGCACGACCTCGACTCTCTCTTCGCCGTCGGCGCGCGCGAGCTCCTGCAGGTGCTCAAATGCCGCACCATCGGCATCTACCTGCTCGAGCGAGAGGGCGACCTCAAGCTCGTCTACGAGCACGGCATCAAGTCGGAGGCGCGCGAGCGATACTCGAAGGTCACGCTCGATGGCCCGGTGGGCGTGTTCGCGCGAACGGGCAAACCCAGCGTCCTTTTGGGCGACTCCTCCCCCGAGCGCAGGCGTGCGTTCGACGATCACGGGGTCCACTCGCTGGCGCTCGTTCCGCTGCTCGCGCGCTCGGAGACGATCGGCGTGCTCACCGCGGGCTTTCCGCATGTCGTGAGCGAGAGCGAGCTCGCGTTGATGGCGGCCACCGCAGCGCACTTCGCTGCCGCCGTGGAGGCGCACCGTTTGTTCGAGACGCTGCGATCGAGCTACGCCACGCTCGCGCGGACGCAGCAACAGATGGTGCACCGCGAGCGACTCGCCGCCATCGGAGAGCTCGCCGCCGTCGTCGCGCATGAAGTCCGCAACCCGCTCGGCGTCATCTTCAACTCGGTGGGCGCGATCCGTCGAATGCTCAAGGACGATCCGCAGGCGCGCACGATCATCGACATCCTCGACGAAGAGGCGAACCGGCTCAATCACATCGTCGGCGACTTGCTCGACTTCGCGCGGCCCGCGACGGCGTCGCTCCATGATGAGCGCGTGGAGACCATCCTCGACGCCGCCGCAGAGGCGGCCCTCGGCGAGTCACACCCGCGCGTTGTGGTTGTACGCGACTACGATCCGGGGCTGCCGAGCCTCCGAGTGGATGCGCGCTTGATTCGTCAAGCGTTCGTCAATGTCGTGTTGAACGCCGTGCAGTCGATGCCCGCGGGGGGTCGCCTCACGCTGCGGATGAAGAACGATCACAAAGGGGTGAAGGTGGAGATCGGGGACACCGGACCGGGGATCCCGGCAGACGTGCGACCGCGCATCTTCGAGCCCTTCTTCACGACACGCGCGACCGGCACCGGGCTCGGTCTCGCCGTCGTCAAACGCATCGTGGACGGTCATCGCGGCGAAATCGACGTGACGACCACCGGCGAGAGCGGCACGACCTTCACGCTCCTTCTGCCCCTCGATCCCGACGAGCCGGCGAGCGTCGACATCGCGCGCCTCTGACTAGCTCACTTGGGGCGAGCCCAGACGCCGAACACGTAGTTGCCTTTGCCCACGCCGTCGACCTCGATGTGGAACGAGTACTCGACGTCCTCGTCCTGGCACCACTGCTTGTCGGCCTCGACGATCGCGACGGGGTTGCTCGTCTTGTCGTCGGCCACGAGCGCGCCGTTCTTCTCGACGAGGATGTCGAGATCTTTGATCGAACCATCTGCGACCGCGAAGTACCGGTAGCAATACCCGCCGGTCAGCTTGAGCGTGTACGTGTCGCGCTTGTCCTTGATGTGGTGCAGGTGGCCGATGACGGGCTTGGCGTACTCGAGCGAGCCGGTAGGCGTGCCGCACTTGCCAATGATGGTCGCGAAATCCTTCTGCGCGTCTCCAGTGATCATCGTCGCTTGCCAGCACTCGCGGTCGCTTATGGCCTTCTTCGGGAACGACGACTTCGCCGTGGACTTGTTGAGCAGCGGGGCCATCGTGATGGGCGTGCCGGACTCGTTGGGGTCAGCATCCGCAGGATCCGAGCCGTTCGCGCTCGGCGCAGCACTGGCGATCACGCTCGGGGCGGTGCTCGGCGCGGCGGAGGTCGCGGCGCTCGCTGTCGCCGAGGTGGCGTCCGTGGGAGGCGTGCCTCCACCACAGGCGATTAGGATCATCGGGACCGCGAAGAAGAAGGTGCGCATGGACGCACGGTACCTATCCACGCCTCCCCAATCAACGCGCAACGCCCTTACCTTTACGTCACGCGCCGATTCGTGGTACGAGGCGCCACATGTTGGAGCTGATCAAGCGGGTGCGTGACGAGCGTGCGCGGCGCGCCAAAGAGCGCAAGGACCGCGAGGACGACGACGACCAAGGAGGCCCCGGCCCCTCGGCCTTCGCGATCAACATCGGCGCCTTCTTCGCGACAAATCCCCGCGGCCCCGCCCTCGCTTAGCTAGCGCTTCGTCTCCGGTGGCGAGCCCCATCTTGAAAGCTTGGGGCATCGGTAGAAGCAAGGAACCGTCACTCAAGCCCGCCGAGGCGGGCTCGCAATCGTGACGACGGCAGGTCGTTGCGTGCAGGGAGAGCCTGCGGGCGGGCTCGAGGGAGTGCCGACTCCTCTGCCCGATGCCCGAGCTTTCAAGATGGGGCTCGCATGATCGAGCCCCAACCTCGCCAAGCGAGTGCGCTATTGATTCACGTCGTCGCGAGGATCTTGCGTAGTTTGGCAACTCCTACGGCGTCTCCTAGGACGATGAGTGTGCTTCCTTCTTCGAGGACGAACTCGGGCTCGGGATTGTAGACGAACTCGCGGTTTTGATCGCGCACGGCAACCACCAGCACCTTGGTGTCTCGGCGGATGGGCGCCTCGCGGAGAGCGTGGCCCGCGAACGGAGAGCCCGTCGGAATGGGGACCTCCTCGAGGCGTAGGTTCTTGTCCTTGTCGCGCAGCATTTGATCGAGGAACTCGTTCACCTCGGGGCGGATGAGTTCGCTCGCCATGCGCATGCCGCCGATCATCGTCGGGCTCACGACGCTCGTCGCGCCGGCCTTCAGCATCTTGGGCCCGGCTTCGTCCTCGGTCACCTTCGCGACGATGCGCGCTGTGGGGTTGAGGCTCCGCGCGCTCAGCGTGACGTACAGGTTGTCTTTGTCGTGCGTGAGCGCCGCGACGACGCCGCGTGCGCGCGTGACGCCGGCCTCGATGAGCACGTGATCTTCGGTAGCGTCTCCGATCACGTACAGGAGGGAGTCGTCGCCGTGGAGCTGAAAACTGAGGCGATCCACGTGCTCCTTGTTCTTGTCGATCACGACGAACGGCGTCTTCGTGACCACGAGCTCCTCGATGACGTGCTTGCCGGTGGACCCCGAGCCGGCGACGACGATGTGATTTCTCAGCGCCGCGATGGCTTTTCGCATTCGATTTCTCCGTAGCACTTGCCCGATGACGCCCTCGACGAGGAGCGCCGTCACGTTGCCTTGCACGTAAGCGATCGTGCCCACGCCGCTCAAGATGAGCGTGACCGTCAGGGCGCGCGCGCCAGGCACCTCGCGCATGTTGGTGAGCTCGGCGAACCCGACCGTGGTGATCGTGATCACCGTCATGTACAGGCACTCCGAGAACGTCCAGCGCCCATGACCGAGGATGAAGTAAGCGACCGCGCCGATGAGCACGAGCGCGGCGAGCGCACCGAACGCGTAAGCGATCCTTCGAAGCGAGGTGTTCACGCCAGCGAAGGGAATGCGCATCCTTTACTCTTTGCTCGCGAGCGCGAGCTTGTTCTTCGCCGCGCGCCCGAGCTTGGTCTTGCCGCCTTTTTCGACGACCCACGCGAGCAGCTCGAGGCCGAGCGGGTGACCGTCTTCGGCGAAGTGAAAGCCCACGTAATAGAGGTGATCGAGCGTGAGCGCGCGATCCTTGCGAAGCGCCGCGCCGACGTCGAAGTTGCGCGCGAGCAAGCCCGCCATGCGCTGCAGCGAAGGGTCGTTCGCGCGAGTGGCGGGGCGTGTATCCAGCGAGCTCTTCTTGAGCTCGAGCGCGGCGAGCTGGACGCGATCGTCGTCCGTTGCCTTGTCGGTCTTGCACACGATCGCGAGCACGCTGGCGGCACGCTCGTCATGCCCGCCCTTCTTCAGCTTTTGCGCGGCTGCACGAAGCGCGTCGGTCGCGCCTGCGGGATCCGCGTCGCGCGCCACGTCCAACAGCGCCTCCCAGTTGCGTCCTGTCTTCGCGAGGCGATCCATCGCCTCTTCCACGAGCTGCTTGCGCAAAGCAGACGGCACCTGCTTGGCGATCGGCGCGAGCACCTTGCGCACGAGCCACGCGCGATCGGGATCGGTGGTCTCGAGCATTAGCTTGGCGAGCGCCGTGGCCGCGTCTGCGCGACCCGCGAGTGCCTCAGCGGCGAGCTCTGCGCGCGCGCGAGGTAGCGTGGAGAGGGCCGTAATCAGGCTCTTCGTAGCTGCCTCCGACTTCTGCGACGCGAGGTACGCGAGCGCGAACCGTGCGCGCTCTTGGTCCTCGTGCGAGAGCAGCTTCTCGAGTCGCTTCATCGCCGTGCCCGGCACCTCGAGCGTCGAGAGCGTGTGCAGTGCCGCGTGCGCGAGTGATCGATCCGTCGACTCCGCCGCGTCGAGCAGCGCGCCGATCACCTTCGGATCTCCCTTCGAATCACCCATTGCGAAGCGCAACGATATGAGCGCCTCTTGCTTGACGAGCGGTGACGAGGTTTTTGCCGTGGCGAACGACAACAAGGTCGGCAGCGCGCGCTCGTCCTCGAGGTAGCCGAGGATCTTGATCCCCGCGGCGAGCACCTCGGGCGCGGCCTTCGCTTTGGCCTGTTTCTCGATCAGGAGGGTAGTCTCGGTGACGTAGCTCCTCTTGTCGCGCCCGCTCGCGATCTTCAAATGATGCCGGACCGCGTGCGTCGCCGCTTTGATCGCCTCCGAGTCCGTGGACACGATGCCCGCGAGCAGCGTGGAGAACGCGTCCTTGCCGCCAAGCTCCGCGAGGATCGCGTCGAGCGCCCTCCGCTCGTCGGGCTGAGCCTGCGGCAGGCGCGCGCGAATGATCGGTACGGCCTCTTCGCCAACGCTGCGAATCGCGGTCGCTGCGGCCTCGCGGACGTCTTGCGCGCTGGAGGTCACGAGCCTCATCGCATGCGCGAGCGCCTTCTTCGCCGTGCCTGCGTTCGCCATCGCGAGCAGCGCGTGCCGCTCGAGGCCGGGCACCTCACTCTCCAACAGCTTCAACAAGGACGCACTCGCCTCTGGGCTCTTCACCTTCAGCTCGCCCAACACGATGCACGCCGCGATCTGCTTCTCGATGCTCGGGTCTTTGAGCATCTTGATGATCTTGTCGACCTCACTCATGGCATCTTCGTCTTTCCGGCTGAGAGAATCGCCTTGAGCTCCGCCGCGGTGACGGGCACCACCGAAATGCGCGATCGCTTGACGATCATCATCGCGGACAGCGTCGCGTGCTGCTTGATGAACGCGAGGGTCACGGGCACGGTGAACGCGACGACAGGCTCGAAGTCCACCGCGCTCCAGTCGCCCTCATCCGTCTTCGCGGTGGGGTCCGGGTAGGCCTCTCGCTTGACGCGAGCGATGCCCACGATCTCCTTGCCCTCGTTCGAGTGATAATAGAGCGCCAAATCGCCCTTCTTCATCGCGCGTAGGTTGTTGCGCGCCTCGTAGTTGCGCACGCCGTCCCAGGCGGTCACCCCGTCACGCAAGAGCTCCGAGAACGGGTATTTGTATGGCTCGCTCTTGATTAACCAGTAGGCCATCGGGCAGAAGGATACACGGATGACGATCGGTTCCGCGCCCAAGATTGCACCGCAAAACGAGCGCACTCGCGCGGACGCGATCCTCACCGACGAGCTTCCGCTGACGGCGCGCGCGCACATCAGGTTCGTACGCAAGAGCCTCCGACCGGGGCTGCTCGACAAGTCTCTGCGCGAGGGTCAGCGCCTGTTGGGCTCTCTGTGGATCGACCGCTGCACGCGGCACATACGACACGTTCACGGCCTCGAGCGCATCGGCAAGCTCGATCCGAACAAGAGCTACATCTGCGTCGCCAACCACCGCAGCTTCTTCGACCTGTACGTCGTGACCGGCTTCCTCGTACGGCACGGTCACTTGCCGCACCGGCTCCTGTTCCCGGTGCGCTCCAACTTCTTCTACGACTCGTGGACCGGCATCTTCGTCAACGGCGTGATGAGCTTCTTCGCGATGTACCCGCCCGTGTTCCGCGACCGCAAGCTCGCGCACCTCAACGTCGCGTCGCTAGACGAGACCGTGCGCCTCCTCAAGGGCCCAGGCATGTTCGTAGGCCTGCACCCCGAAGGCACGCGCAAGATGGATGCGGATCCCTACACGCTCCTGCCCGCACAGAGCGGCGTAGGGCGAATCATCCACAACTCGCGAGCGACCGTACTGCCAGTCTTCGTCAACGGCCTAGGCAACGATCTACCCAAGCAAATCAAAGGCAACTTCACCGGCAAAGGCGACCCCATCCACGTCGTCTTCGGCGAACCCATCGACTTCGGAGATCTCCTAAACAAGCCATCCTCACCACGCATCTACAAGCAGATCGCAGAAAAATCTCTAGAGGTCGTCAAGTCGCTAGGCCAAGAAGAGCGCGCCTACCGCCCCTAACCAACTAACTAAATTCCCTCCCAGCCACCTGCGGCCGCCAAGCCCGGCGGACCCACACGCAGCAAACAAAAGGACCGGAGCGCGCGGCGCTTTTTTTCTGGTCTGCGCTGCGTAGGCCAGAAAGAAAAGTGCTGCGCGTCCGTGCCAATCCGCACCAAAAAATCCAGGACCCGCCGAGCCACCACCTACCAATCAAGCAACCAACAGCAGGTGCCCCCAATCGCCCCGCGCAGCGGAAATAGAAATTACTTCCCAGCGTCCGCGGGCGCCCCCGCATCAGCAGTAGACGCCCCAACGTGGGGCTTATTCGGATCCTCGAAGCCGCCAGCCTCGAGATCGATCGCCCCTGGCTCCCAGCTCGCGCCGGCCTTGCGGACGTTGTCGTCGCAGCGGTCGAGCATGCGGGAGGCGGCGCCATTTTCACCCGGTAAAAAATGTCGAAAGCACAGCACCGGTGCGCCTTGGAAGCGATCGTCGATGTACTTCACGATCACCTTGTAGCGAGCCTTCGGCTGGGGCTTGAGGTGGATCTGCTTCACATAGCCGCTCGTCTTGATCTCGCACCAGGGGACCTTCCCAGAGTCTTGCGTGCAGTCCTTGTTCGAGCCGACGCGATTGGGCATCTCCATGACGTGCAGTTCGTAACGGGGAAACGTGGTCGGGTCGTCCTTGGGATCGTATTTGGTCCACGCGAGCTGCAGGAGCGACGCATCCGTCGGCGGCGGTACGTCGATGAACACGGCCGCTTCACCGCGGTGCTCCTGATCGTCGACGGCCTCTTCGCGCACCGAGTACGAGCCGTAGGCGTCGACCGTGAACTTCGAGAACTCCTCCTTCGGATCGACGGTGAGCGTCGTGAAGGAGCCGGGCGGTCGCGCGTCCAAGAACCAGTTTCGATCCGTGAGCGTGCCGCCTTGCACCACCACAGCGCGGCCGTCGCACTCGATGGATTGACCGGGCTCGGCCTTGATCTTGTTTCCGCCTTCACCCGCCACGCCGCTTACCTTGCACTTGACGGTGACCGCGGGAGCCGGGTTGCAGCTGTCCGACGGGTCGCGCTGGAGGTGGATGGACACGTCCAGATCGCTCGTCGGCACGGTGACGATGTCCATCATCAGACTCTTGCCGGGTGTGCCCTTGCACTGCTGGCCGGGCACGCTCTCGTCGACGTACACGTAGAGCGTGCGCTCCATCTTGATCACGCGCGAGATCTCGAGCGAGAGCGCGTCGGCGTCTGGGCTGACCGCGACGATCGCCATCGACGTCGTCCAGTCGATCGCCGGTGCCGGCGGGACCTTCGAGTGATCGGGGCGAGCCTCCTGCCAGAGCAGGAGCCAGTCGTCCGGGTTGTGGACGACGTAGTAACCGGACTTCTGACCCGTCAAGCCCGTCACGGGCACGTGCGAGAGATCGTAGTCGAGCCCTACCTCGCGCACGACCTTGTCGCCCACCTTCGCCTCGTGAATGATCATTCTGTTGATGGGCGTGCAAGAGAAGAGGAGCCCTAGAGCTGCGACGATCGTGCGGCGTGACATTTGCGGCGAGCCTACCGGAAATTACAAAACCGAGAACAGGCGGAGTCCGCCGCCCAACCAGCCGTGGACATTCCCGCCGCTCGCGTACGTCCCCATTGATGCGTCAAGAGTCGGCCCGACGCCCCAATACGGCTTCGGACGAATGTCGATGCCCACGTGCAGATCGAGAAACTCGATCCCTTGCAGCGCCGAGCTCTCGACGACGTTGCCCTTCACGCTGTCCGAGGCGGTGAGGTTCACGAGGTCGTACGCGACGCCGAGCCCGATGTGCGGATCGACGAGCGAGCTCGGACGAAAGTGCCACGCGGCGAGCGCACCGAGCTGCCATCGCCGCGCCGTGCAATCGGCTCCACTCGGACATGTGGTCGTATCCGCGGACGACGAAGTGGCCAGAGCGAATGTCCCGAAGAGGCCCACGTAAAGATGAGCCGTGATGAAGTAGCCGAGGTCTGCAGTGAACGGGACCGAGCTCACGATGACGTCGCCGATGGGTCGCGAACTCACACGACCCACTGGGAAGCGGGCTCCGGCGCGCAAGCCGAACGCGAAGCCCGTGTTGCTGGGCTCCGTGCTCGCGTCCGTGAGCGTCGCGGCGTCGTTTGCCGCGTGTGGAGAAGAGTCCGTGGCGTCGCTGCCGGCGTCCGCGATCGCGTCGTCTGCGGGCGCCGCGTCGTCGGGGACCGCTACGGCCGGGGCGTCATCGCCGCGCGCCGAGGCCGCGATCACGAACCACGCAGACAGGCTGATGGTTGCGGAGGCAACGATCGCGGAGCGCATCGCGCCGAGCATACACACGTTCGGGTGCACGCGGCCGTGTCCGGCTCCGGCTCTAGAGCGTCGCCCACTCCCAAGCGTCGTCGGTCCCGCCGAGCGCACGCCAGGCTTCTCTCAACTCTTCGGGCAAGGCAGAGGCGAACGGTGGTTCGTCCAAGAGGCGAACCCACGCACAATGCAGCGCGATTCGGTCCAGCTCGCGGATCGCGCCGGTCTTGGAGGTGATTCGGGCGCTTCCGCCGTACACGACGTCACCCAAGAGGGGCGCCTTTGCGAAGCTCGCGTGGACCCTGATTTGATGCGTGCGTCCGGTGATTGGCGTGATGGCCAACAGCGCCGCGCGCTCCGTCCGCGCCACGACCTTGAATCGCGTCTCGGCGTGCACGGCGTCTCTGCCTCGCGCGGCTCTCAGTCTCGCATCACGAGCATGGCGCCCGATCGGCTCTCGCCAGACTCCATTGTCCACCAAGTGGGTAGTCGCCGTGATTGCCACATAGCGGCGCGCGTACTTGCCATTCTCGCGCGCGGTAACCAGACGATCCCTCGCGGGCTCGGTGGTGGCGAAGACGACAACGCCACTGACGCCACGGTCCAAACGCGACGTGGGATGCAGCGACGATGGGTCGACTCCTAGCTCGCGCGCGACGAGTGCCACGAGCGTCCCTTCATGACCGCGATGATCGGAGATCGTCGGAATGCTCGCGGGCTTGTCGGCCACCACGATGCCTTCGCCCTGGAAGAGGATACTCGCCGTCTCGGTCGTCGCGCGCGCGGTGTGCACGGTGATCTCGTCGCCGACGGACAGCTCGCGCTCTGCGCTCAAGCGCTGCCGCCCCAAAAATACGCGGCCTTCGGCGATCGCAGACTCGACCTCACCCATCAAAGCGAGGACCCGAGCGAGCGAGCGCGCGTCGGCTTCACGCACCACCCACCGCTTCAAGAAGGCAGCTCTTCGCGATCGCGGCTCAGTCGCTCGACCGTCCCGGCGCCGCCGTCCACACGCAGGCGCTCGCCCGTTCGAACGACGCGCGTAATCCCTTCGACGTTGACGACGCTCGGGACTCCGAGCTCCCTCGCGACGACCGCCGCGTGAGAGAGCGGTCCGCCAAGCTCGGTGACGACGCCCGCGGCGACGAGGAACAACGGCGTCCAGCCGACGTCGGTCGTGTGAACGACGAGGATCTCACCCGGTTGAAGCTGGCCTATCTCGCTCGGTCCGTGGAGCACGCGGGCACGCCCTTCGACGACGCCCGCGCCCGCAGGCATGCCCCTCAGCGTGCTCGCTCCCGAAGGCGGCAACAGCACGCTCGACGGCGCGCCCGTGAACGTCGCGGGAGGATCGGGTCTCGCGAGATCGCGCGCGTACTCGGCGCGGCGCAAGCGAACGACGGGCGCGAGATCGGTGCGGGCACTCCGCAGCACTTGGCTGATCTCGTCCACCGTCAAGAAGAACACCGGAGGTATCGCGCCGACGGGAGTCCCTGCGAGCGCGCGCGTGTCCTCTGCGAGCTCGGGCATCAACCGCGCGAGCCTGCGATCGGCGTCGAGCGCGACATGCCGCATGGTGCCGAGCACGCGCGTGACCCAGCCGCGCATGCGCTCGCGCAATCTGGCTGCTTTCTGTGCCCGCAGCGCGATATGACGCATCGCCGTCTGCTCGAAAATCCCCAGCTTGGGCAAGAGACGCTGCATCTCTCCGTCTGCATGCGCTCGCGCTCGCGCCAGCAGCGGCTCGATGTCGATCGATCGTCCGCGCAACGCGACGCGCAGCATCGAGAGCACCGGCCGAGGATCTTCTCTCCATCTCGCCGTCGAGAGCTCCGCCTCGCGCACCGCGCGATCGCCATACAGCTCGAGGAAGCTCACGAGCGCGCGTCGCGTGGGCCCGTCCGGGATCGCGTCGAGGCCTTGGGTCTTCTCGTCCAACAAGGCCGCGTTCGCCTCGGGCTCGCGCTGCGCGAGCATCACGACGCGCATGAGGCCGATAGCGGGGCGCGCACTCTCGAGATCTCGAATGCCGCTCGTCAGCGCTTGTGCCGCGCGCTCCGCGTCGATGGGCGCGACGCGTGCGAGGAGCATCGTCAACAGGAGGTGCGTACCCAGAGCGCTCGATGCGCACGTGAGCATCACGGTGCCGGTCTTCTCCAGCATCGACTGCACGTCGCCGATCGTCCGCGCGAGCGCCTCGTCCGGCAAGATGGCGAGATCGAGCGCGTGATGGAGCTTGAGCGCGCGCTCCGCCCAGCTCTCGAACTCGCTCACTTGTTCGTCGAGGCGGAGCTGCTGCTTGATGAGTCGCGTGACGGTCAGCGGGAGCTTCGCGTAGAAGCCCTTGCGCGAGACATCGCCGGACTGGATCGCGAGCGTGTCTGCACCGCCGCCTCCGCCGAGCTCCACGAGCGTTCGCGGATCGAGCCACGGCACCTGCGAAGCGATGCGCATGAACTGGCTCAAATTCAGGTACACGCGGCCGTGCACGCTCGCGACGAGTCGCGCGCTCTTTGGCACCGAGCAGCCTAGCGTCGCGAACGCTTGTCGAAACCCGGCCTCGCTGAACGCGCCCGCGACCGACCACGTGAGCGGCGTCGCGACTCCGGGCAACGCCTCGCCAACGTTGACGTTGCTCCACACCGTGACCGCGTCACCGCCCTCCGGAAATCCACGACCCGTCGCCGGCCGCGCTTGCACCACCCACACACGCTCGTCGTCCACGGCGAACTCGAGGTCCCATGCGATGTCCTCGGCCTTCTCGAGGCGCTGCGCGACCTCCGCGAGCTGCGAGATCTGATCGGGCGAGAGGCTCGGCGCCGTCGGGCGCTTCGACGCGGTCTGCTCGACGCCGTGTGCGCCCACGATCAACATATGAGGCTTGTTCGCGATCACTGCCTCGACGACGCGTCCGCGATCGTCGACGCGCAGCAAATCAGGCGTCGCGATGCCGTCGACCACGGGCGCGCCGAGCCCGAGCGCGGCGTTGATGATGCGCTCCTTGCGGTAGCTCGAGTGAGGCGCGCGCGTGAACATCACGCCGGCGCTGTTGGCGACGACGACGCGCTGGAGCACGACGGCCATGCTCACGTCCTTCACGCCCCGCGCGGCGAGGTACGCGAGCGCACGGCCCGACGCGATGGACGCCCACACCTCGGAAATCGCAGTGGCGAGCTCCTCGGGCCCGCGTACGCCGAGCCGTGACTCCGCGATGCCCGCCATCGACGCGACCGATCCGTCCTCGAACGTCGCGCTCGAGCGCACAGCGAATCCCCACGGGAGCCTTGATTCTTGCTCGTTCCAGAGCTGCGTGAGCTCCTCGCGCAGGCCCTTCGGCATCTCCGCGGCGAGGAAATGATCACGCGCGTCTGCCGCGCGCTCGAAGTTGTCGCGTCCGCCGGCGCTCCGCAACAACGCCTTCGGCTCGCACCCGGGTGGCAGTTGTTTGAGCGCCTCGACGAACGCGCTCGCAGGGAGCACCCACGCGTCGGGAACGGCGAACCCATGTCGCACGAGCCACGCGAGGCGCGCGGCCTTACCGCCTACGAGACGAGGGTCGTCCGAGACTCGCTTGTCGGCGATTGACGATAGAGGAACGATCCACACGGCGTTGACCTAGCTGCGCCAGGTGCCGCCCTTCTTGGCTTGGCCGAAGAGCTCGAGGTCTTGCTCCTTCTTGAGGAGCACTCCCAAGAACGGCAGCTCGCGCACGAAGCGCTCTTGGCCGATTCCTGCGGTCTTGAGCACGGTGATCCAATCGACGAGCTCGCTCGTGGAAGGGCGCTTTCGCAGCCTCGGGAGCGCACGTAGCTCGTAGAACTTCACGACAGCTTGGTCCACGAGCGCGTCGTCGATCTTCGGGTGGTGGACGCGCACGATGCGCTTCATCAGCTCTTGATCGGGGAAATCGATGAAGTGGAAGACGCAGCGCCGCAGGAACGCGTCAGGCAGCTCCTTCTCGTTGTTGCTCGTGATGACTACGACGGGGCGCTCTTTGGCGACGATCTCGTCGCCCGTCTCGTTCACGACGAAGCGCATGCGATCGAGCTCGTGCAACAGATCGTTCGGGAACTCGATGTCCGCCTTGTCCACCTCGTCGATCAACAAGACGCGCCGGCCTTTCGGCTCTCTGGCGTAGTCGTAGGACGTCTCGGCCGTGCTCGCGAACGCACGACCCAGAGGGCCGAGCTTGATGTAGCGGCGGATGTCCTTCACGTCGCCGTCCCCGAAGCGTGCATCATACAAGCGCTGCACGGTGTCGTAGACGTAGAGGCCGTCTTGCGCGCGCGTCGTCGACTTCACAGGCCAGTGAATGAGCGGTAATCCGAGCGACTCGGCGATCGCC
The DNA here is from genome assembly GCA_043784605.1 of Myxococcales bacterium. GTDB lineage: Bacteria > Myxococcota_A > Polyangia > Polyangiales > Polyangiaceae > JANYHY01. The sequence goes on along the minus strand of JAYVYD010000332.1, from coordinate 2,518 downwards.
TCCGCCAAGAGCGTCTTGCCGGTGCCGGGCTCGCCCTTCACGAGGAGCGGTCGCTCGAGCGCTAGCGCGCAGTTCACGGCGGCCTCGAGCGACTCGTGGGTGAGGTACGTCGGCGTGCCTTCGAAGCGGCGAAATTCCTGGCTCACGAGCGTCGATCTAGGCCGCGCGCGTCAAGGCGGCAAGCTCGAGAAGCTCTGAACGGGGCCATTCCAGCGCTCGTCGTTCCAGTCGACCTCTTCGAACTCGCCGGCCGTGTAGTCGCCGATCACGCGTCGCCAGAACGCCATTGCGCTCGGGTTCTCTCTTCGCTGACGGACCTCCCACGGTCCACGGAAGCGATCGAACAGGCCCAGCGCGGCGTCACGTCCGACGCCTCCTCTGCGATGTCTGCGCACGACGAAGAATTCTGCCATGTCGAACACGCCATCGCGTTCGGACAACCGACTCTTGCCGAGCACGAGCGCGAAACCCGCGAGCTTGCCGTCCGATTCAATCAAGAACGGGTGTCGCCAATCATCAATCCAATAGGCCTCGAATGGGTAGTCTTCGAATTGACCCTTAGTGTTCAACTCGAGCGGAAGAAGCTCGCTCCAGTCATACGCGTAGAGCTGCATCAGATTGTGCAAGACACCCTGATGCGCCCGAGTCGCTTCAATGAGTGAAATCACGTCATAGGGTCGCCGAGAGCGCCTTTTGGATCTTCGAACGCGCGGATGAACGTGCGCGCGAGCATCCCCGCCTGGTAACCGTCGAGGACGCGATGGTCGAATGCGACGCCGATCGTCACGCGCTTTCGGATACACAGCGCTCCCTCATGCACGCTTGGTGCGTCGCGCACCGCGCCGAGGGTCATGATGAGTGGAACACGTGAGAGCTCGAGCAGAGGAGCGTACCCGACCGAAATCCCGAACGTGCCCACGTTGGTCACCATCACGGAGCCGAAGGCGTCGTGCGGAATGCCGAATCGACTGAGGTCGAGGTTCCAGTCGTACGAGAGGTTCGCCCCGGCTCGGGTCGCGAACCCGACGAACCACGAAGGGAGCGCGGCGAGTGATCGCGCGCCGCGCGCAGTCTCGGCGTCGCTCTTGGTGCGAATCGCGGTGGCGCGGCTGCGCAGCTCTTGCCCGATTTCGATGACGCTCTTCTCGTCCGCACGCGAGACCTTTGCGCCCGCCAAGTTGGAGCCTTCGTCGAAGACCACTTGGAAGAAGACGTCGACTGTTTCACGGAGCATCAAGCGTCCGCGCGACGCGAAGGCGTTCGTCTCGGGGTTCTCGGCTATCGCCATCGCGATGGCTTTGCCCGTCAAATGCGTGAGCGTGACGCGCTCGCCCGTGCGCGCTTCGATCTCGGCGAGGTATGCGAGCGCGTTCTCGCAATCGAGATCGAGCGTGCCGTACGCGGTCGGATCGCGCGGCGCATCCCACGCGACGAGTGCGACCTTGCGCCATGTCGAGAGTTTCTTCACGAGCCTGACTTGAGCCACGCGTGCACGGTAGCACCGCGTGATGATACTGACGTGCCGATGGGCACACTCCTCGCCACGCTTGCCGCTCGAGATCCTGAGACGCTCCTCGTGCTCGATCGCGCGGGGGCCGCGACCCGGGGGCAAGTCGTCGACACCGCGAGGCGCGTGGCGTCGACTCTGTCGGGCGGCGCGAAATCACTGCAAAATGCACGTATCGCGATCTTCGCGTCTCCCGGTCGCGACTTCCTCCACGCGTTGTTGGGGGTTTGGCATGCAGGCGGCTGCGCGACCGTGCTCTCGCCGCTCCACCCAGAGCCGGAGTCTCGCTTCTTCTGCGCGGACGCCGGCGTGCGCGCGATCCTCGTGACTCCAGACCTGGCGCAGCGCGCGATGGGCCTCGCGGACGTGCCGATTTACGACGTCACCAAGCTCATGAGCACGCGCCGGCTCGGTCCCGCGATCGCCCGCCCCGAAGACGACGCGCTGATGCTCTACACGAGCGGGACGACCGGCAAGCCGAAGGGCGCCGTTCTCACCCACGCGAACCTCTTCGCGCAAACGACGTTACTCGAGACGGCCTGGGGCTTCGGCGCAGCGGACGTGCTGCTTCACGCGCTCCCGCTCCACCACATGCACGGACTCTGCATCGCGCTGATGACGGCGCTCGCTGCGGGCGCAGCGACGCGGATGTTGCCTGCATGGGATGCGGCGGTCGTCTGGGAGACGATGCGCGACTCTACCGTCTTCATGGGAGTGCCGACGATGTACGCGAAGCTCCTCGCAGCGTTCGACGCGGCGGACGATCCGACACGCGTGCGTTGGACCGAACACGCGCTCTCACTGCGACTCGCGACGAGCGGAAGTGCGGCGCTGCCCGTGACGCTTGCGGAGCGTTGGCGGGCGATCGCGGGCGCGATCCCGCTCGAGCGCTTCGGCATGACCGAGATCGGGGTGGGCATCACCAACACGCTCGACCCAGCACGGCGCAAGCCAGGTCGAGTGGGCACTCCTCTCCCGACCGTAGAGGTGCGCGTGGTGGACGAGCAAGGT
>JAYVYD010000331.1:0-13154 GCA_043784605.1 Myxococcales bacterium | reverse complement strand
TCGCTTGCACGGCTGTGATCGTCTTCAGCAGCGAGCCCTCTTTGCGCATGCACGGCCAGCAGTCTCGCGTGCCCACGAAGCCGCACCCGGACTTCGGCGTGTAGCTCATCAAGACGACGAGCGTGCGCTGGTCGCCGACCTCGCGGGCCTTCTCGAAGTGGGCCTTCTTCTGCTCACAAGAGTCGGCCTTGCGGATCGCAAGCGTGACCTCCACCGTCGCGCTCGAGAGCTTTTGAACCTCGGGCTTGGCGAGCGACTTTCGCGCGCGCAGCTGGGTGTTCACACCGACGCCGGTGCCGTACGCGAGATCGTAGAGAGCGTCGGGTCCGCGCGAGCCCATCTTCGTCTCGAGGATGCCGAACGCGCCGTCCGTGCCGTCCATGCCGCTGAGCGCCGCGGCCTTGATGTCAGCGCCGAGCTTGACGTCGTTCTGCGCCTTGTCGTCCAGATCGAGCCATTTTCCGGCCTCGTCCATCGCTTCTTTGGTGCTGCTCGTCTGCATGTACGCGAGGTACAGCTGCTTGTGCACGTCCGGGCGATCGGCGTGCGTCGCCTCGATCTTCGTGAGGATCGCGATGGCCGCGTCTGGGTCGCCCGACGACAGCTTTGCGGTCGAGAGCTTCACCGCGTCGTCTACTTGCGAGTCCGCGGGCGTCGGCTTCGAGGTGCCGGTCGCCGACGGAGTTTGCACGAACGCGAGCCCACCATCGCTCATCGTCGTCTGCTTGCCGTGCGCCGCGTTTCGCACGAGCACGATCGCAATGAACACGAAGAGCGCGATCCCCGCGAGCGACGCGATGAGGAGCTTGGGCGGGAGCGGCAGCGGACGCTCCACCTGGTAGCGCGAAGTGTGCGCCTGAGGACGCGCGATCGCCGGCTGGCTCAGGAGCGGAGCTACGGCGGCAGAGACGCTCGCCTCCGGCAGGCTGCGGTGACTCTGCCGCAGAGCGGTCTGAGACGCTGGCGGACCGAACGCGAGATCGATCGCGTCGACCAACTCTTTGGCGTCCTGGTAGCGCTCTGTGGCCTCTTTCTTGAGCAACCGACTCACGATCTGCGCGGCCTCTGCGGGGACGTCCGTCATCGGTGGGACCGGCGCAGTCACGTGCATGCCGAGCAGCTTGACCTTGCTCTCGTGGTCGAATGGGCGCTTGCCGACCAACATCTCGAACGACATCACGCCGAGCGAATACAGGTCTGCGCGCTGATCGACCTCTTGCCCAAGCGCCTGCTCTGGCGCCATGTACTCCGGCGTTCCGTAGACCATGCCGAGCTGCGTGAGCGCTTGGCCCGTGGTGCGCAACTCGGGCGCGATGTCACCGACCGGCACCTTCGCGATGCCGAAGTCGAGCACCTTCACGAAGTCGGGATCCCCCTCGCGATCGACGAGCATCACGTTCTCTGGCTTGAGATCGCGGTGCACGATGCCCAGCGAGTGTGCGCGAGACAGGGCCGACGCGATCTGCCTCAAAATACGAAGCGCGCGGCTCGGTTCCAGCCGCCCCTGCGCGACGACGTCACGCAGAGGCTTGCCCTCGATGTACTCGAGCACCAAGAAGAACGAGCCGTCCTCCAACTTGCCGAAGTCCGTCGCGGCGGCGACGTTCGGGTGATCGATGTGCGCCGCGGCCATCGCTTCCCGCTCGAAGCGCGAGACGACCTCGGGCATGCGAGTCATCTCGGGGTGCAGCACCTTCAGCGCGACACGCTTGTGCATCAGCGTGTGCTCGGCCTGATACACCGCGCCCATGCCGCCCTCGCCGATCACCTTCTCGATCTTGTAGCGGCCGGAGAGCACGAGCCCGACGAGAGCGCCGGGCCCCCCTGCTCGCGGCGGCACGCTCCTCGGCGGCCGAACGGACGCCGGCGTTTTGGACCCCTGCTGCGACCCTGCGCGATCGCTCATTGGGCTGTCGGGCGGCACCATCTACGTGGTTCGTACCACAGACTGGTCGCGCTCGAACACGCCGCGCCAAGTCAGTAGGCGACAGCCGCGGACTTGAGCCGCTTGACGTGAAAAGTGAGCCCGGAGAGCGAACGCAAACACGAACCTCCCACGCCTCACAAGTCGAAGCCCAAGCCGAGGGCGAGACCCACGCCGAAAACGTCGTGGCCGTCCGAGGCGATCGCCGAAGGCGCGCCGACGTCATCTTTGGCGCCGCGGCCGCCTGTCGAGCCGTACAAAGATCCCGAAAACGCGAAGCCGATGCGGCCCGTGAGCTCGGCGAAGAGCATGAACGGCTTCCATTTGCGGTACGCGACGCCGACGGAGATCGGGAGCTCCACAAAGCCCCCGCCCGCGCTCTCGACCGCGAGGTGTTTCGTCGTGGCGACACCGTCGATCGGTTGAAGTGTCAACGATTGTGTGTACGCGGGCGAGTACGCGCCGACATAGCCCACGCCGAGCGCGAACCAGATTCGCCAGTCCCCCCTCGGCCACGGCGGCACGACCTTGATACGAGCGCCGACCGCGAGCATCTCGCGCGAAGCAACCTGGTTGTTCGTGGGCGAGAGCTCGCCGTGCACGTACGCGCCGATGCGGAGCAGCGGAAAGAGTGCGACGTGTCCCTCGAGCCCGAGCAGGGGTCCAGGCAACGCGCCGCCGGTCGTCGCGGGCGAGATCACGCGCTGAGAGACGCCGCCGTAGGCGCCGAGGTCTCCGCGGAGCTGAGCCTGCGCCCCCCTGACTAGCGTGGTGGACGCGATCGAGAGAGCGAGGACGAACGAAGACGCGAGGAGCTTGCGCACGGGGCCCAGCCTAGCGCGTGTCAGGGAGCCTCTGCGAGCACGAGTGTGCGTACTTCTCTCGCGCCTGCTGCGAAAAGGGCTCTCTCGCAGGCTTCGAGCGTCGAACCGGTGGTCCGCACGTCGTCGATGACGAGGATGCTCATGCCCACGACGGGCGCCCGCACCTTGAACGCGCCCGCGACGTTGGCGCGGCGCTCGGCGCGATCGAGCGCTGCTTGTCGTGGCGTCGGGCGCACGCGAGAGAGGAGGCGAGGCGCGAACCGAGCGTGAACCGCATCGGCCAACGGTTTTGCGAGTAGCGCCGACTGGTTGAACCCGCGCTCGGCGAGCCGCGTCGGATGGAGCGGCACCGGCGCGATGAGATCGACCGCCTCGAGCGCCGCCGTACTCGCGAGCAGCGCGCCGAGCACGCGCCCGAGCTCGGGTCTGTCGCCGTACTTCATCCGGGTGATGGCGGTGGCCATCGCGCCGCCGTAGACGAACGCCGCTCCCGCCGAGGTAGAACGCAGGACGGTGGCCGCGCACACCGGACAGAAGGCGCGTCCGATCCCGACGGACGCGTCGCACGCAGCGCACCTCGGCGGCGACAAGATCGCAAGGCCGAGCTCGACGATCCCCGACCATCGATCCTTCATGCCTGTGGTCGACCGGGCGCGCGTCGAGTTGCGCGACTTAGAGCAATTGGACGGGGTCGACGTCCAACACCACACGCACGCCGCGTGGCAGCGCAGCCCGCGATCGCGCCGCGACGAGCATGGCCTTGCGAAGCGCCGCGCGATCCTTGCTGCGGAGCATCACGCGAAACCGAAACCGCCCGCGGATGCGCTCGATCGGCGCTGGCGCCGGCCCGATCACGCTCACCTCCGCGAGGTGCGCGGCCCGGATGTCGCGCGCGATCACCTGCGCCGCGCGCTTGCACTCCGCCTCGTCCACGCCGTCCAAGCGCACGAGCGCCATGCGTGAATACGGCGGGTAGTCCAGCTCGCGGCGATCGGTGAGCTCGCGCTCGATGAAGCCGTCCACGTCATGCTGGAGCGCGAACGCGATCGCGTGATGCGACGGCGTGTACGTCTGCACGAGCACACGGCCCTTCTTGTCTCCCCTACCCGCTCGACCGGCGACCTGCACCATCAACTGGAACGCCCGCTCGGCGGCGCGATAGTCCGGCAAGGAAAGCGCGGCGTCCGCGTTGATCACACCCACGAGCGTGACGAGCGGCAAATCGTGGCCCTTCGTGACCATCTGCGTGCCGACGAGGATGTCGACCTCTCTCGCCCGCACACGATCGATCACCTTCTCGATCGCCTTGCCCGTCGCCACGTCACGATCGAGTCGCGCGATGCGCGCAGTCGGGAACGCGGCCTTGAGCGTCTCTTCGAGCTTCTCGGTGCCGAGCCCCTCGAGCGCGAGCGCGGGCGCTTTGCACTTGGGACACGCCACGAGAAGCGGCGTCGCCATGTCGCAGTAATGACAGCGCACCATGCCCGAGCGCTTGTGGAACGTGAGCGCAACCGAGCACGAGTCGCACTCCCACATCTCGCCGCAGGCAAGGCAGCGCACGCTCGGCGCGAAGCCGCGACGGTTCAAGAACAGGATCGCCTGCTCGCCACGGCTCAGCGTCTCCTCGAGCGCGCGGTGCAACGTCACGCTGATGCGTTTGTCTCCTGTCGGCCCAGCGCCGATCTTCCTGAGGTCGACGGTCTCGACACGCGGCATCTCTTGCGCGCGTGCGCGATCGGGGAGCCGTAACTTCTCGGCCTTGTTCGTGCGCGTGAGCTGCACGGTCTCGAGCGAAGGCGTCGCGCTGCCGAGCACGCAGACGCCGCGGAGCTTGTGCGCGCGCAGTATTGCCATGTCGCGCGCGTGGTAGCGCACGCCCTCCTCTTGCTTGAACGAGCCGTCGTGTTCCTCGTCCACGATGACGAGACCCAACGCGCGAATCGGCGCGAACAAGGCGGATCGCGCGCCGATGGCGACGTCCAGCTCTCCTTTGCGCAATCGTTGCCACATCACCCATCGCTCCTTCGCGGTGAGCGCGGAGTGGATGACCGCGACGTCGTCTCCGAAGCGTGCGCGGAACCGCGACACGAGCTGCGGCGTCAGCGCGATCTCCGGGACGAGCACGAGCGCCCCCTTCTTGGCGAGGCGCGCGGAGGCGATCGCGTGCAAGTACACCTCCGTCTTGCCCGAGCCCGTGACGCCGTGGAGCAGGAACGTCTTCGGCTCACCAGAAGCGAGCGCGAGGCCGATCTTCTTCACCGCCTCGGTCTGCGGGCCCGTGAGCTCAGGCGGGGCGTCGCGCGCAATCTCCGTCACGAAGAACGGGTCAGGCTCGAGCTCGCGCTCCTCCAGCGTAAGCGCGCCTGCGGCTGCGAGCGCCTTCACGATCGCGCGCGCGGTGGACCATCGCTCCGCGAGGCGCGCGACCGGCATCGGACCTGTCGCACGCAGGTGCGCGAGCAACGCCTTCTGATGCTTGCTCGCGCGCTCCGGGGCAGCGCCATCGCTCGGCACCGCCCACGCGACACGCTTCGGTGCCACGCCTTTTTTGCGATCGAACAGCGTGGGATGTTTGAGCTGCTGTTGCGTCGCTTGGTCGGCCGGCGGTAGCGCAAGCTTGAGCGCATCTCCTATCGGCGCGAAGTAGTAGCTCGCAAGATCTCGCAAGAACACGAGCAGGTCCTCGGGCAATGACGGGACGTCGTCTGGCGCCGAGAGCACCTTCTTGCAACCCTTCGGCGGCTCACCCTCGCGGCGATCGATCACGACGCCGATGCGCCTGCTGTTTCCGAACGGCACCACCACGCGCGCGCCAGGGTGCAGTCGCGCGTCCAGCTCCTCGGGCACTTCGTACGTGAACGCCTGCGCGAGCGGCACGGGTATGGCGACGTCCGCGAGCCTCATTTTAGCGTCGGATCGCGGACCACAAGCCTCCGAGGAGGACGAGCGCGAGCGTGACCCACAACCAAGGGTTGAGCTTGTTCTTCTCGACCGGCACGTCGCTGTCGCGCACGACCGCAGGCGCGGACTGCAACGGGAATGGCACGTCCACGCTGGTCCCCACCAACGACTCCGGCGCCGGCTCGTCTTTTTGTTTGTGCCGGACGCTCGGCGGCGGCGGAGTCCCTATCGCCGTCAACACCACCGCCGGGCCTTTCGTGATCGCTTGTGCGGCGCGCTCACGTGCGCGGCGGCGCGTGACGATCTCCTCGCCGAAGTGATCCATCATCCAATCGCCGAGCTTGATGGCGTTCGCCGCGAGCTTGGACGTTCGAACATAGTCCTCGAGGTCTCGGAGCATCGCCGCAGCGGACGCGTAGCGGTCGTCGCGGTTGGGCGCGAGCGCCTTCCGAACGATCGCATTGAAGGCATCTTTCTCGGACAGATCGCGCTCTGGCAGTGGCGGGATGTCTGCGGCGCGCGCTTGCTCGATCAAGCTGCCCGACTTGCTCGAGTACAGCTTTCGTCCCGCAAAGATCTCCCACAACAAGATGCCTGCGGCGAACACGTCCGCACGCGCGTCGATCGACTCACCGCGAGCGTGCTCGGGGCTCATGTACCCGGCCTTGCCTTTGATCGCTTCGTCGGGGTCCGCGGCGATGTTGTCGTTCGCGCGCGCAATGCCGAAATCGCAGACCTTGATCTCGCCGTCGAACGAGATGAGCACGTTGGAGGGCGACACGTCGCGATGCACGATGGCGAGCGGCTCGCCGTCATCCCCTTTGGCGCGGTGCGCGTAGTCGAGCCCGGCGAGGGTCTCCATCACGATGAGCAGCGCGAACTCCGGCGGGAACGGGACGCGCTCTTTGCTGCACTTTTTGAGCAGCCCCGAGAGATCGAAACCCTCGACGTACTCCATCGCGATGAAGAGTTTGTCCTCGTTGCGACCGAGGTCGAACACCTGCACCACGTTCTTGTGATTGAGGCGCGCCGCGAGCTTCGCCTCTCGCACCAGCATCTCCGCAAAGTCCGCCCGAGCTGAGTAGTGCGGCAAGATCTCTTTGACGACTACGTGTCGCGCCGCGCCCGACTCGGTCGACAAACGCGCGAGGTAAATCTCGGCCATTCCGCCGCGACCGACGTCGTCGAAGAGCACATACCGACCGAACGCGCGCGGGAGCCGAACCTGTGTCGAGGGAGCCGCGGACGTCACGGCAGCGTGATGCGCGAGTCCCGGCTGGGGGTCAACTCCAAACCTACTGCGGGCACACGACCCGCGTCTCATGCCAGGTGCCCGTTTCACACATCACTGAAGTGCCCGTGGGCAGCACACACGCGGAGTAGTTGCATTGCAGACCTTCGGGTTGACAGCTCGAGCCCAAGCGAGGTCGCGGCATCGGACAGCCAGACTTCGGTGCGTCGCACGACCAGCGCGCGGCTCCTCCCGCGTCCAGCGGAGTCGGCCCTCCGAGCGGCGGCTCGCATCCACACACGCCCTCGGAATACACACACACCGAAGGATAGGCGTCTGCGCAGGCTGCTCCTTGCGGAACGTCTTTGTAGCTCGGCGGACATCTGCCCGTGTACTGGCACGCGCCTCCTTTGGACGGAGCGGTCACGTGCCACGCTTTGTTCGTGCACGTCGCCAGAGTGTTGCACATGGGTTGCGGCGCACTCCCGTACTCGCACTGCAACGTTTCGATGGTGCACGCGCTGTTGTCCGTGGGCGGAGTCGTCGGGCAGCTCGCAGAGCCGCCATCGAGACTGCCGCCATCATTGGCGCCGCCGCCGTCGTCGACGGAGAACACGGTGCCTCCGCACGCGGCCAAGACAAAGAGAGAAGCCAAGACCGTGATTGGGCGAGAGGTCATACCCAATGAGTCAGCAAGCGGCGTGCGCGCTCAAGAGTGCGATGGCGACGGCGGCGGCCACGCCGGGAGCGACGTCGGAAAGCCCGAAGGCAGGCCGCTCGGGAGTGCTGTAGGCAGGGCGGGAAAGTTCGACGGAGCCGCCGTGGGGAATCCGCTCGGCACCGGGAATGGCCAAGCAAAGCCCGCGTCGTTCCAAGGCGAGGTCACCAAGCCTCCGTCCGGCAACTTCACCGCGACTCCGCCGTCCGCGAGCTTGACTGCGGTGGTGCCCGGCGGCAGCGGATGTTGTGTGAGCGGCGCAATCGTCTCCGTCGCCGTCGCCGTTGCCGTCGCCGTCGTCGCCAACGGCGTCGTCGCGCTCGGTGTAGGCGCCGCGTCGGGAGTTTCTTTGGGATGCGCGCAAGCGGCGAGAATCAGGGCGAACGAAGCCGCGGACACGATGAGCTTGGGCGTCATGGGGCGAAAGACTAAAGCCAGTCGTGTGTTCGCGCCAGAGTGTGCCGAAGCCAGACAAGTTCGTCACCTCTCGAAGGAGAGCGAGTATGCTCGTCGGTCCGATGGCTGACGAGAAGGAGAGCAAGCGACCCGATGCGCCGCCGACTTCCCGTCTCGGCAGATTGGCGCGACTGACGGCGCTGGCGCCGCGCGCGCTGCCCCTTGCGAGCGCCGCCGTGAGACGCGCGCTGGGGGGCAATGCAGAGCCCACCGACGAGGAGCGCCGCAAGCTCGCCGAGAGCGCGAAGAAGACCGCGCAGGCAATGTTGAAGACGCTCGGAGAGATGAAGGGTCTCCCGCTCAAGCTCGGTCAGATGGCCTCGTACATCGATGGCCTCGCGCCTCCAGGATATGAAGAGAAATTCAAAGAGACCCTGAAGAAGCTGCAAGCCAAGGCGCCCCCGCTCTCGCCCGAGGCCGCGATCAAAGTCGTCACTGAAGATCTCGGCGCGCCGCCGAGCGAGATCTTCGCAGAGTGGTCCGAGCAGCCGTTCGCCGCCGCGAGCATCGGGCAGGTGCACAAAGCGACCACGAAGGGCGGCTCGCGAGTCGCCGTCAAAGTTCAATACCCAGGAATCGACAAGGCGATCGTCAATGACCTCAAGAGCATCTCTCTGCTCGAGTCGATGATCGCGCCGATGGGCCGGAAGTATCACACCAAAGAGACGCTCGAGGAGATCAAGTCCGTGTTCCTCGCGGAGCTGGACTACGCCGCGGAGGCCGATATGGCCGATATATTCCGCAAGATCCACGCGGACGATCCCGAGATCGTCATCCCCGAAGTGCACCACTCGTTGACGACTCGCAGAGTGCTCACCTGCCAGCTCATTGGGGGCCAGGACTACGCGAAGTTCTGCGCGACGGCCTCTCAAGAAGACAAAGACGCTGCCGGCAAGACGATATGGCGCTTCATGTTCCGCGCATTGTTTGGCTATGGCCTTTTGTACGCCGATCCACACCCAGGCAACTATCGATTCTTGGGCGGTGGCAGGGTCGCGTTCTTGGACTTCGGGTGTCACAAGATCCTCCCGCCTTCGCTCGTCGCTGGTCAAAAGCGGTACTTGCTCGCGCAGCAGCGCGGCGACGAGAAAGACTTCCTCGCCGCGTGCGTCGAGGTGCTCGGCTACGATCCCACCGATCTCGATGCGTTTCCGCTCTTCGTCGACTACACGCGAATGGTCACCCAACCGCTCGTCCTAGACGCAGACTTCACCTATACGCCCGAGTTCGCGCGAGAGGCCGTCGCCTTCTTGGTGCGCAATGGCAAGAAGATCGTCTTCAAGGACGGGGGCTCGATCCCGAACATGCCAAAGCCCATTGCGATGCCGACGGACCACACCTTCGTCAATCGACTGCAATGGGGATTGTCGAGCGTCTTGGCGGGACTCGGCGCTACCGCCAACTGGCGCAGAATTACAGAGCCTTGGATGGGCCCCGCGAAGCCTCTGCCTCGGTGACGATGGCCTTGACCGCCTCGATCGCGGCGGTCAAATCGGCGTGCGCGCCGTCCTCGGCGTGTGACAGCAGGTAGTCGACGCGAGCCGTTGCGGCGCCTCGCGTAATTGACAGATAATTGAAGCTAATGCCGACGCGTTTGCGCATCTCGCCGATCAAGTCGACAGCCTTCGGTACGCGCTTGTCGAGCTCTGCGCCTAGCGCGGACAGCTTCGCCGCGTCGAGCGCGTGCGTGACCTCGACGACGCCTTTTTGAGTCTTGTGTCGAATCTTCGCCGAGCCGTCCGCCGAGATTTCCACGTGAAGATTGTATTGAAATTTGGGCGACACCGGCCCGCTCGACTCGTCCAGCTCGATGCGAATCTCGTCACTCATAGTGCGCTCCACACGTAGGGCAGAACTGTGCGCCGACCGCCAGCTGTGTATTACACTTCTTGCAGCTATGAGGCGCGAGCGCCACCTGTGGCGGCTGCGCTTGTTGTTGTGGAGGCGCGTACCCAGTCGGCGCTTGCTGCGCATAGGGAGGCGGTGCTCCCTGTTGCGTGTATTGCGGATATCCCTGCTGCGGAACCTGCGGCGCTTGCTGCTGCGGATACCCCTGCTGCGGATACTGCGGCTGTTGCGGATATCCTTGTTGTTGGCCACCTTGAAGCGGATAGGGCGCTTGCGGCTGACCGTATTGATTGGCCAGCTGCGCATACGCGGGGTTCTGCAGATACGCAGGCACCGGCGCGCTCGCTGAGAACTGCTGCTGATAAGGGGCCTGCCCCGGAACCCCTTGTGGATTTGGTTGCGGATAACCCTGTTGCGGATAAGGCACTTGGGCGGCGGCGGGAGGAGGCGGCCCATAACCGGGTTGGGGTCCCTGATACTGCGCTTGCGGCGGCGCCTGATACTGCGCTTGCGGCGCCTGATACTGCGGCGCCTGATACTGCGGTTGCGGCGCTGCCGCCTGATACTGCGGCGGCGCTTGGTACTGCGGCTGCGCTTGGTACTGCGGTTGCGGCGCTGCCGCCTGATACTGCGGCGGCGCTTGGTACTGCGGCGGCGGCGCTGGCGCCTGATACTGCGGCGGCGCTTGGTACTGCGGCGGCGCTTGGTACTGCGGCGGCGCTTGGTACTGCGGCGGCGCTTGGTACTGCGGCTGCGGCGCTGGCGCCTGATACTGCGGCGGCGCTTGGTACTGCGGCTGCGGGGGCATGGCTGGGATGGCCATCGTCCTTTGAACGGACGCTGTCGGAGGAGCGGCCTGCGCGGAGCCTGCCATGGGATTGGAAAATTGCGGCGGACTAAACCCTTGCTGCAGCCCCAAGCCTTGTTGTGGGCCAAAGCCTTGCGGCGGCATTTGCGGCGCAAGGGGGCGCTTGGCGACGATCGCGACGGGCTCGGGCTCCGAGCTCACGAGGACCGCTTTGGGCACATAACAATATCCATTGTCGCCCCACTCTTCTCCCCATGAATTTTTGATGACGAAATAATTGCCAATGTACCCGACGCACAACATCGCGTGATAGCCATGCTGCCCCTTCGGCGCCTCCGAGACCTTCATGACGCCGTCGCGCCCGATCTCGTGAAACGCGTCTCCGGTCGCCATGGAGATCTGCACGGGAAATCCTGCCGAAAGCACCTTGCGCATCTCTTCGACGGTGATGTCGTAGGTGTCGGCGTCGAGCGCGAAGGTGCGCGCGTCCATGGCCATCTCCTCTTTGGAGGCGCGCGGGTGCGTGTCGTCATTGGGCCATAAGTCTTCGCGACAAGTGCCATTGGAGAAGATGTGCTTGCCGGGCTCCCACGTGCCCTCCGTGCCGTCTCCGCCTTTGTAGGCGAAGTCGAAGTCTTTGAAGTCGCCTTGACGCTCTTGGAACTGCAGCATAGTGAAAGAGCAGGCCAAGCGCGGCGTGGGTTGCTGCATGATGTTTCCGAGCATCTCGCGTGCGTGCGTCCACGCAAACGCGGCGCAGCGCGAGGTCGATCCCTGATCGCCAATGGGCGTGCAGTACTTTCGGAGATCGATCGAGTCCGCCGGGGAGATATTGGTCAATGCGCTAGGCAATTGATTGACAGAGTTTGGCGTATAGCCAGGCGGACGCGGCTTCCGATTGAGCGTGACATCCAGCATGCCGAAGTCGACGTGGGGGAATGCCACCTGAAGCAACAGCAGCGCCGCGCTCGTCACGAACCCACGCGGGACGATCTGGCCGTCCTTCTCGTAGAACTTCACCGTGCGACTCACCTGCGGCACGTGCTGCTCGAACATGTTCGAGTAGTACTCCTGCTGCGGATGCGGCTGATAACCCGCGTCGATGTAGCGCTGGTGCGACGTATCGCCGAAGTACTCGTGCTTGCCGAACAGCACGGTCGCGTGCTCGTGATAGTCGGTCTCGCTCCAGTCGCCGGCGTCGGGTTCCCAATCGTCTGCGGTCGCGCCGGGATAGTCGTCGCGCGACCCACGGACCTCATCGTCGAGCTCCGGTAGGTGCACCTCGCGACCGTCGTCGTCGTCGTCATCGCCTGCAGCAGCGACCTTGTCGTCCTCGGCGTCTTCTACGGCGGCGTCTACCGCTTCGTCTTCTTCGTCTTCCTCGGCGGCGTCTTTGGCGTCTACCGCTTCGTCTTCTTCGTCTTCCTCGGCCGCGTCTTTGTCATCGACTGCGTCTTCGGCGGCGTCTTTGTCATCGACTGCGTCGTCGGTCGTCGTGGCGGCGTCCGCCGTGTCGGGTGCGGCAGGTGTGTCGTCCGCGGTGGTGTCGTCTTCCGGAAGGTCGTCGTCGGTGGGGACCATGCACTCTCCAATTTAGACCGAATGTGCGCGCGCATGCGATCCTTGCCACGTGTCATCACCGTTTCGGGTCCGCCCGTCGTGACTCGCCGCTTGATCCGGAATTGTTTCGCACGTAAAACATCGTCGTTCGAAGCATTCGTTTCAGGGAGCCTCCATGATCTCGTTCGAGCCGTCCGAAGACCAACGCATGATGATCGACGCGGCGCGCGGGTTCGCCAAGTCGCTGCGGACGCGCATGCGCGAGATGGAGAGCGCGCGTGCGGTGCCCGATGACCTACGTAAGACCGCTCTCGAGATGGGCCTCGGCACGATCGCGATCCCAGACGCGATCGGCGGCGCCGGGCTCGGGCTCGCGACCGCGATCCTGCTCGAGGAAGAGCTCGCAATGGGCGACGCGGCGGCGGCTTTCGGCTTCGCCGGGCCCGGAGCGTTCGGCTTGGCGGTGTCGGAGCTGGGGACGGTAGAGCAGGCCACGCAAGCGATGACCAAGGTGCAAGGCGACACGTTCGGTGCAGTGGCGTGGGGCGAGCGCACACCGCATCGCGAGCGCCCGGGAATGACCACCGTCGCGACCAAGGCCGACGGTGGATATGTCATCCGTGGCGAAAAGGCCTATGTGCTCAACGCGGATCGCGCGAGCGCGTTCGTCGTCTTCGCCCAGGTGGACGAGGCTCGCGGATGGGACGGCATCGGCGCGTTCTTGATCGACAAGGGCGCGGCGGGTCTCTCGATCGGCGCGCGCGAGACCACGCTCGGCTTGGACATCGCGAGCGTCGGCAGTCTCGAGCTCGACGGAGTAAAGGTCGCCGAGTCGGCTCGTTTGATGGGCGGCGAGAGTTTCGACGCGGCGACCCTCCGCTTCT
>JAYVYD010000330.1:0-28717 GCA_043784605.1 Myxococcales bacterium | reverse complement strand
AAGGCGTTCGGCGTCATCGGACAGGCCGGCAAAGGCGTCGAAGTCCAGAAGGAGATGGCGCGCATCGCACGCGATCTCGGCAAGCTCGAGGTGATGGGCGAGGTCGTGCGCGGTCTCGAGAAGGTCGCGCCGCAAGACGAGGCCGTCCGCCAGCTCGCCCAAGAGTACGACGCCGCGATCGCGCAAAAGCGAGCCAACGACGAGGAGGTCGAGGAGGTCGAAGCGGAGGCAGACGCCTCGCAGCAACAACCGCAGTACGTGCCCCCGGCCAAGCCGTCCGAGGCGGAGCCGTTCTCGCTCCGCTCGGGCGACGACGCCCCCGAGATCGAGGAGATCGGCGACGCGCCCGAGATGATCGAGGACGGGCAGTTCGAGCTCGTCGATGACGTCGACGAGAACGTCGCTGGGCGAGTCGCGCAACTCCTGGAGGACGCGCGCAGCTTCTCTCGCGTTCGCCTCTTCAACAAAGCGATCGAGACCTTGATCTCCGCGGCGGAGTTCGACCCGCGATCGATCGACGTGCGCGTGGGGCTTCGCGACGCGTACCTCGAGTCCAACCGACAAGACGACGCCGTCGTGGAGATGATCAACATCGCCTCACTGCAGCTCGACGCGCTAGACGGCGACGGCGCGGCGCAGACGCTGCAAGAGGTGATGGGCATCGACCCCGCCAATGCGCGCGCGTCGGAGATGCTCCGCGAGCTCGGGTACGAGCTCGTCGTCGAGCCGCCCGCTTTGATGGAGGCGACGCAGGCCATCCCGCGCGAGCGCTTCGACAGCTATGATCCCGAGGCGCCCCTGCCCTCGTACGATCTCGACGAGGTCCCCACACACGCGATCGCGGCGCAGCGCATCCCGCAGTTCGAGGAATCGACTACGTCCACGGATCAGCCACTGCCGAGCTTCCCGCTCGAGGCGGCCGAGAGTGAAGCGCAGTTCGAGCTCGTCAAGGATCGCGACGACGGACCGCCGCCGTCCATGCGAAGCGCGGCCGCAGACATCGAGGAGGCGCTCGAAGAAGCCGAGTTCTTCGCGTCGCGTGGACTGTTCGACGACGCACGCGCCGTGTTGGCAGAGCAGAGCGTGCGCATGCCCAACCACCCGCTGCTGCGTGAGCGACTCGCCGAGATCGACGCGCAGGAGCAGGCGGCCCAGAAGGGCTCTGGCACTCGCGCTCTTCCTCGGCAGCCGACCAGCTCCGTGGCGGACGACGAGTCGTTCGACATCGCGGCGTCGCTGGACGCGCTCGAGGCGCTCGACGTGGCCCCAGAAGCCGCGAGCCTGATGAACGAGACCGGTCAGGTGGACGTCGAAGAGGTCTTCGCGAAATTCAAAGAGGGCGTCAGCAAGCAGCTCTCCGTGGACGACGGACAGGCGCACTACGACCTCGGCCTCGCGTACAAGGAGATGGGTCTCACGACAGACGCCAAGAGCGAGTTCGAGATCGCCGCGCGCGATGTCAACCGCGAGTGCGTCTGCCGCTCGATGATCGGGACTATTTTCCTCGAGGCGGGCGAGCTCGACAAGGCGATCGACGCGTTCCAGAAGGGCCTCGCCGCGCGCATCCGCACGCCGGAGCAAGAGACGGTGCTCTGCTTCGAGATCGGCGCTTGCTACGAGACCAAGCGCCAGACGCGAGAGGCGCTGTCGTATTTCCACCGTGTCGCCCGACGCGATCCGGCGTATCGCGACGTCGAGGAGCGCATCCGACGTCTCTCGAAGCCCGACGTGAAGCCGCCCGTCCGCTCGCTCGCGGTGAACGCTGGCGAAGACGAGTTCGATCGCGCGTTCGACGAGATGCTCGGCTCGGACGACGACCCGAAGAAGAAGGTCAAGAAGCTGAGCTGAGCGCTCGCGCCGCGACCAGGAGCTTCTGCGCCCAAGGGTCATCGGTCGTGAGCGTGCGCAGCACAAGGCTACGCGGTGTGCGTTGCATGTATATTGCGCGGAACACGCGCTCGACCTCTTTTACGCTGGATCGGGGCACGTCGCGGCGCTCGAGTCCGACGGTGTTCACCGCGCGCACACGCGCACGGTCGCCCTGGGCGATCACGAACGGAGGGACGTCGCGCTCCACCATCGCGCCTGCGGCGACGAACGCGCCCTCGCCTATCGTGACGAACTGCGCGACGCCGGCCAGCCCGCCGAATGTGACCCAGTCGTCGACGCGGACGTGACCTGCGAGCTGCACTCCGTTCGCGATCACGCAGTGAGACCCCACGACGACGTCATGAGCGACGTGCGCGCCGACCATGAAGAGGTTGTGCGAGCCGATGCGCGTCTCGGTGTCGCGGGTGCCTCTGTGCACGGTGACGTGCTCGCGAAAGACGTTGTTGGAGCCCACGACCAAGCGCGTCGCGACGTTCTTCGCACGCTTGTCTTGAGGCGCGCCGCCGATCACGGCGAACGAGAACACCTCGTTGTCGTCGGCCAGCGTGCACGGGCCTTCGATCACCGCGTGTGCCGCGATCTTGGAGCGCGCTCCGATCCGTACTCGCGCGCCCACGACCGAGAGCGCTCCCACGTCCACGTCGGACGCGAGCTCGGCGGACGCGTCGATGACCGCGCTCGCGTGCCTCATCTCACCCGTCTCGGTCGACCACGCTCGCGAGGAGCTCGCCTTGCGCGCAGAGCGTGCCGTCGACCGAGGCCTCGCCGTGCAGCTTCCACACGTTGGTGCGGTGGTGAATCACTCTGACCTCGAGATCGAGCTTGTCGCCGGGGATCACGGGTCGGCGGAACTTCGCCTTGTCGATACCGAGGAAGTACATCAGCGAATTCGAAGCGTCGAACGGCTCGCTCGCGTACGCGAGGATGCCTCCGATCTGCGCGAGCGCCTCGAGGATGAGCACGCCGGGCATGATCGGTCGGGAGGGAAAGTGCCCCAAGAACCATGGCTCGTTCATGGAGACGCACTTGTGCCCGCGGATCGACTCGTGTGGCGTGATGCTCGTCACGCGATCGACCATCACGAACGGATAGCGGTGAGGGAGGATCTGGAGGATCCGTTCGATCTCGAGAATGGTCTCTGTCATCGGGGTTTCTTGTAGAGCCTGGCGAGTCCGCGCAGCCATCGGAGGCGCGGCTGCGCAGGATATCCTGCCACGACCGCGCCTGCGGGTACATCGCCGATGACGCCGCTCTTGGCCGCGATCATTGCGCCGTCGCCGATGGTGACGTGATCGGCGACTCCCGCTTGTCCGCCCATGCGTACGGCCCTACCGAGCAACACGGAGCCAGCCAGACCGCACTGCGCAGCGAGAATGCTCCCCTCGCCCACGTCCGCGTTATGTCCGATGTGGCAGTGCGCGTCGATCTTGGCGCCGCGACGTACGCGCGTCGGCGAGAGCGTGCCTGCGTCGACCGTGGTGAGCGCGCCGATGTAAACGTCGTCTTCGATCACCACGCCGCCGAGCTGAGGGACCGCTCGCGTCTCACTCCCACGCGTCGCCCAACCGAATCCAGGGTGACCGATCACCGCGTGCGCGCCGATCGTCACCCGCGCGCCCAGGATCACGCGTGGGCCGAGCGTCGCCGTAGGGTGTATTTTGCATGCTTCTCCGATCACGGCCGGATCGTCCGGCGCTTCGCACTCGTCGAGGAGCTCCGCGAGCGCCCAGGACGCGAACGGATGCGACCACACGTGCGCGTTCAACAGCCGAGCGTCTTTTGCGAGCGCTTCGGTCACGAGCAAGCACGCACCCCTCTTCGCAGCCGCGACTCCTTCGCCCACGAAGCGCGCTGACGTCACCGGTGCGAGCGCGCCACGGCCCGCTTCGGAGACACGCGAGATCGCCTCCACGAGCGCGGCGTCTTCGGTGGTGTTTCCTCCATGCGAACGCGCGAGATCGCCGAGCGATCGAGCGCGACGCAGCCGCAACTCAGTGACCGGCGGACGGCGCCGGCGCACCCGACGGTGCGGGCGCGGGCGTCGGTGAGGCCGAACCGCCGCTGTTGTAGAGCGTGATGCATTTGTCGGTGATGTCGAGATCGGTGCGCACGTACGCGACGGTTGCCTTGTCAACGACCAGGTCGAAGCCTTCGGTGGTCGCGATGCGCTTCACGATGCCTACGATCTTCTCGAAGACCGGATCGGTGAGCTCCTTCTGCTTCTTCTCGAGCTCCTTGTTGTAGTCGACGAAGACCGCCTGAAGCTCCATCAGCTGCTTTTGGAGGTCCTCCATGCGCTTCGTGTACGCGTCCTTCGAGATCGCGCGCGCCTGCTTGTCGATGTCTTCCTTCTGCTTCTGCAGGTCGGCTTGCTTGCGATTGAGCTCCTGCTGGCGGCTGTCGAACAGCTTCTTCAGCGTGGCGGTCGCGCGGAGGCCGTCCTCGGTCTGCATGACGGCGCGTTGAACGTCGACGACGCCGACCTTCATGCCTGCCTGCTCTGCGCGGGCATCGGTGGTGGAGACGAGCGCCAAGAGGACCGCTCCGAGCACGAAGAACAATCGCTGCATCCGTGGCGAATTAGCCGCTTCGAACGTCCACGTCAAATGGGGAACCTCGCTTGGGTGTCGTTCGCCGAACGCGACGGCAAGTCGACTTTCGCCTGGCGCACTGTGCACCGCCGTCCACACCATGGGCGGCAACTGGGTCTCACGGCTGGACACGAGTCTTCGACGAAACCCTTTCAATTCGCTTTGCCGAACACGAGGTGCGCGTGGCACAGGTCTTGGATAGACTCATGCAGTCCGAGACGTTTCCTCACCGGTCCGACCGTAGAAGTGCGGGGGACCGAATGGACCTTTGGAGAGCCCGATGATCACGTTGAGCAACATCACGCGTCCGTTTGCGGTCTTTGCGACTTTGTCCGGGATCGGGCTTATGTCCTGGACTCAGGGCGGCTGCAGCGGGCCAGACACGCGCTACTACTGCGACACCACGGGCTGCTACCAGTGCGACGGCTACGGATGCACGACGGTCAACCCGCCGTCCAATCCGACTTGCACAGGCAACGCGAGCTGTCCGGCCGGGCAGATTTGCACGAGCAAAGGTTGCTCGGTTGAGTGCGCGAGTGACTCACAATGTCCCAAGGGCACCGTTTGCAGCAAGGGCGGCGTGTGCGCCGCTCCGAACGACAACCCCACCACCGTCGAATGCACGACGAAGAGAGATTGCGGCGCGAGTTCGCAGTGCATCGCGGGCAAGTGTCAGGCGTGCGGCGGAACCAACGGCCCGTGTTCGTGTGGGACGTCGGCGGACTGCGCAGCCAACGAGTCCTGCTCTGGAGGGTTGTGCACCGCGACGGCGAACCTCTGCAAGTATTCGAGCGAGTGCGCGCAAGGCAAAGTGTGCGCGGACGGCCAGTGCGTCGCCGACTGCAGCGTCAACGCTCAAGCGTGCTCGGCAGGCCAGATTTGCAAGAACGGCGCGTGCCAGCCCGACCCGAACGCCAAACCCCAGTGCACGCTCGACGCGAACTGCGGTGGCAGCACGCCGAAGTGCGTCGCCGGCAAGTGCACCGCGGCATGCGCGAAGGACCTGGACTGCGGCACCGGCAACTATTGCAACCAAGGCGCGTGCGTCGTCGACAACCGCCCCGTGAGCAATTGCAGCAGCACGACACCGTGCGCGTCCAACCAGCAGTGCGTCTCCGGGTTCTGCAAGTACACCTGCGCGGCGGACAACGAGTGCAAGCTCATCGACGCGCGCATCGGTTACTGCGGCAAAGACAAGGTCTGCCGTTCGCAGCAAGAGGCGCAAGCCCAGTGCACGAACTCTGCGGACTGCACCGGCGGCAAGCTCTGCATCGCCAACAGCTGCCAGTGACACGCGAGAGATCGGACGATCGGAAGGCCTCGGCTTTCCGGTCTCTGCTCTTTCGTTCTAACTCTCTTCTTCAGTGAAGAGCGAGGGCGGCGCGTCGCAAGCTTCGGAGGGTTGCTCCACTTGCACCGTGATGTACTCGACGCGGTAAGTCTCTCGTAGGTGGCGGGCTAGTTTGCTCACCAGGTGGGGCTCGGTGCCGTCTGCGTGGATGTGCACGACGATCGCGTCGTGACCCGCGCCGAGCGTCCACACGTGCATGTCGTGGACCTCCGCGACGCCGGGGAAGCGCTGGATCGCCTTGCGAATGGCGGGCACCGGCAGATGAAGTGGAGCCGCCTCGATGAGCACCATCAGCGCGTCGCGCAGCAACCGAACGGCGCCGAAAGCGATGATGATCGCGACGAGGAAGCTCGCGATGGGATCCGCCGAGACGGGACCGCCGACGCGCACGATGATCGCCGCGACGAGCGCCGCCACCGATCCGAGCGTGTCGCCGATGAGATGCAGGCGCGCGCCGCGAAGGTTGAGCGAGTGCCCGTGACCGTCATGTTTGTGATCGTGACCCGCGTGATCAGGGCTCGCGTGCCCGATGACGTCGTGGAGAAGCCAGGCCGAGAAGCCGTTCACGACGAGCGCGCCCACCGCGACGATCAGCATGATCGACGGCTCCGGCTTCGACTCGTTGTGTAGCGCGTCGATCGCGCGGCGCACGATCTCGAACGTCGCGACGAGCACCAGCATCGCGTTGAACAGTGCGGCCACCGGCTCGGCTCGACGCAGCCCGAAGGTGAACCGCGGCGTCGGCCGGCGCACGGCGACGCGCATCGCCACGAGGCTCATCGCCAGCGCGAGCACGTCCATCAGGAGGTGCAGTGCGTCCGCCTGTAGGACGTTGCTGCGCGCGGCGATCGCGCCTCCAAACTCGAACACCAAGAACGACGACACGAGCACGAGCACCATCGTCAGTCGGCGCGCCTGCTTGGCCTCCTTCGGCGTGAAACGCCCTTTCGCTCCGCGAGAAGGCGGCGGCGGCTCCCCATGCCCGTGATCATGCCCGTGATCATGCCCGTGATCATGATCGTGCTTCGCTGGCGTGCTCAAGAAAACCTACACGAGCACATAGTCGTCGGTGATGCTGGTCGTCGATGTCGCGAGCACACTCGTAGTCTCTTCGTCTCGCTCGACCGCCATCACGTACAGGCTCAGTAAGATGGCTGGGTGCTCGCGTACGAGGCGCATGAAGTCCTCGCGCGGCAAGTGAAGCGTGACGGTAGGGTGCACTGCGACGACGTCCGCGTTCGCCTTGCGCCGCAGCACCAGCGCGACCTCACCGACGACGTCGCCCGCGCCGAGCGTCGAGATCACGAACGGCTCTTCGCTCTCGTGACCGATGATCGCGACTTCTCCGCTCGCGATGAGGTGCAAGCCGTCCGTCTCCAGGCCCTCGACGATGATCTTGTCGCCCTTCTCGAACACGCGCGTCTCGAAGTGCTCGACGAGCACCATGCGCTCTGCGCTTGGCACATTGATGAGCACCGGCGAAGTGCGCACGAGGTTCGCGACCATTCGCCTGCGGCAATGCGCTGCGAGCTCGACGCCGACCTCGGGCCGCTTCTCGGCGACCGCCTCCAGCCCCTCGCGACGCGCGACCAGCAAGATCGAGGGCCGGCATGCGACTACGCTGGCAGCGCGCGGAGCTCGCGACAAGAGCGCCATCTCGCCGAACAGTGCACCATTCGTGAGCCGAGCGAGTGTGATCGGCTGCGTCGACTCGGAGTCTGACGCCTCATCCGGCAAACGCCGCACCTCGAGCTCGCCGCGCGCGACGATGTACGACTCGGCGCCCTCTTCGCCTTGGACGATCACCTCTTTGCCCGCCGGCACGGTGATCATCTCGAACGCTTCGATGAGCGCGCGCAGACCGTCCTTCTCCAGTGAGCTGAAGAGCGGGAGCGGCGCGAACATCATCTCCGCGGCCGCGGAGCCCTCGTACTTTTGGGAGGCCCGATGGATGATCTGCGTCGCCTTTGACAGCAGCGCAGGCCCCGTCAAGAACGACGAGAGTGGCTGGAATTTCTCGAACGAAGGCAGCGGCGGCGGCGGCCCCGCAGTCTCCGTGAGGTTCGGCGAGCCCGCGCAGAAGGCACCGGCGATTTCGTCGAGGTGACCGTTCACGTCGACGCCGAGCGCGCGCAGGTCCGCGACGGCCGCGACCGCGAGCGGAAGATTCCCGGAGTCGATCGCGCGCCGAACGCCGAGCTCGAAGCCCTCCGTGGCAGCCTCTGTTCGACCCGCGTCGGCGAGCAGTCGGCACGTGAGGATGAGCGCGCTCGGGACCGCATCCTCCTGCTCCACGACCGCGGCGCTCCAGCGCAGCGCAGCCTCCCGCTCGCCCGCGAGCAGCAAAGCGAGAGCTCGATCCAACGGGGAGTCGGTCGTCGAGCTACCGGGTAAATCGGGGGGCGCGGTAGGCATGCGAGCGAACGGGAGAGTACAGCAAATACGGCTCGTGGAGTTGCCTTCTCAGGGCTCGTCGTCGTCGTCGTCTTCCTCCTCGAGCCTGCGACCGCTCAAGCCAGCGCGCGGAGGACCTTCCATCATCGTGGTCATCGCGTTCGCCGTCGCGGTCACCAACGGCACCACCTTCGGGTAATCCATTCGCGTCGGACCGATCACCCCGATAGCGCCAGAGGGGTGTGCGCGATCTCCATACGACGCACCCACGATCGCGAGCTGGCCACCACCGAGCTCGCCGGCTTCGCTGCCGACCACCACGCTCGTGCCCTTCGCGTCGAGAGTCGCGTCGAGCAGCCCGATCAAGGCTTCGCGATCCTCCAACAGCGCGGCGACGCTCTTGAGCGCGCCTCCGCTGAACTCGGGGAACAGCTTTGCTTGCCCTTCGATCACGACGTCAATCTCGTTGCCGATGCCCTGCACGGCCGCGCCGCCGAGCTCGAACGCTCGCCTCCGCAGGTCGTCTTGCTGCACGCGCTCGTTCGCGAGCCTTCGTCCGAAGAGCTCGCGCAAGTCGCGCAGGGTGCGCCCTTCGATCACGTCGTCGAGCAGGTTGTGGATGCGCCCGAGCTCGGGCTCTATGACGTTGCTGCGCAAGAAGCGGTTCTGTACAGACCCGTTCGACATCACGAGCACGGCCAGCAGCTCCCCGGCGATGGTCGGGACGAAGCGCATGTGCTTCAGCGTCACCGCGTCGCTCCGCTGAGTGACGACGAGCGCCGCGGTGCCGGTGAGCTCTGCGAGCAGCTTGCCGGTCTCGCGCATCACGTTGCCGCCTCGCTCGGCTACCTCGAGGTGCTCGCGAATGCGCGCGTGCTCGTCCTTGCTCACCTTCTGCAGCTCCATGAGCGCGTCGATGAACAGGCGAAACGCCTTGTCGGTCGGCACGCGACCCGCGCTCGTGTGCGGCTGTTGTAGGTAACCGAGTTCCTCGAGGTCGGAGAGCACGTTGCGGATGCTCGCCGCGGACAGCTCGATGCCCTGTTTCTTCGAGAGCGTTCGCGACCCTACGGGGTCTCCGTTGGAAACGAACTCGGTGATCGCCGCGTAGAGGATCTGCCGTGCGCGCGGGTTGAGCTCACTCACGGCCCAACTCCAAGCCGACCCTCCAGGTCGCTTGAACGGAACCGGCAGATCGAGCCCATGGCGCGATTCTAGCCTTTTCCACGGGCTCCGCTACAGTCTGGGCGATGAGGCCGCATTCGCTGGGCTGCATGATGGGTGTCGCGCTCGTGTGCTTCGTCGGCGTCGGCGCTGCGGACGATGCGCTCCCGGCGCTTGGGCCAGCCGCGCTCGCACCTCCGGCTTCGCAGGCATCGGACGAGGCCGCACGCGAAGAGGCCGCCGTCGAGTCGCCCACCGCAGCTCGGTCGATCGGCAACGTGAACTTCGTCGCGAGCCCGACCACCACGCCCGCGATCGTCTACGCCAAGATGGATCGCTCGACGTGCGAGGCGGAGCTCGCCAAACGCGCCATCACGTATACGCGGTTGACCGACGCCCGCGGCGTACTCGCGCCCGAGCGGCTCACGAGCAGGCTCCACGGTGTGTCGTTCCACTCGGCGCTCCCCGCGGCGCAAAGACCGACCTCGCCTTACGAGATCATCGACTGCCGCTTGATCCTCGCGCTCGATGACCTCGCCGTGATCCTGGCCGGGTACGACGTCGTCGAGGTGGTGCACATGAGCGTGTATCGCCCCCCGTACGCGAGAACCTGGGCGGCGGGAAGAATCGGCAAGCAGCACGACGGCGCGCTCGCGATGGACGCTGGGAGCTTCGTCAAGAGGGACGGCACCAGCCTTCAGGTCGAGCGCGATTTCCACGGCGCGATCG
Source organism: Myxococcales bacterium (assembly GCA_043784605.1). Classification (GTDB taxonomy): domain Bacteria; phylum Myxococcota_A; class Polyangia; order Polyangiales; family Polyangiaceae; genus JANYHY01. Next base: position 18,598 of record JAYVYD010000330.1, on the reverse strand, counting down.
GCGCGCCGACGTGCGGCGCGGGTACGGGACCGAACCTACCGACGGCAGAGGCGCTGCTTCTACGAAAGATCGCTTGCGAAGCGGCGACCGCTCACCTCTTCAACGTCGAGCTCACGCCCGACTACAACTGGCAGCACCGCAACCACTTCCACTTGGAAGTCACCCCGAACGTGACTTGGTTCTTGGTGCACTAGCGCCGCGTTGTGACGGGTGCTTCGCGCGACATGCCTGCGGCGTACCCGCGGCGCTAGACGGTCACGTGGGCTTTGCCCAAACCCAAAATTCGCCCACGCGAATTTCCTAGCTCGCCGATTCGAAGAATCGAGGACCTAGATCTTCAGGCGATCGAGTGTCTCCCGGAAGTCTTCGGGAGGCGGCTCGACGAATCGGACCTCTTGCTCGGTGGCCGGATGGATGAAGCCGAGCTCCGCCGCATGGAGCATCAATCGCGGCGCGCGGATCTCGTCGCCGCCTCGATAACCTCTTATGTAAACGCGGTCGCCGACGATGGGGTGACCGCTCTCTGCGAGGTGAATGCGGATCTGGTGCGTGCGGCCGGTCTCCAGCGTGCATGCCACGAGCGTCGCGCCGTCGAGCGCCTCCACGGGCTCGACGTGTGTGATCGCCAGCTGAGCGCCCGGCTGTGGCCGCACGCCCTTGCTGCTGCCGCGCAGGCCGTCGCCGCGATTTTCGACGAGATGGGTGCGGAACGTCTGCTTGCCAACGACGCCGTGAGCGATCGCAAGGTAGCGTCTGTGCACCGTGTGCGCGCGAAACTGCGCCGACAGACTCTGCTTGGCGAGCCAAGTCCGCGTGAACACCAAGATGCCGCTGGTCTCTTTGTCGATGCGATGAACCACGCCCAAAGGCGCCACTCCGCCGCGCGATGATTGACGTGTCAGCTGTTCGCGCACGCGACGCTCGAGGTTGTCTGCCTCCTCTTCGCCGTAGGGGACAGTGGAGAGGCCAGCGGGTTTGCGCACGACGACGACGTGGGCGTCGAGGTGGACGATGGAGTCCGATGCAAGCCGAGCGGGCCGCGGTTTTGGCGCCGTCATTTTGAGCTCGACCACCGATTCGGGCCTCGCCCAGGACGTCGTCTGCGTCGCCGCTTGGCCGTCGACGAAGATTTTTCCCTGCTCGATCACCGCGCGGGCTCGACCCCAGGAGAGCGTGAACTGCGCTCGCACGCGCGCGTCGAGCATCTGCGGAGCAGTCAGGATCGGGCGATTTACCGGCGGATCCGAGCCTTCCGGCGGTGGTTCTTGGCGCACGGGCTGACGGACGGGCCGGCGGACGGGCGGGCTCGCCTTGCGGGGACGCTTGCCGTTTTCTGCGGATCTCTTCACCAACTCCTCATTTCCGATTACCCTCACGGCTTCAGTGTAGTGCCCCATCGGGGAGCCCACGCAACAGGCGTAGCTCACGTCCTGCCAGGAGCCCAAGTGTCGAAGACTCTACTTGCTGTCGATGACAGCGCCACGATGCGCAAAGTCATGGAGATCACCTTCAGCGGTGAAGACTTCAACGTCCTCACGTCCGGAGACAAGGACGGAGCGCTCACCCAACTCGCTGAAAATCCGTCGGTCGTCCTTGTGGACGCTGCCCTCGACAGCGACGGATACGCGCTGGCAAAGGAGATCCGCAAGCGGCTACCCAACGCCGTACTCCTCTTGCTGGCGAGCCGCTATGCGCCGTACGACCAAGCAAAGGGCAAAGACGCTGGCGCGGACGATTTCATGGACAAGCCGTTCGACACGCAGCAGATGATCGACAAGGTGAAGAAGCTGCTGTCGGCGAAGGGCGATGCGCCGGCCGTCGCTGCGCCTCCGCCGATCGCCGCGCCTCCGTCCGCCAACGCGATGCCGCGCTCGAGCACGAACGCGTCTCCGCCCGCGCCGCCTGTCGCCGCTCCCGCGAAGTTCAGTCCTGGAGCGCAGCCGTCGCGCTCTGCGACGCTGATGTTCCCGCTCGGCGTTCCGCCAGAAGCTGGAGCACCGCCGCTTCCCGCCGTTCCTCCTCCGACGTCGCCGAAGGCCACGATGCCCTTCGAGGTCAGGCCCGCAGCTCCCCCTCCGATCGCAGCACCGCCGCGCGCCACGCCGCCGGTCCATGCGCCTCCCGTGATCAGCGCTGCCGTGAACGGCCACCTCGCTGGCAAGCTCGGGGAGCTCGGTCTCTCGCCCGCGCAAGCCGACGCCGTACTCGCGCTCTCGCGCGAAGTGGTGGAGCGCGTGGTGTGGGAGGTCGTTCCGCTGCTCGCCGAGACGATCATCAAAGAAGAGATCGCACGGCTCACCAAAGAGGGCTGAAATCTGCGGTGCGCGCCTGCTTCGCGCATCGACTGACGCCTCTGCCCCAAAAACGTGAACGTGCCCGTGTCCGTGCCCGCTCTGGGTTCTGCCGTTGACGTGTAAACTACACGCTATTTCCGACAGCGAGTCTCGAGTTGCTGCCTTCGGGTGCGGGCACGTTTGCGGTGAGCCCTAGTCGCGGGGGACAACTGTTGCTGGCGACGTCCCTCCGCTGAGTGTTCATTCGCCGAACGCGACGACAATTTCGCTCGCACGGCAGTGAAGCGTGACTCGGTGCGTCCGTGGTAAACGCCCATCATGAGCGAACTCCCTTTACTGACGAACCCCTACGACCCGGCGTTGGTCGAGTCGCGCTGGTACGACCACTGGGAGAAGTGCGGCGTCTTCGAAGCGAAGGACGATCCGAACAGCGATCGACCCGTCTACGTGATCCCGATGCCGCCACCGAACGTGACCGGCAGCTTGCACATGGGTCACGCGCAGCGCTGCACGCTCGAGGACGCGCTCATCCGCTATCACCGCATGCTCGGGCACAACACGCTCTGGCAGCCCGGCATCGATCACGCGGGCATCGCCACGCAGACCGTCGTGGAGCGGCAGCTCGCGCGCGAAGGCAAGACACGGCATGACCTCGGCCGCGAAGAGTTCATCGAGCGCGTGTGGAAGTGGAAGGCGGAGAGCGGCGGCCGAATCGCGATGCAGCAGCGGGTGCTCGGCGCGAGCCCAGACTGGCGGCGTAGCAAGTTCACGATGGATGCCGATCTGTCGGTGGGCGTGACCGAGGCGTTCGTGCGCTTGTACGAAGAGGGACTGATGTACCGGGCGACGCGCCTGATCAACTGGTGCCCCGAGTGCCAGACGGCGCTCAGCGATCTCGAGGTGGACAACGAAGAGGGCGCCAACGGTGAGCTGTTCGAGTTCGCGTACGACGTGGAAGGCTCCGACGAGCAGATCGTCGTCGCCACCACGCGCCCCGAGACGATGCTCGGCGACACCGCGGTGGCCGTGCACCCAGAAGATGCACGATACACGCATTTACACGGCAAGAAATTGCGGCATCCGTTCATCGATCGCCTCGTGCCGATCATCACGGACGCGATCCTGGTCGACCCGAAGTTCGGCACCGGCGCCGTGAAAGTAACGCCCGCGCACGACTTCAACGACTTCGCCACGGGCAAGCGGCACGGCCTGGAGGAGATCAACATCTTCAACAAAGATGGAACGATGAACGACGCGTGCGGAGCGTTCGCGGGGCTCGATCGGAAGCGAGCGCGCACGGCCGTCAAGAAGGCTCTCGACGAGAAGGGGCTCGCGCGTGGCTCTAAGCCGCACACGCTGAGTCTGCCGAAGTGCCAGCGCTCGGGCGGAGTCGTCGAGCCGATGATCTCGACGCAGTGGTTCCTCAAGATGAAGGGCATGGCAGACCGTGCGCTGGAAGCGGTGCATACAGGTCGCGTACAGATCGTCCCGCCGGAGTGGACGAAGACGTACGACCACTTCCTCGAGAACATCCAAGACTGGTGCGTGAGCCGTCAACTATGGTGGGGTCATCAGATCCCCGCGTGGCACGGCCCCGACGGCGAAATCAAGGTCGCGCGAAAGAGGCCCGCGGAATGCGGCGAGGGTTGGACGCAAGATCCCGACGTGCTCGACACGTGGTTCTCTTCGGCGCTCTGGCCGTTCTCCACCCTCGGTTGGCCGAACAAGACGCCCGCGCTCGAGACCTTCTATCCGACCAACCCGAAGCAGACGAGCGACCTCGAGACGGGTTACGACATCCTGTTCTTCTGGGTCGCGCGCATGATCATGTTCGGCCTCCACTTCACGAACGAGGTGCCGTTCCGACGTGTGCTCTTGAGCGGCCTCATCGTGGACGAGACCGGCGAGAAGATGAGCAAGGTGAAGGGCAACGTGATCGATCCCTTGGATCTGATCCACGGCACCACCTTCGCCGAGATGGTGAAGAAGACCTTGCCCGGCGCGCCCGAAGCGGAGGCGATGACCAAGTTCAAGAAGGCGTACCCTTCGGCGGCCACCATGGGCACGGGCTTCCCCGCGTTCGGCGCGGACGCGGTGCGCTTTTCGCTCGCGACGTACCCGCCAACCAACATGCGCATCGCTCTCGCGCCCAAGCGGATCGAGGGCAACCGCCACTTCTTGAACAAGCTATGGAACGCGACGCGCCTCGTGCTCGAGCTCGTGGGCGATGCACCGCTCCAGACGACGCCGCCGAAGGATGCATACGCAAAGTGGATCCTCTCGCGCTTGCACGAAACCGCGAGCGTCGCGCGATCCGGCCTCGAGTCCTTTCGAATCGACGAGAGCGCGAACGGCCTCTACCATTTCTTTTGGGAAGAGTTTTGCAGCTGGTATTTGGAGATTGCCAAGCCGATTGTGCGTGAAGGCAAAGACGCCGCGCTCCGCGAAGAGACGCGCGCGACCCTCATGTTCGTGCTGGAAGCGAGCCTTCGCTTGCTCCATCCGTTCGTGCCGTTCATCACCGAAGAGCTCTGGCAGCGCCTGCCTGAATCTTCTCGTGAAAAGAAGTCGTCCATCGCCCTCGCCTCCTATCCCGGCGACTCGATCGCGGCGCGCGACCTCGGGGTGGAGGGCGAGATGGCGACGCTCCAAGCGATCATCGTGGCCGCGCGGACGATCCGCAGTGAGCATGAGGTGCACCCCGCAGCCGAGATGCCGCTCTCCATTCGTGCGAACGCGGACGCCATCGCGTTCGCCAAAGAGCGAGCGGGCGCGATCAAGACGTTGGTGAAGACCATGGGCGAGCCCGTGTTCGAGGCGATCGGTGCGCCGCACGTGGCGGGCTCGACGACGAGCGTGTTGCCGAGCAACAAGGGATCGATCGAGGTCGTGGTCGGACTCAAGGGTCTCGTCACCGCCGACAAGGAGCGAGCGCGCATCGAGCGCGAGATGAAGAAGGTCGACAAGGACGTGGCGGCGGTCCAAAAAAAGCTCGCTTCACCGGCCTTCGTCGACAAGGCGCCGAAGGAAGTGATCGAACAAGCGCATGCGCAGCTGAAAGCGTTGCTCGACGCAAAGGCGCGCCTCGAAGAGGCAAAGAAGCTCGCCGCGGAGTTGTAGACTTCGGTAAGATTCGGACCAGTGATCGAGATAACGCAGGCCGAGTCCTCCGCGCTGTTCGCCGCCATCGCCTGGGTCAAGCAGCAGCACGGCGTGCGTTACGCCGAGGCGCGCTTCGTCGGCGAACGCAGCGAGAACCTGAAGGTGCGCGACGGTCGACCCGAGAACGCGTCGTCACGCACGACTCGCGGCGCGGGTGTGCGCGTGCTCACGGGAACGTGGGGTTTCGCGTGCACGGCGAAGCTGGATGACGCGAGCGTGATGGGCGCGATGAAGATGGCGCTCGCGGTCGCGCGTGCGTCCAGCGGCCTCGTCAAGGCACCCGCGCCGTTCCCAGAACGCCCGCCGTCGCGTGGCGCCTACGAGAACAAGCCGGAGATCGATCCGTTCTCCGTCCCGCTCGAGCAGAAGCTGGCGGACCTCGACGCACCCGTGCGCGAAGCCAGAAGAGGCGGCAAGCCCGTGGATAGCGCCGAGGCTTGGATGAGTTGGACGCAGCAGCACAAGCGACTGGTCTCCACCGAAGGCACCGACACGGATCAGCGCTTGGTGTTCGGCGGCGTCGGCATGCACGTGTTCGCAAGTGAGGGCGCGATCTCTCAGCGGCGCAGCTACCCGTCGTGGCAAGGCTGCGAGGGATTTCAAGGCGGGTACGAGCACGTACGGACGCTCGACATGCTCGGTGCGGCGCCTCGACTCCGAGAAGAAGTGATCGCACTCCTCTCTGCTCCGCCCTGCCCCTCTGGAGCTCGCGATCTCGTGCTGGAGTCGAGCCAAGTCGCGCTGCAGATCCACGAGTCGTGTGGTCATCCGACGGAGCTCGATCGCGCGCTCGGCACCGAGATTTCGCTCGCGGGCGGCTCGTTCATGCAACCGTCGATGCTCGGCAAGCTCCGCTACGGCTCGCCGATCGTGAACCTCGTCGCGGACTCCACGTCGCCGGGCGGTATGGGCACGTTCGGGTGGGACGACGAAGGCGTGCCCGCGGGGAAGCGCGCGCTCGTGAGCGAGGGCATGTTCGTGGACTACCTCTCGAGCCGCGAGACCGCCGCCGCGCTCGGGCGCGAGAGCACCGGCACGATGCGCGCAGACGGCTGGAACAAGACGCCACTCATCCGCATGGTGAACGTCTCGCTCGAGCCCGGCCACGGGAGTCTGGACGACCTCATCGGCGACGTGAAAGACGGCGTCTACATGGAGGTCGACAAGAGCTGGAGCATCGACGACCTGCGGCTGAACTTCCAGTTCTCGTGCGAGCTCGCCTGGGAGATCAAGAACGGCAAGAGGACGCGCCTGCTGCGCGATCCGTTCTACACGGGCACGACGCCCGCGTTCTGGCGTTCGTGCGACGCGATCGCGGGTCCCGACGAGTGGCGCTTGTGGGGCGTGAACTCGTGCGGCAAGGGCGACCCAATGCAGCTGATGCAAGTCGGCCACGGCGCCTCGCCTGCGCGCTTTCGCGGCGTCTCCATCGGCAACACGGGGCACGCCTGATGCGCGGCGCCGAACTGCTTTCGCTCTGCAAAGACGCGCTCGCGCGTGCGGGTGAGCCCGAGGCCGAGGTGCTCGCGCGCAGCTCGACACGAGGGTGTGCACGCTTTTCGATCGGTGAGCTCTCGCAGCACATGGTGATCGACGAGCCGAGCGTCGTCGTGCGCGTCGCATCGGGCTCCCGCATCGCGGAGGCGGAGACGAGCGTGCTCGACGTGAATGCCATCGTCCTCGCGATCGCGACCGCTTCGACGTCCGCGCGCGTCGTGCCAGAGACTGAAGGCTGGAAGGGCTTCGCCGGCGCCTCGAAGGAGAGCGGCGCGCTGCCGAGGTTCCAGGAAGAGACGTCGGCTTGTACGCCCGAGGAGCGCGCCGACCTGCTGGCGCCCGCGATGAAGCGCGTGCGTGACGCTGGGCTCATCAGCGCCGGCATGCTCGAGACGACGACCTCCTCGCTCGCGGTCGCGACGTCACGCGGCTGCGCGCGCTCGTTCGACGGCACGATAGCGAACTTCAAGATTTGGGCGCTCGAGACTCCCGGTGCTGGCGGGGCCGCCGGGTTTGGCGCGCACATGACACGCGACGTGCGCGCGCTGCGCATCCTGGAGGAGTCGGAGCGCGCCGTGGCCATGTGCACGCTCGGCAAGAACCCAGGCTCACTCGACGAGGGCGAGTACGACGTCGTGATGGAACCGCACGCGATGGCCGATCTAGTCGAGTGGCTCTCGACGACCGCGTTCGGCGCGGCGGAGGTCGAGCAGGGCACGAGCTGCATGCGGCTCGGCGAACGCATCACGGGCGAGGCCATCAATTTCGTCGAGGACCCTCAGGACGACACCGAGACCGGCTTCGGCGTGCCGTTCGATCGTGAAGGCACCACCTGCCAGCGCGTCTCGTTGATCGAGCGCGGAGTGGCCAAGAGCGTTTTGTATGATCGCTCGCTCGCGGCACGAATGGGAATGGAGAGCACGGGCAACGCGCTCGTCTCGGCGCTCGACGGACCTTCCGCTGGCGCCGCCGCGATTCACATGGGAGGAGGCGACGCAGCGAGCGTCGAAGAGCTCATCTCTGGCATCGATCGCGGCCTCTACATCTGCCGTCTGCACTACGTGAATGGACTACTCGACACGCGACGTGCCGTGATGACCGGCCTCACGCGCGACGGCTGCTTCTTGGTCGAGAAGGGAAAGATCGTGCGCGCCGTCGGCAACATGCGCTTCACCGATAGCTTCATCGACGCGCTCGCTCGCGCCGACGGCATCACGCGCAGGCGAGTGGCGGTGCCGACGTGGTGGAGCGATGCCGGAGCGCTCGTCGTCCCCGGCGTGCGGATGCGCGCGCTTCGCTTCAACGGCAAGAGCCAGGCGCCGCCTCAGCTCGAGTAGCTCAGGCCGCGACGGTCTCGTCTTCGAGCGCTTCCAGCGTACGCAACGCGGGGCCACTTGCGCGCTCGCGCTCTTCGGCGACGAGCGTGAGCAGCTCGTTCTTGGTGGCGATGCCGGTATCCAGCAGCGCGCGCATGAAGCCGTCTACGTAGCCATGGGCGCGGCCCACACGTGACTCGAGCTGTCCGCTCGCGCGGAGGGCAAAGACGTCTCGCAACATCGTTCGAAGCTCGGAAAGAAGCTCGGTCTTGGCTCGCATGACATTCTCCTCGCCGAAGACCGCTATCGAATCCGGATCGAAGTGGCCAAGTTTGCGACACGCCGTCTCGCACTTGTCGTCGCCTTCGGCGAACGAGAACGAGGCGAGGATGACCTCGCTTGCGCGGAGTACTGGTGAATCGCCGAGCGTTGGGATATGCGATGCACTTCTCACGCGCCCAGCCCATGCCCGACGAACGCCCGTCCAACAAGCCCGTTAGCGCGCCTCAAGAAGGTGCTGACACGACGCGCGATCCGTCCGATCCGTGGTCTTTGGCAATCGCCGCGATCGACGACTGTGCGCGCCTCGACGCCTTGCTCGATCTCGCGCGGGACACGTGGGTAGAGCACGCGGCCACGGGCAGAGCTCCGACTCATGACGAGGTGCGCGACAAGGCGAAGGCGCTGGAACTGAGCGACGACGACGCCCGGACGGCGGCGGGCAACGCGGTGGACGTGCTCGGACGGGGCCCCGAGAACGACGCCGAGCGAGCGCTAGGGGCGGCACTGTGCGCACGAGCGATCGCGCGAGAGTGGTCTAGCGACAAGCCAGACGATGCGCGCCTAGCATTCGCTGCGATCTCGCTCTCTGCTCGGACCGCGTTCGACGTCCTCGGCGGGCTCGATCGCGTGATGGCAGATGCCGAACGAGCTTGGAAGGCGATCGCCGCCCACGTGCGGGCGTTCGATCGAGGCGAGACCAAGGGCACATCGCGCGGCGAGGCCGCGATCGCGTGCGCCGCGATTGCTTCGTCAAGCAGCACCGCGGCCTCGAGCGCACGGTCCAACCTGCGCCTTCGCGACCCGCTGTTGGCGCGCATCGCCCTTGGCGAGCGCGCGGCCGAGTCAGCAGAGAAGCTCGAGCTCTCCGGTGAGCTCTTGCCAGCGCCGCGTGGCGCCGTCGCGACGACGCTCCTCGCGCTCACCGGCCTCTTGTTCGTGATCCATGTGTGGCGCACGATCCTCAAGCTCGCGCTCGTCTATCGCAAGCCCGCTGAGGTCACGCTGTCTTCGCGCGGCGTGCGAGTCAAAAGCAAGACGACGTTGCTCGGCCGCACGCTTCGCGAGAGCGACACTCACCTGCTACGAGATTCGCTCGCGGAGGCCACGCGGGAGATCCGGTATCCGAGCCTCGGCCTGTACGCTGGGCTCTTGGCGCTCGCGATCGGAACGTACGTCGGAGTCGGCACGTTGAGCGACGGAGTGCGCAGTGCCTCTCCCTCGCTCTTGCTCGTCGGGCTCGTCGTCGTCGCGTCGGGAATTGGTCTCGACCTGGCGCTGACGAGCGCAGCACCGGGCGCGCGCGGCAAATGTCGCGTCGTGTTCGTCGCGAAGAAGGGACGCGTGCTTTGCGTCGGCGGGCTCGACAGCAAACGTGCCGACGAGGCGCTCGCGTTGCTCAAGGCGTAGCGGTGACGGCTCGTGTGCTCTCGCCAACCACGATGTCGAGCTTGCCCGACGTGACGCGCACTTCGTAGCGCACGCGGCGCGGCGACGAACGAGCGCAGCTTCGAACGCTTGCGGCGTGCATGGCGGCGCCTCGGTCGATCACGTCGCCTGTCGCGACGTCGATTGCCTGCACCGCGACACCCGTGCCGGCACCCTCGACGCCCGCAGTGACGAACGCGCACGAGCCCTGCGCCACGCTGCTCTCCCACACTTCGCGGCGGCTCGCGTCGATAGAGAGCTGACGTACGGCTCCCGGAGGTACGTCGTCGCCCATGGACTCCGACGCCCGCTGCAGCATGCGCGAAGCGGCGAGCGGGAGGGTCGCGAACACGGGGCTCTGCCAGCGCTCCTTGCGCGCGACGACGGCGACGGACCCGCCGCGACCACGGACCTCCAAGTCGACGCCGACCTTGCTCTTGCCGCACGCGAAGAGGACGACCTGCGACGACCCTACGGCCTGTCCGAGGTCGGTGCCCTTGTCGTCCCACACGGACGCGTGCAGCCATCCAACAGGCGCACCACCGATCACGTCGATGCGACGGCACGCGTCGCCGGCTTCGAGCGGAACGGTGGTGCGACGTCCGAGCACTGCAGTGACGGTCGTCGCGCTGATCGAAGCGCCGTAGCCCACCTTCGCGAGCTCTGCGTCGAGCCGCGTGCGCGCATCGGACAAGCTGGCGCGCGACGGCACCCACGCCAAGTGCACGGGCGCGGCGATGTCAGCGCCGGTCGCGATCGGCGTGCGCGACAAAACCACGGCGGCGACACCTGCTCCGACGTGAGGCCGAACCACGAGCATCGCCGCGAGCGCGGTCTCCGAGCAGACGACGAGCGACAGCTCCTTGCCGACTCCATTCGCGCGGGCGACCACGCGCGTGGTGTCATCGACGACCTCTGCATCGAGCAGGCTCGTGTCCTCTCCCGCGAGCACGAGCGCGTCAATGCATTCGCCTGCGTCGATGGCCATCGAGACGTTCGTCGGCGCGCGCTCGTCGATCGCGACCGCGACACGACGGACCTCTTCCCATGTGCCGCCCAGTGACGCGCGATGCTTCTGGACGTGATCTCCCAGCCCAGGCCAAGCCTCGGCGGATGCCATCTCGCCGCGTGTGCCGTGCGCACGAAGCGCCTTGCCGATCTCGACCGCGTGATCGCGCGGAACGATCTGCGCGGAGAGCGCCACGAGGCCCTCGCCACTCGCGGCGTGAACGGCGGCGTAGACGCGAGACGGGTGCGGCGGGCAGAGGAGCACAGTCGGGTACGCATCGGGCCCTTCGTCGACGACGACCGGGTTGCCTTCCTCGGCGAAGACCGCGACGTCGATGTCCTCGAGCGACGGCGACGCACGCGCGTAGGTCAACAGGCACGCATCCGTGGGGATCTCGACGAAGGCGCCGATGCGCTCACCTGCCGAGATTTGCCCCGAGGCGACGATCGACGCCGGACCGGCCCCCAAGGCAATTGCCCGCGCCGACGTCTCTGCGAGGAGTTTGTGTGCGTCGAGATCGCCGCTCGCCACGACGGGAGCGCGCGGCGGAGTGAGCGTCGCGTTCGACCCCGAACCTCCACCGCACGCGGCGAGCAGCAGCAGCACCCCCGCGCGCTTCACTCGACGTCCCACGCGGCCGCGACGACCCGAAAGAGAGCGAGGGTCCAAGAGACGGATGTGCCGCGCGCGTCGACGTCGATCTCTGCGGTGTCTCGATCACGCGCGCAGAACGCGACGAGGCTCGCACCGTCTTGCGGCGGGCGCTCCTCGCTGGACTCGTTCTCGCCGACCCGCGCGCGAATGCGCATCGACCGCACCACGCCATGCGACAGCGCCACCGACGCAACGTAGCAAGCGCCCGGCTCGATCTGCGCGAAGGTCGACGTCTGCCCCGCCCCTCCGAGCGCGACGAGGACGGGGCCTGCGGCAGGCGAAGGCACGCGGTGAGAGACGAACGCACTCGTCATCCGCGCACGTGTCTCCGAGCTCCACTCGCGACCGAACGATGTTGGCAACGTCCAAGACGCGTGAGCCACCAAGATGGGCTCGTCGGGTGCGGCGCCAACGAAGGTCAAGCGGAGCGCCGTCGGGACGCCCACGCACAGGTCGAGCCTCGCATCGGCGGCATCGCCGCGATCTCGAGCGAGCAACGAGTCGTCCTTGGCGTTCGAGATCTCGGCATCGAGATCCACGCGACCGTGCTTTTTCGCCTCACTCGCCGCGAGCTCGAAGCGGTGACAGCCGGCGTCGACGTCAATGCGTGCGGTCCCAGATCCGTCGCGACCGGCGTTGAGCGATGATCGTGTGACGGTCTGCGCGCCGTCTCGCCGAGCGCGAAGCTCGGAGGCCTCCGCACGCTTCACGGCGGGAGCGAGCGCGGGGAGCGGGCCGGCCTCTCCAGAGGACGATGCGGCTCCCTGCGAACGCTCGGGCAGGACGTCTCGAAGCGAGGGCAGCGGCGCGTTCGAGAAGCTCACGACGAACTCGAGCGCTCCACGCCCCGCATCGCTCACGACGCGGAGCCTGTCGACCGCGGGCCCGTCGCAAGCGACGATCTCGAGCGCGCCGGCGGCCGACGAGACCTTGCCCGCGTCGTCAGAGTCCCCGAGCGTCACGTGGAACGAGAGTCCGCGAGCGCCGATCAATGCCACGCTCGTGCAGCGTTTGACGGCAGCCGGTGCGGGGATCGTCACGCTGAAGGACTCTCCGTCGTAGACGAAGCGCGTCGGGAGTGTGGTCACTTGCGCGCCCGCGTCGAGGTGCTTCTGCGCGAGCGCGGCCGAGAGATCGCGTAGCCCTTCCGCGCGCACGAGACCCGACGCAAGGAGGACGGCGCTCGTGACCGCAACGCCGACCTTCTTCACTCGGCATCCAGCACGGTGAGAGGCGCCTCGACGAAGGTGCGTGTGTCGGGCCGCCAGACGAACAGCGCGCGCGCTCCGACGGCGCCCTTCATGACGCTCGTCACGAGGTACGCAAGATCGTACGCGGGCTCGACGCCGCCCATGGTGGTCGCGGCCGCGTCTGTCTCCGAGAAGTAAGCGCCTGCATCGAGGTGCGAGTGATAGAGCACTTTGACGGGACGACCGCGCTCTGCGCCTTGTGCGACCGCGCGCTCGAACTTGAGCGGATCGATGTCGAAGTACATCCGCGCCGTTCGCGGGTAGGTGACGGGATCAAGCGCATGCAGCTTCGCCGCGCGGTTCTGCATCGGGACGAGCTCATCGACGAGCAGCGTAGCCGCCGAACCCGTGAGCAAACCGCAGCACTCCTCGTCGCGCGCGTACGCGCTCACGGCCTCGCGATCGAGCGCCAACAACAGCTCAGATCGGAGCTCGATTCCACGCGCCGCCCACGGGTGCTTGTCCTTGTCACGCATCGGTCACCAAGCGTACCTCTTGTCCCACTTGGCTGGCGGAAAGTATCGGTCACCACGGTCGCACGCGATCGCGACGACACAACCCTCTTCGCCTCGCTCGAGCATTCCCTGCGCGATGCGCACCGCGGCCCAGGCGTTCGCGCCCGTGGAGTGACCGACGGAAATTCCTTCTTTTGAAAGGATTTCATCGGCCATGTCCCAGCCGTCCTCGGTCGTCACGCGCACGGTTTCGTCGGGGACGCTAGGATCGTATATGGCGGGCACGAGGCTCGTCGGCAAATGCTTGAGGCCTTCGAGACCGTGCATCGCCTCGGTGGGCTCGACCGCGACGCATCGGACGGGACGATCGTGCAGCTTCATGCGCCTTGCGACGCCCATCATCGTCCCCGAGGTGCCGATTCCGGCGACGAAGTGCGTGAGTCGATCGCCCACCGCGGCGATGAGCTCCGGACCCGTACCGAAGAAGTGCGCGAGCGGGTTCGAGGGGTTGCTGTATTGGTCTGGGTAGAAGTATCGATCGGGTTCTTTTGAGACGATTTCTCGCACGAGGCGGATCGCACCGTCCGCCCCCTCCATCGGGTCCGACCAGACGATCTCCGTGCCGAATGCGCGCACGACGTCTTTGCGCGCCTGCGAGACGTTGGAGGGCATGACGAGGCGTACCGGGATGCCGAACGCGGCGCCGAGCATGGAGTACGCAACGCCGGTGTTGCCGCTCGTGGAGTCGATGAGCGTCTTGCCAGTGGTGAGGCGGCCGTCCGCTTGCGCATCGCGGATCATGCGCAGGGCGGCGCGGTCCTTCACGCTGCCGCCGGGGTTCGCGAGCTCGAGCTTCAGGTAGATGGAGACGGCTCGCGACTCTGGGATGACCCCGCGGAGCTGGACGAGCGGAGTCTCTCCTATGGCATCCGCGATCGAGTCGAGTCGACGTGACGTCTTCATCGATCGAGCAGCAAAGCCCTCAGTGCGTCGAGCGCGACCGCCGCACCTAGCGCGACCTCGCGAGCCGACGGATCCAGGTCCAGGAAGCGGTGATCTACTTCGAGGAGCGCGGCCTCTCCGGGATCGACCACGACTCGCACGCGCGCATCCACCGCGAGCGCCGCAGCGCGCGCTTCATGAGTGTCGACGACGAGCTCCGGAACGCCAGCGCCCGCGAGATAGCGCGCAGCGACGACGGCCGGAAAGCCTCGCGCGACGACCCGCACGCTCGCCGCACGGACCCGCGCGTTCCCTTCCGAACCGACCTCGCGCAGCTTGGCTTGGCGAGCGTGGCGGAGCTCGACCTTCAGGCGCCGCCCGCGATCGCCGGGACGATGCTGATTTGATCGCCCGCCTTGAGCTCGGTCTTCAGGCCGTCCAAGAAGCGCACGTCCTCTTCGCCGACGTAGATGTTCACGAAGCGACGCACGCCTTTGTCGTCGAGCAGGCGATCGCGTAGGCCCGGGTGTTTCTTCTCGAGGTCGTCGATCAGCTCGGCGAGGGTGTTGCCCGAGCCAGAGACCTCGTCCTTTCCTGCGGTCAAGGTGCGGAGCGGTGCGGGGATGCGAACGATGGTGTCCATGGTGCCCTCTCGAGGTGCGCAGAGCTGCGCGACGTAGCGACAGTCTTCGATGCCGCTGATGGTCCTCACGTCGCCGCAGAGCACACAGCTCCGTCGACGAGCGATCGACCGAGTGCGTAGCACACCTGTTTTCCCGTCGTAGGTCGCGAGCGTGCCGTGTCCGTGACCGTCGAGCGATCGGAGCGCTAGGTCCGCCATGACCGCGCCGACCACGCCCACCATCGGCCCGATCACCCCGGCCTCGTTGCAGCCCTCTTGGGCGCCCGTCGGGACGTCTTCGAAGAGGCAGCGATAGCAGGGGCTGCCGTGCGCACCGACCGAGAGAGCCGTGCCGTACCAACGTACCGCCGCGCCCTGAACGATCGGGATCGACTGCAACATGCACGCATCCGCCGCGAGGAATTTAGTCGCGAAATTGTCACTGCCCTCGATGACTAGATCGTAGGACGCCACGAGCTCGCGCGCGTTCTCTGGCAAGAGGCGTGTGTGTCGTTGGACCGTCATCGTAGGCGAGAGCGCACGGAGCGCTCGCTCGGCCTCCTCGACCTTGGGCGCGCCGACGGACGACTCGCCGTAGAGGATCTGCCGATGGAGGTTGGATAAGTCGACGTCGTCGTCATCCGCGATGCCGAGCGTGCCGATCCCCGCGCGCGCGATCGCGATCGACGCCGGGCACCCAAGCCCGCCCATGCCCACGACGAGAACGCGCGCGTCTCGCCTCGTCCTCATGGCTCTTTTGAAAAGAATTTTTCGGCGCTGAAGTAGCGCTCGCCTGTGTCGGGCAAGATTGCGACGACGTCACCGTCGGGCTCGATCTCTTTGGCGAGTTCAGACGCGACGAACGCCGCGGCGCCCGCGCTAGTCCCGACGAGGACACCGGCCCTTTTCGCAAGCATCAGCTTGGTTTCCCACGCGTCTTCGTCGCTGACGACGCGTACTTCGGAGACCACCCCGGCGTCGTAGACGCGCGGGACGAACCCGGCGCCGAGGCCCTGAATGCGACTCCTGCCTGTTTCGTTTCGAGAGATCGTTGCGCAGACGGCGGGCTCCACTCCGACGACGCGAGCGGACGCGTTTGCCGAGCGAAGCGCGCGACCGATCCCGCTCGCGGTCGCCCCCGTTCCTATCCCCGCGACGATGACGTGGACGTTGGGGAGTAGCTGCAGGATCTCCTCGGCGGTACTGGCGTGCGCGCGAGCGCCGGCGTCGTTGTCGTACTGACGCAGGCAGAAAGCACCGGGGGTGCGAGACGCGATGGCTTCCGCCTCGGCGATGGCGCCGGTCATCCCGAGCGCGTGAGGCGTGAGGACGACCTTCGCGCCGCAGACCTTGATCGCGTACCGCGCCTCGAGGCTCGCGCTCTCGGGCAGGGTCAGCACAAGCTCGCGCCCGAGCCGCCTGCACGCCATCGCGAGTGCGACGCCCATGTCGCCCGAGGTCGCCTCGACGATGGTGCCGGCCGGCGCGCTCAGGAGCATCGCGAGCGCCGCACGATCTGCGACCGACCCCGACGGATTTTGGCTCTCCAGCTTGCCCCAGACCCTCGCGCCGCCTCGCTCGAGTACCCGCAAACGCAGCAAATCGGTGCCGCCGACCAAATCGGCGATGCTGCTCGCGACGACCATCTTGAGTGCGGGACGATAGCAGACCACACTCTGGCTCGCATGGCCCTGTCGGACGAAGCCCGCGCGGTGCACGCGCGACACCCCGCGATTGATCTCCACGCGGACACGCTGATGTGGGCGCGTTGGGTGGATTATGACTTGAAGCGGAGACACGACCCGCCTTTGTACAAGGGCGCGCTCGCGGGTCATGTCGACATGCCACGAATGCGCGAGGGCGGTATGGGCGCGCAGTTCTTCGGCCTCGTGTCGCTGCCCTTCTTGGGCAAGACGCGCGGGCTCGCGGCGACCATCGATCAGCAGATCGACGCGCTCGACGCGACGCTGGCGGCGACGAACGAACTGGTTCTCGCCAAGACCCGCGCCGAGGTGGAAGACGCGAACAAGCGCGGCGTGCTGGCTGCGCTCTTGGGCATCGAGGGCGCCCACTCGCTCGAGGGGGACGTGAACCGGCTCGAGGCGTTCGCCAAGCGCGGCGTGCGCTACCTAGGCTTGTTGCATTTCAGCTCGAACGACGCCGGCTTTCCCGCGTACGGGCGTGGGCGGCGTGACGACGAAGGCCTGACGCGCTTCGGCCGCGAGCTCGTCGCCAAGTGTGAGTCGCTCGGCGTGATCGTTGACTTGTCGCACATCAACAAGCGCGGGTTCCTCGACGTTTGCAACCAAGCGACGCGTCCGCCCATCGTGAGCCACACGGGTGTGCTGGGCGTCTACGAGCACTGGCGCAACATCGACGACGACCAGCTCCGCGCGGTCGCGGACGCCGGCGGCTGCGTGGGCGTCATGTTCTGTCCGAAGTTCTTGGGGGGCGACGGGCTCGGGCCCGTGGTCAAGCACCTCCAGCACATCGTCGACGTATGCGGCGAAGACGCGCCCGCACTCGGGAGCGACTGGGACGGCTTCATCGTGCCTAGCGCTGGCCTCGCCGATCCGACCGGTCTGCCCGCGTTGACGGGCGCGATGCTCGAGGCCGGCATGAGCGAGCAGACCATCGGCAAGATCCTGCGCGACAACGTGCTTCGCGTGCTCCACGACACCTGAGTCTGCGACGCTCAGCGAACGTCGATCGAGTCGACGAGGAGCCCGCGTCGCGTGAGCCGATCGTGGATGCGAGTGCGCCACTCCGCGGCGTTCACGTGCGACGGCGCGTCGAGTTCCACACGCACGCGACCGTCGTCGGCGTGGATGAGCAGCGTCGCGCCGGCGAGCGCTCCTGCGCCGAGCTCCATACGAACGGTCCCACGGCGACCATCTCCCGACCAAGCGACCTTTCGAACGAGCGACGGGAGCAAATCCTCGAGAGAGGTCCGCGCGACCGCGATCGGTGAGCTCGGATCGATCGACGGGCTCGGCGCAGGTGGCACGATCGACGGTGTGGCGGTGGGAGGCGGCGCGCTCTGTGCGCTCCAACGCGTCATCGGATCGAGCGGGTCTTCGTCGCGAAGGTCGTTACGTTCGCGCGCGTGTCGTTGCTCGGGTGGCGCCGGTTCGTCTCGTGGATGAGGCGCCGCCAAATGCGTGGTGGCGTTCGCGACCGCAGGCTGAGCCTGCGTCGAATGACGCGGAGCCTCGAAGCGCGCGCTAGGAGCGACGGCCTTGAAGTAACCATGAGGGCGATGCGCGGTGAGCGCTGCGGGCGTCGCGTGCGCGTGTCCTCGAACCGGTGGGGTCGTCATCGGCATCCTATCGAACACGCGAAGCAACAGTTGCTCGCCGCGTGCGTCTCTTGAGACGTGCCAACGGCGAAAGTGCAGGTGCGGTCCGAGAGTCTCGCTTTGGCGAGGCTGCTTGGAGTTGACGGCCGAGGCCGCTGAGGTACCCTATAAACGAGGCGGAAACGACGTTCGCGTCGGTTCCCGTTTTTAGTTCGATGGATAGAGGTCCACTGGGGTTGTTGTTTGGGGGCCTTCTGGCGGCAGCGATAGGGTCGCTGTTCTCGGGGGGAGACGTCGCGTTGCAGGCTCTCCCGGAGGCACGCCTCCAGTCGCTGTCAGAAGATCCGACCTTCGAGCGCTACCTCGCCGACCGACAGCAAATCGTGTCTCGT
>JAYVYD010000329.1:0-3997 GCA_043784605.1 Myxococcales bacterium | reverse complement strand
TACCACGCTGTCCACTCTGCTTGCGAAAGTGGAACTCACGATCGCCTCACGACCCTCAACTGCGCGTGTGACGAAGCCTGACACAGTAGTGCTAAGTAGGCGATCGCGATTCCGGTTTGGTGCTTGCTGTGGGCGTTCGCCACGGTGTGGCATTCGCGCACGTCGCTTCTCTGATACAGAGGGTTCTCGAAGGTAGATGCGCGAGCATTG
This sequence comes from Myxococcales bacterium, assembly GCA_043784605.1. Lineage (GTDB taxonomy): Bacteria > Myxococcota_A > Polyangia > Polyangiales > Polyangiaceae > JANYHY01. The sequence continues at coordinate 3,787 of JAYVYD010000329.1, read as the reverse complement.
AAGTTGCTTACTCCTGCCACATGAGGCAGCTCTGGCGACGAGTTTCGGGAAGCACGGGCGGCGTTGCTCTTGGGGCGATGACAGGCGTGCTTGCCTTAGCAGCTATCGGTTATTTCATTCATCGACTCCCCACTTCGACGAGCGCCGTCGTTGCCGCGCAAGAGCAAGACGCTTCCGTCGTGGACGACGCACGCATCGCTTGGTGCGCTGAAGGACTTCAGCCGATCGCGGGAGGGGGTTGTTTCGCAGCGGCCACCAAACCTGCATCGCCACCGCGACTGCTCGTATACCTCCATGGAATGTATGCGCCGCAGTACGCGGGCGAAGAGCTCGATAGACAGTCGCGCGTGGCAAAGGCGGCCACCGCACTCGGCTTCTCGGTCGTCGCGTTGCGCGGCCATCAAGGCCAGTGTGCGCGCCCAGAGGTGGCCGACTACTGGTGCTGGCCGAGCAATGATCGATCGGCCGATGCGGGGCCGGCGTACGTCGACGCATGGAGCACGGCACTCGCCAGCGCCGATGGAGACGCAGGGCGTGGAAAGCGATACTTGCTCGGCTTCTCCAATGGTGGCTATTTTGCAGCGCTGATCGCCGCCCGCTCTCTCATGACCCTCGACGGCGTCGCCGTCGCGCACGCGGGAATCGTCGAGCCCTTTCTCGCGAGCGCGCCCAAGACGCCGCTGTTGCTTCTGACGGCAGACGGCGATCCCTCGGTGTTCGGGATGATGCAGCTCGACAATGATTTGAGCGCGGCGAAGTGGCCGCATGCGATCGTCACCCGCGACGGCGGCCACCAGCTCACGGATGGAGACATCACGTTCGCGCTCACATTCTTTCTTCGAGCGGAGCACGAGCCGCTCCCGCTAACACCGCCGCTGTCCTTACGCCTTCCCATACCCGACGTGCAGGATGCGGCGTTGCCAATGGACGAACTGGCGCCCGTCGCAACCGCTGCACTCGAGGATGCGGGAGCTCCATCCAAACACGCCCCGGATGACGATGTCGACGAGTAGCGACTCGGCGACGTTGGGACTATGGCGTCTTTGTCCATATGAATACGATGGTGGTCTTCGGCGACCCGGTCGTTTCATACGAGATACTGCCCGACGCGCCCCCTCGCGGTGACCACGTAGTCCCCGTTGCTCTTGAGTTCGGACGCGGGACTCACGGACGCCCAGCCTGAGTCCGGCGCGAGTGGGGCGTGCGCCACGCTCCCGACCACCGCAAAGCTCGCGGGCGACTGCGTCCAATGATCACCTCGTTGCGCAGCTCGAGAAGGCCGGCAAGAGCTGCCTGTCCTATCAAGAAGACATGCCTGTGGGTGTGTGCCCGGTCCAGAGCTCTGGGCACTATGCGGCCAAGCACAACCCGATGGTCTTCTTTCAAGACGTGAGCGGCGCACCTCCTTCTGCGAGCAACGCGCAGTGCCTCCAACACGTGGTCCCTTTCACGCGGCTCGCCTCGGATCTCGCGGCGGACAAAGACGCCGACTACAACTTCATCACTCCGAATCTTTGCAATGACATGCACGGTGGGTCGGGTTGCCCTGCAGCTAGCGTCAAGACAGGCGACGATTGGCTCGCGAACAACGTGCCGGCCATCCGTGCATCCGAGGCCTACAAAGACGCGGGTGCCCTGTTCATCGTCTGGGACGAGAGTGAAAAGGGAGACTTCCCCATCGGCATGATCGTGATGAGCCCGTTCGCGCGAGTCGGCTACGCGAGCAAAGTGGCGTACTCGCACAGCAGCACGTTGAGAAGCTTCGAGGACGCATTCGCATTGGCGCCTCTGCGTGGGGCGGCGACGGCGAGCCCTTTGCTCGACCTGTTCCAGGGTAGTGGCAAGGTGAGCGTGGATGGCGGCGTGGCCGATAGCGGAGTGAGCTCCAGCGCCACCTACTACAAGGCGAACAACGGCGACTCGTTACCCAACCCCGGATTGACCGCCGGAACGGTGCTCTCGAGTGATCTCTCCAAGATCTGCCAGAGCGGCTACACGTCGACCGTGCGCAACGTCTCTACGACGGACAAGGCGCGAGCCGCGAAAGAGTATGGATATGTCGGCCCCAGCTCTGGCGTCGAATACGAACACCTCATCTCGCTCGAGCTGGGCGGCGGCAACGACCTCGCCAATCTTTGGCCCGAGCCCATCGCCGAAGCGCACGTCAAAGATCGCCTCGAGAACTATCTTCACGCGCAGGTCTGCGCGAACAAGATGAACCTCGCAGACGTACAGACCCGCATCGCTTCGAACTGGGTGCAGTTGTGGATCGACGTCGGTCAGCCGTGAGCTGAATCAGCAATCATGGGACGCGCCACGCACCAACGAACGTCGGGCTCGGCACTGTGACTGGAGCTCCACTCGCGATGGGCACGCCGTTCGCGCCCATCGTGAAAGTGGTCACCGTGCCGCTCCCTTGATTGGCCACGAAGACGAGCTTTGCCGCAGGATCCATGGCGAAGCTGCGCGGTGTCTTTCCGCCTGTCGCCGTGTGAGCCACGAGCGTCAGCGCGCCGGTCGTCGCGTCGGAGGCGAACGTGACGATGCTGTCGTGCCCCCGATTGGACCCATAGACGGTCCCGCCCGTCGGGTGGACTACGATCTCGGCGCACGTGTTCTGTCCGGCGAAATTCCCCGGCAGTGTGGACACGGTGGTGCCCGCCGTGAGCATGCCAGTGCCTTTGTCGAACGCATAAGTGGTGATGGAGCTCGCTGTCTCGTTGATGCCATAGGCGAACTTCTCGTCCGGACGAAATGCAAGGTGTCGCGGCCCGGAGCTCGCAGGCGGACTGACCGCACCGTTGGGTGTGAGCTTTCCGGTTTGCACATCGAGTTTGTATTGGACGACTGAATCGGCGCCGAGCGCAGAGACGAACGCAAAGCCGCCGGCCGGATTGACGACCGCATGGTGCGTCATCGTGCCCGACGACCGCGTATCGCTCGCGGAACCTAGAGCACCGTCGCCCATGATGGGAAACACCGACACCGTGCCGCCGGTATAGTTCGCGACGAGGACGACCTTGCCGGAGGGATCGATCGACAGATGCGTGGGCCCGGCGCCGCCCGAACCCACCGGTGCCCCGAGATCCGCAAGCGCGCCAGACTTGGGGTCGAACGAGAACGCGCGGACTTGATCGTTCGCCTCGTCCACCGCGTAGACGTGCCTCTTCTGCGGATCCATCGCGAGGAACGAGGGGTTGCCTCCAGGGCTCGCGACGCCGACTTGTGTGAGAGCGCCTGTGGGCAGGACGACGGAGAAGACACGGATCTTGCCGTCTCCGCTTCCGACGAGAACATATAGAGGCGCTGGAGCCGCGGCCTCGTTCGGCGCGTCTGTCGAGCTTCCGTCGATCGAGCTTGCGTCGAGCGGCGTGATGTCCGCGCGTGCGTCCGTCGGGATCACCGAGTCAGGCGCCGCCTCACTGCAAGCAAGCCCACCGAGAAACACACCAATTCCAATCAGCCTCATACGGGCGAGCCTACCACCGCCTGCGGCTTAGGCTGCACAGGCTCCGTCACTCGTGTGTCGCTTTCTGGCAAGAAGCAGTCGCGCATTGCATCATCTCAATACAACGTGTCGTCGATCGCGATCGACGCGAACAATATCTATCGGGCACTGCGGTGCGGACGATAGGCGCTGGATCGTCCCCGGAAAAGATGCTGGCCCCCCTAAACACGATCATGAAGTTCGGAACCTGTCAACGAGTGTGAGACACGCCGGGGTTGAATTTACTGAGCAGCTTGATCCATCGAGACCTCCGGCTCGGGCTTGTTGATCCAGACCTCG
>JAYVYD010000328.1:0-45100 GCA_043784605.1 Myxococcales bacterium | reverse complement strand
CTCTACGGCAACGTCCCACGTGAGCGCTTGAACGCACTCGCGGCAGGCGCCCGTAATGGGGCTCGGAGACGTACGGAGCTCACCGGTATCGGAGGTCGCCTCTTGGCCGAGCCGATATACGTCGGCGCGTTTGAGTCCCGCGGCGTCTGCCGCGAGGGGGAGCAAATCACCGAGGTCGGTCGCGTCGAGGATGATTCGAGCGCTTCGTGTGACCGCGGTCGTTCCATTGTATGTGAAGTTGACGCCCGTGACTCGAGGGTGAGCTCCGCTCGTGTCGACCACCACGCTGACGGGCTTCATCTGCGTCTCGATCGTGATCTTCGCGCCCGTGATTGCGGTGAGGTATGGCGCGACCAGATCCGTCATGGCGTCATGCCATACATTCGGTGGCGCCCCCATATCGTTTCCTTGTGGAAACCCGGGGCCTCTACTCAGCGGTGCGGCGCCGGTCTTGGCTTGTACCGCCTGCATCAAGTCGGTGTACGATTTCGCCGCCCCAACGTCTTCGACCCACGGATTGTCATCGGGCATACCCAGCGCTTGTGCAGTAAACTGGCCGCCGATCCAGTTGGTCTCCTCGGTGACGCAAATATGCATCGGTCGGCCCTCTATATTCGAGAGCCGCGCGGCCGCCAGCGCCGCAGGAAAGCCGCCTGTAGTTCCGCCGACTACGAGGATGTTGCAATCCGCGGGCGCCGGCGGAAGTGGACCCGCGTCCGACGCCGGAGGGATGCCCGAATCGCTGTCCGGGCCTGGGTCACGGCTTGGAAGACTGCCTGAGCCAGATGGGAGACACGCAGAACTAGCAGCGAGTGCAGATTGGACCAGTAAGAGACGAAGGCTGCGCATGACCCGCCGCTCAGCAAGACTTGGACCGATGGCGCTCTGCAGCGTTACGCGTGGCGTCTGGTCGCGGCGCCCCGAGCTTGTGAACGAGGCGTCCACAAAGTAGACGCGCGGGCCACGGTCTTCTTGGCTCATCACGTGCGGAGCGTCTGCCCATCATGCGATTCAACGGTTCTCATCTAGTCATCGCCGCTGTCTTGACGAAGCTGGGCATCGATCCGTTGAAACGAATCAACGAGCTCGATCAAGACGCTGAGTATACGGCCTGCCGATCGGAGGAGCTTCCGCGCTACCTCGAGCTGTACTCGACAGGTGACTGTACTTCGGAGGAGCGGGCGTCTCGTGCTGCTTTTTTTAGAGCCTCAACGACATCATCCAAGATGGACGTACTCACCCGCTTCAGAGGCAGGTCCTGTCGGCCATTCTTCATGCCGGGGAGATCCACGCCGAGGAGGTCGCAAATTGGATGAGCACGTCCGACCCAAACCCGGAAAACCGGTGCCCCGTTAGCAGAGGGGCCCACAACGGCGGGTGCGCTTCTTTTAGTTGCTGCCGCAGAAGGTTAGCTGGCCAATGGCGAAGTTCTTCGCACCGTTGCACCCCGCACCGTTGACGACCGGCTCGCCGTTCGAGAACGGGCCGTTCGAGTTGCAGTGCGCATTCATCCCGTAGACCTCGCTCGCGTCGGACGTCCACATGCAGCAGTTGCTCGAAGGTTGATGCTTGTAGTTCTTCCCAGCGTACGCGTTCGTGTTGTTGCCAAGAATCGCTGCCATGGTCGCGTTCGACCCTAGGGCGTAGTTGACGTCGCACTTCCCCCCCGAGCCGTCGATGTAATAGCAGTGTCCGCTGAAGACGACCTCGGTGTTGGGGTCACAAGGAGCTTGGGCGACACACTTGCCGGCGGCGCACACCGGAGTCAGACCGCTGCACGGGCTATTGCAACCGCCGCAGTTGTCACGATTAGACTTGATGTCCACGCACTCCTTGCCGCACTGGGTGAGGCCGGCGGCGCACTGAAGAATGCACTTGCCCGCGACGCAAATCTCGCCATTGGAGCTATTGCAACCCGTGCCGCACGCACCGCAGTTGGCTTGATCCGTATCGGTCTTTGCGCAGTAGCCCGCGCCGCCGTCGCCGCTCGGGCAGAGCTTCTCGTTCAATCCGCAATTGCCCGTGCAATTGCCGCCGACGCATGCCTGACCCGCAGTGCAGGCTTTGCCGCACGTACCGCAGTTGTTGTTGTCGGTCTGCACTGAACTGCAATAGAGCGTGTTGTTCGTCCCTTTGCAGAGCAGCTCGTTGACCCCGCAAGTATCTCCACACTTGCCGGCGCCGCACACCTTGCCCGGATCGCACACGGCCCCGCAGCCCCCGCAGTTCTTCGCGTCGGTGTTGGGGTTGATGCAGCTGATCGCGCCGCCGTCTCCGACGCAAAGCGTCTGCTGCGCGGGGCACTGCGCGACGCATTTGGCTGCGGCGCAGATCTGTCCGACGCTGCAGCTGGTGCCGCACGCGCCGCAGTTCTTGCCGTCGACGTTGGTGTCGAAGCACGACGCGCCGCATTGGGTGGACCCCGCGCCGCACGTGAGGGAACACGCGCTCGCTCCGCAGACCTCACCGGGTTTGCACACGGCGCCGCACGCGCCGCAATTGCTAGGGTCGGCGAGGGTATCGATGCACTCTTTACCGCATAGCGTCTCAACGGCGCCGCACGTCTGAGCCGCTTGCCCCGGCGTGCTCGAGCAGCCGACGATGACGGCAACGAGCGCCGCCGCAGCGACCGACCCCTTGGCGATCCAAGAATATGTGGTGTTCATTGGTAGACGCCGAGTAGTCATTTCATTCTCCTTAGCAGACCTGAGGCCGGTCGGAGGGTGTCGCGATGCTGTCGGGGCCCTGTCCCAGGAAAGGCCGTCCACCACCGCTGGATTGTCAGCATGCTCACGAACCGGTCGAATCGGGCGGTTCTTCGCCATCACCGCGTCACAGCCAGCGCTTGAATCGGCCGTAGCGGGCGATGCGGGTCTTCACGCGCGTGGGGAGGCGACTGAAAGACTCCACGGTCACTCTGACGTTGTCGGGATCCTTTTGCAGCTCGTCGAAGATCGCGAGGGCCGGTTGCACCGCACGCGCGTCCCGACTGACCAGCATCGCCTCGGCGAGCCGGTCGTGTGCGGCGTCCTCGAAGTTGTAGCTACCGAACGCCGCCCATGAGCCGTCGACCACGACGACTTTCGAGTGCTCGCCATGGAGATTCTCATAGATGACCACCCCGGCCTCGAGCAGGCGATCGTAGTTGGCCGCGGCGGCGATCCAGGCGAGATCCGTGGCAGGCAATGCGTCGCGATGCGAGTGATAGACCTCGACCCGCACGCCACGTCGGGCGGCACTCAGCACTGCTGCCAACAGCGGCTCGATCGGCTTGAAGTAGAAGCTGGTGATCTGCACGGAGTTCCTCGCCGCCTCCACCATGGCAAGCAACCCATCCGTCACCTCGTTCCTACCGTGCCAGCCGAGTGGGCCAAGTCGGCCCTGGTGCGTGTTGGGATTGCACAGCCAGTAGTCCAGCAGGTGATCCGCAGCTGCGTTCTCGTTTATTTGATCTAGATGTGCGGGCTTGACCGGGACGCCGATCTCACGAAAACTTTCGAGCAGCGTGCGCACTATGGGGCCGCGCACTGCGACCGCGTATTCGTTCCAGCCTTCGAATGATGACTTGGTAATGTTGCTACTGCCGAAGATCGCCTCGCCTGCCTCGGAAACCTGAATCTTGACGTGCTGTCCGCCGCCCAACCAGCGTTGCATCACGCGCGGTGGTCGATACATCGTCACAACGCCCCCGGCATCGCCCAGGGCGCGTAGCTCCAGGCCAAGCGAGCGCCGCTGCTCTGGTGTCATCAGCACGGCGCCAAGCCGCTGGCCGAACGCGTCGACGAGCAGGTGGGTCGCGACGCCACGACTCTGCGCGGCCCGGAGCACGGAGAGCAGCTCGCCGCCGTAGGCGTCGTACTCGAGATAGAAAGTGGAGAGGTAGACGAAGGACCGCGCGTCGCGAATCATTGCAATACGTCGTTGCCATTCGGCCGCACGATTCCACAAGGGCAGCAGCGCGGACGCGGAAGGCATTACAACCTATAGCCGCCCGCCACGTCGATGTTCACTCCGGTCACATAGTGGGCGTCCAGCAGGTACTGCACCGCCTGGGCAATATCGTCGAGCGTGCCCGAGCGGCCCAGCGGCACCCAACGGGTCATCTCGTCCGCCGAGGGCAGGTCCACCGAATTCTCGAGCTGTCCGGGGGAGACCATGTTGACGCGAATCTGTCGCTCCGCGTAGCCGGCGGCCAGGGCGCGGGTCAGTACGAGCAGGCCAGTCTTGCTGACGTAGTAGTCGGCTCCGCGCCTGTTGGCCCTTGTTCCCTCGAGCCCAGCCATACCGATATTGATGATGTTCCCGCCGTCCGGCATCAGCTTGATGGCGTGGTAACAGCAGTAGTAGGCGCCTGAGAGATTGCTGGACAGCGTGGCGTCCCATACATCCGGGTCCAGGCTGGTGACGTCTTGCGGATTGTAGTTGCCGACGTTGTTGATCAGCAGATCAACGTGGCCCTCGGTGCTCGCGATATTGGCGAAGAGCGCGGCGACGTCCGACTTGTTGGCAACGTCCACCTTCAGCACCCGGGCACGTTGCCCCATGCCGGCGATCTCGCGTTCGAGCGAGAGCGCATCCTCTTTCGACGCGCGGTAGGGGATGACGATGTCGTAGCCGCGCGCAGCGAGCGATATGCAGAGGTGCCGACCGAGGCGCCGTGCTCCGCCCGTGACCACCGCAACCCGGCGCGTATCCGCGTTCATGGCCGCGTACGCACGATGCGAACGAAGGAACAGGCCGCCGCAGGGACGGCCGCAGGCTTCCGGATTTCGAGGCGCACAGTCGTAACCTCCGGTATCCGGTTGAGCAACATCACTGCGGTCTGTTCCGCCATCGTCTCCAGCAGCTGAAAGCGCTTCTTCTGGATCATCTCGGTGACGCCGGCCGCGATGGCGCCGTAGTCCACCGCGTCTGCAATCGCGTCAGAGGTCGCCGGTCGCGCGAAGTCATAGTCAATTTCGATGTCGAGCAGCACTGTCTGGATATTGTCCCGCTCGTGCTGATAGACGCCGACGATGCAGTCGACTCGTAGCTGTTTCAATCCCGTGGTGCCTGTCATCGACCCGTTCCTTTGCGCGCGACCCATATCTGTTCCTGTGCCGATGAGCCGTTGAACGGCGTGCGGGCGAAGTCGCCAAAGCACGCGTCCACCGTGAAGCCGGCGTCGAGCAGCATCTGCCGGGCCTGCTCGGGTTCGAGCCAACTCAGGTGGAGCTTGCGGTATTGGCGGCGCTGAAGCGTGCCCTCGGCATCCATCTCATCTTCCCAGGTCACGACGACCATCGACTGAGTCGCTTCGTCCACCAGTGAGGTCACCCACAGTAGAATGTCGCGGCCAGCGGCGGACTTGTACTCTGCGCGAAGCTGCACGCTCCGCATGCGCTCGAGCCGTTGTGGCGTCATGAAGAAATCGTCGAACACGAAACAGCCACCGGGCCTGAGCTGCGCGTAGATGTGGCGGAGCGCTTCGCGCTTGTCGGCGATCGAGGGAAGGTGCCCGAGGCTGTGGTACGGGAGCGCGATCAGTGCTGCGGGCTCGGCGAGCGTGAACGAGCGGAAATCTGCCTCCTGCAGGGTCAGCCGGTCGAGAACGCCCGCGCGTTCCGCGCGTTGACGGCAAAGCTTGAGCATGGCGGGCGAGAGGTCGACACCAATGACCTTGCGATCGCGGAGCGCCGCTTCAACGGCAATGCGGCCGTCCCCTACGCCGAGTTCGACGACGGGTCCCTGTGCGGACACATAAGCGTCGACGTAGAACTCGAGGTTGGCCTGCGCGGACGCCGCAGTGGCGGTCCAGACGCCATAGATGTCTGCGAAGCGCTCGTAATCCATCGGCGGCACTATGGCAGATTGCCTTCGGGGAATCACACGATCAGAGCGAGAGCTTTTGGATCGAGCCCGGCACGGGTTGCCCGCCGGTGATTCCGCCGTTCGACCAGAAGAGCACGTTGTTGCTCAGTGCGAGTGAGTTCGGCGCGGCGAGACCCGTCGCGAGCGACTTCACGCCGCCCTTGCAGTCGGGGAGTGCGCACGAGCGAATCTCTCCGTTGGCTTGTCCTGGACTGCCGCCGAGCGCGAAGTAAGCGTTCTGCGCGTCGACGACGAGCGCGGTGATGTTCGGTTGATTCGATGCGAGCGTCGTCGGTTGACCGGTGCAGCCCGTCGTTGCGCACGCGAACACGCTCTGCCCGCCACTGACGGCCACGAGGATCGTGCCGTTCGAGGCGAGGAACTGACTCCCCGGAGAGAACAACGAGACCGACTTGCCCGCGCAGTTTGCGGTACCGATCGGGCACGAGTTCACCGTCGACTTGAACGGGTCGTCGAAATAGAGATTGGTCAGATCGGCGGCAATCGACACTGCGTTCTGATCGCTCGGTAACGAGATGTTCGTCTGGTTGCCGTTGTTGCACGTCCCGAAAGGGCACGTGCGCGCGCTGCCGAGCGTGTATCGAAAGAAGAGCTTGCGCGGACTACCGCCCACCGCGAGCTGCGTCACGTCGTCGGGCGTCTGCGCGACACCGCGCGAATAATGATCGCAGCCGACGATCGGACACGAGTAGGCGTCGTTGTTGGGGTTGCCGACCGTCGCGTCTTTCGCGATCCACTGAAGGTACGTGCCGTCCGTCAGGAGGACGGGGCCGGTGTGCGGATTGAGTGGGAAATTGATGTCGAAATCGCCGTTGACGACTCTGATGAGCTGCGGCGTGCACCCGACGATCGGGCACGTGTCGAGGTTGCCGAAGTTGTTCGCTCGATCGTCCGCGAGCCAGAAGACCGCGGTCCCGGCCGCGGCGACGCCGACGGGGTGGTCGACGTTCGCGATCGTCGCGACGCTGCAATTGCCGTTCGAGCACATCGCGTCTCCGCAGTCATGCCCGCACGACCCGCAGTTGGCTGCGCCCATCGTGAGATCCGCGCATTTGCCTCCGCAAAGCGTGAGCCCAGGGCTGCAGACAGAGGCGTCGGGCGGCGAAGAATCGGGCAGAGCGGTCGAGCTGTCCGCTACGCTCGCGTCCGGCATGGGTGCCGTAGTCGCGCCGTCTCCGACACAAGCGGTGACGACAGAAAGAGTCGCGATCAAGAACGACGTAAGTCGAATCGACATGGCGAACACCATTACTCGATCCGACTGATTTTTGGTCGCCTTCCCGCTCGATCGAAGTCGTAACTGCGAGAGAAGGAGCGGGTTTCAGCCCGTCGACTGGAGCAACTCGAGGACGGTGTTCGGCGCGGGCGCACATCCGGCGAGCCCCTCAACGAGCGACCCGATCTCAGCGGCGTCGAGGCCGCGCAGCACTGACGTACCGGGAGAGCCCGTACGCGCGAGCCTTGAGAGCCCTGTGAGGTCCCTGAGAGATATGAGTGGTGGTTACCCGCCGATGCCGTGCTGGGTCTCGGCGATGAGCCAATCCACGACGGCCTTCATGTCCTTGGTCTTGTCGAATACCTCTATTTGGCGGTGCGCGCTCGTGCCCTCTTTTTGGATCGCGATCACGCGCTCGACCGCGTCGCTCGTGCCGAGCATGTCGGAGGCCTCCCTCACGAACTCGACGAGCTCTACGATGAGCTCGGAGAACGGCCGCTCCTCTTGGCGACCGAAGTCGATGAGCTTTGCGTCCGTGCCGAAGCGTACCGCGCGCCACTTGTTCTCTTCGAGCATGCTTCGCGGGTAGCTACGCCACGCGGTGTTGCGGCGATACATCAAGTACAGCTGCACCATGAGGGCCTGCACGAGCGCGACGACCGCGATCGTATGGTCCATGCGCGTCGGCATGTCGCAGATGCGGACCTCGACCGTGTCGAAGATGTGGTGCGGGCGTACGTCCCACCAGATCTTCTTGCCGTTGTCGATGCAGCCCGTCTTGATGAGCAGCTTCACGAACTGGTCGAAGTGCTCGGGTCCTGCGAACTCGTCGGGGATGCCGGTGCGCGGGAAACGCTTGAAGATTTGCGAGCGCGTGCTCATGAGGCCGCTCTTGCGACCGAGCCAACACGGCGAGCTCGTGGTCAACGCCAATAGGTGAGGCAGAAAATAGCGAATCTGGTTGTTGAGCGCGATCGCGACCTCGCGATCCTTGATGCCCACGTGCACGTGCAACCCAAAGATCAAGTTCGATCGGGCGACGTCCTGAAGGTCTTCGATGATGTTGTAGTAGCGCTCGTGGGGGCTGATTTCCTGGGTCTTCCAGTCGCTGAACGGGTGCGTGGACGCCGCGATGATGCGCAGGCCGCCCTTCTTCGCGAGCGCAGACAGCTCGCCGCGCATCTCGGTGAGCTCACTTCTAACCTCGCCGATGTCCTTGCAGATACTCGTGCCGACCTCGACCACCGACTGGTGCATCTCCATCCGCACGCGCTCGCGGAGCACGCTCTTGCCGTCCTCGAGGAGGCGCGAGATGTAGCTCTTGAGCTCTCGCGTGACCGGGTCGACGATTTGATATTCCTCTTCGACCCCGAGCGTGAACTGTCCGTCCAGCATGCGATGGAGTGTCGTACAAAAGCTAGTGCACTAGCAACTGGAACCTCACCAGCCGTCCGCGTCCACCCACGGAGAATGGGGAACAGAAAGATCGGAAAGATCAGGGAGCGCGAGGGTGAGGGTGGGTCGGAGTCGATTTCAACGTCGCTCCGAGCGGCAGGCCCTCCCGACCCCGTCCTGATCTTCCCGATCTTTTTGTGAACCCCTCTGCGGTGAGGTCTCGGGGTCAGCCGCGCTTGGGGCGTTCGTGCGGCGCTTGCTCGAGGTAGCGGCGATACGCGTAGTCGCCGTCGTGTCCGCGCCCGTCTTTCGCGCAGGAGATGACGTGTCTGGCCATCTCGTCGACGACCATGTGAAAATGCTTGGGCAGGATCGAGTGCACGTCGAAGTCGGGGGCCGGGTTGGTGAAGTCGATCGCGTAAGGCACGCCGTCTTTGCACGCGAACTCGACCGAGTTCATGTCGTAGCCGAGCGCGTGGTTGAGCGCGTAGGCGCCGTCGAGGATCTTCGTCTCCAGGCTCTTCGGAAGGAACGGCCTGTCGTGCTCGATGTAGCAGCGGCGCTTCGGGTCGTACTCGATGGGGAGGATGAACTCCTTGCCGATACAGATGCAGCGCACGTACTCGTCGAACTCTATGAACTGCTGAAGCGTCATCGGGTCTTGGGCGCTCGCGTCGTACGCGGCCATGAGTTCGCGCATGTCGTTGACGCGCGTGACGCCGCGCCAGCCGCCGCCGTCCGCGGGCTTGAGGATGGCGGGGAAGCCGACGTAGTCAGTAATGGCGGCCCAATCGAGCGGGAACACGAGGTTGCGCAGGCTCTTGTCGAGATTGATTCCCTTGATGTAGCTCTTCTGCGGGAGCATCACCGTGCGCGGGACAGCGACGCCGATCTTGTTCGCGAGCGAGAAGCCGAAGAACTTGTCGTCCGAGGACCACCAGAACGGATCGTTGATGACGTAGGTCCCCGCGAGCGCCGCGACCTTCAAGAAAAAGCGATAGAACGGCACCTCGTGACTGAGGCGGTCCACGATCACGGCGTAGTCGCGGTCGAAGCTCTCTTTGATGCCCCCGACCTTGATGAGGTCCGCATGGTACCCGGGCGTCTCGTTGACCTTCGCGATGAACGCTTGCGGGAAGGTGTTCTCCATCCCGACGATCAGGCCGATTTTCTCCGTCATGCGCGCGAAGCTAGCACGGTCCCCGCGCCGATTCGGGGCGTATACTGGCCACACAGCCATGCAATACGCACCTCCCCCTCACGTCGTTGGCGCACCGTTTCGGGTGCTGCCATTGCTCGCGTCGGGCGTGGACCCGACGGGTCATCGACCGAGCGCGCGCATCTGGATGCTCGTGAGCGGCGTTGCCATCACCGCGCTCTATCCACTCGGCTTCGCGATGTTCGTCGCGGCGATCGCACTCGAACGTGCGTCCGTCGGGCATCGGCCCAACGACGAAGTCGTGGTGCTCGCGATCGGCGCCTACGCGGTCATGCTGTTCGCGTCCCTCTTCGTCTACGTGCGGCTCGGGTTCGCGATGTTCTGGCTGCACCAAGCGTGGAAGTGGATGCCCGCGCACCAGCGCTTCGACCGGTTCGGGAGACCGCGCACGTCGAAAGAGACGTTCTATTTGCTCATTCCTTATTTCAATTTCTATTGGATGTTCGTCTACAACTTCGCGCTTTGTGACGCGCTCGACCGAATGAGAGTTCAGTACCGAACGACGCAGCCGGCGCCGCGTGATTTGGCGATGTGGGCGTGCATCGCGGAGCTGGTTCCCTTCGCGAACTTCGGCGCACCATTCCTATGGGCCAGCGTGATGAAGCGCATCGACGTGATGCACGCAGAGATGATGTCTCAGATGGCGTGAGGCGTCCTGGGAGGTCAGCCGACAGCGCGCCATGCGGCGAGGTCGACTTGCTCGGGGGGAGAGATCTCGTTCCACCCTCGGTCGCGCGCGAGCTCGTTGAAGCGGAAGGAGAGCCAGCGCGGAATGCAGAGCGCGTACGTCTTGGCGAGGCGCTCCGGATCCTTCAGGCTCTTCTGCATTCGCTCGAGCAAGAACACGCCATAGGCCTCGGCGAGCGCGGCCTTGCTCTCGGGGCGTTCGACCCAGTCGAGGACTCCGGGCGCGTCCGCTTCGGGGTGGAACTGCGTGCCCCCGATTCCAGGCGCGAACCGCATCGCCAAAATCGCCTTGCCCTTGTCGACTCCGCCTGTGTGCGTCTCGTTCGCCAGTACCGCACCGCCGAGGGAAGCGAGCCGCGTCGTGTCGACGTCGATCGCCTCCCAGTTGCGGTGCTCGAATGCGAAGATCCGGTATCCGAACGGTGACAACCACTCCGTCTGCGCGCCCTCGGGCGTCATGTACGCAGGCATCAAGCCGAACTTGCAAGACGCGCGTTTCTCCATCTTCGCCACCGCGAAGTGGAGGGTCGCGAGCTCGAACGAGTGACACACGACGAACATCTGCGGCGCGGTGGCGGGTGTGGCGAGATTTCGATCGACGATGTGGTCGAGGAACTTCCGATACCCAGTGCACCAGGGATCGTCGTAGCCGTCCGTCGGCGCGCCGGGACCGCCAGAAGCGAGCACGAGATCCGTGTCGTGATCGGGAAGCTCGTTCAAGTTGCGAGGCTGCACGTGCTTGAAGGCGACGTCGAGCGTCGGGTTCTTCTCGCGCACTTGCGCGGTGAACGAGTCGACGAGCCTCCGAAAGCATCGCGTCGCCTGGTTGGCGAAGCCGTTGTTCATATCGACCAGGCAAACACGCAGTCGCGAGCGATGTGGCATGACGGTCTCGAAAGCATAGCAAAATTGCCTCGAATTTGCCATGCTGACGTTTGAATGGCTCGAAAAAGCGAAGGTAAGCTGTCCGTCGTTCCACCGCCGGTATCATCCCGAGGCGGAAAAGAGCGCGATCCGTTACCTCTAGCGGAGCGCCTACACGCAGACGCGCGATTCACGGGGAGGGGCATCGTCGCCGCCTTCATCGACTCGGGCTTCTACGCGCACGCCGATCTCGTAACCCCCCACTCGCGCATCCACGCCTTCCAGGACGTCATCAACAATACGGGCGGCGTCGAGAGCCTCAACACGTCGGACGCGTCGTCGTGGCACGGAATGATGTCGACCGTCGTTGCCGCGGGAAACGGCGCGCTCTCTGGCGGGCGCTTCAAGGGCCTCGCGCCCGACCTTGGCCTCGTGTTGGTGAGAGCAGGCACGCTGTCCCGCGTGCATCACGACGACATCGCGCGCGCGATCGAGTGGGTGCTCGTCAACCGCGCCCGCTACGACATCCGCGTGCTCAACATCTCTTGCGGCGGCGACTACGAGGCGAGCTACTTGGAGGATCCGATGAGCCGCTTCGCCGAGGCGTGCGTGCGAGCGGGGATCGTCGTCGTTGCGGCGGTCGGAAACGCCGGGCACAGACCCGGCTACGTCGTGCCGCCAGCAAGCGTGCCCGCCGTCATCAGCGTGGGCGGGCTGGACGACGAAGGCAACCCACATCTCGGGCGCATCATGCCGTATCGCTCGAGCTACGGTCCCACGATCGACGGGATCCAGAAGCCGGAGATCATCACGCTCGCCGACTGGATTCCCGCGCCGATTCTCCCCGAGACGCCAACGCACAAGCAGGCGCTTCTTCTACGTCGCCTCGAGCAGGCCAAGGACGAAGAGCTCCGCGCGATCGTCGATCAGAACCCCGGCGTATTTTCGCCACTCGATCACGCCAAGCACCAGCCCGCTTACTTGATGCGTCAAGTCATCGCGGCGGCGCTACACGACGAGAAGGTGATCCACGATCACTACAAGATGGTGGACGGCACGAGCTTCGCGGCGCCTATCGTAACGAGCGTGGTCGCGCAAATGCTGGAGGCGAACCCGGCTCTGAAGCCTGCTCAGGTGAAACGCATCTTGGTGCAGACGGCCAAGCGCGTGCCGAACATCGACTTCGACCGTCAGGGCTGGGGCGCGATCCAACCCAAGGCCGCTGTCGCGCGCGCGCTCGAGCTTCGCTGAGTCGGCCCAGCCCTCCCTCATGAAGTGCTGACTTCGTCTAGGTACGAGTCGAAATCCACGCGGTGGACGCCGGAGATCGTGGACCGAGGGATGCTCCCGAGCCAGTCGACGTTCGCCAAGAAATCGCAGGGTCGCGTGAGGTAGTCCGCGACGAGCAATGAGAGTGCACGATCCGCCAACCGCATACGTGGCTCGTCCACCGGGATGAACCCATGACCGTCGAACGCGTCGTGAACGGGGACGACCTTCACGAGCTCGGGGAGCAGCGCGACGAACTCGTCCACTCCGACACGCGATGCATCGACAGCTGCGCGCACGACGACTTTGGACATGCTCACGAGGTCACGAATGTTCGTCGCTGACGTGTGGCGCGCCTCAACGGGCGAGCTTGGCTGACTCCGGACGTGCCGCGAACCGAACGACGTCGCAAAGTGGTACGGGACGGTGAGCCATGCGGAGAGCTGGTGCTTGTCGGCCTCGAGCGCCAAAAATGCGCGAAGTGCGGCGCGAGCCGCGTCTGCGGCGTCACCGACGGTGACGTTACCGGCAAGTGCGAGGGAGGGTCTTCGAGGCATGTGCGTGTCAGCTGCAATGGGTGGGCCGAAGAGGTCGCTCTCCGCTCGAGCTATGAATCGCGCGCAATTGGCGAATGCTGTCGAAAGTTTGTCTCGATCGGCTGCATGCAACACGGCCACGCCCTTGCGCGATCGCCTCAACTCTCGCGTAGAGGTCGGCGTCCTTGGCTCGTTGCGTTTGGCGATGGTCAACCCGTCCTATACCTTCGCCCCGGTGAGCTCCGATCGGCTTGCATAAGTTTTGCGGTGCGGCACCGGCCGTCAGGAGAGCTCATGGCGTTCAAAGGCTTCGTCGACGACAAGGGAACGTTCTTCAAAACGCTCGCGAAGAACCAGAACCGCGAGTGGTTCAAGAAGAACAAAACGAAATACGAGACCGAGTGGTCCGAGCCCATGTTGGAGCTGCTCGGCGAAGTGCGCGAGGGTATCGACGACGCCTATTCGTATTGCGACCTGGCCGAGCCGAAGCTCTTTCGTATCTATCGCGACGTGCGCTTCGGCAAAGACAAGTCACCGTTCAAGACGCACATCGGCGGCACCATTTCCATCACGGGGACAGGCGCAGTGATGGACAAGCCGGTAGCGCTCTACTTGCAACTAGGGACTGACCCTTTCGCGGGCGCCGGGCACTACATGTTACCGCCCGACAAACTCGCGAAGGTGCGCCGCGCGATCGTCGAGGACGCGCGCGGCAAAGAGCTCGCGAAGATCGTGAAGGCGCTCGAGAAGCGCGGCTCAAGGCTCATGTCGGCCGAGAAGCTCGTGCGCGTGCCCAAAGGATTCGATGCTGAGCATCCGCGCGCGGAGTTGCTGAAGATGAAGGGCCTCGTCGCGCGCTTTCCGCCAATCCCGAGCATCAAGGACGCGTCGCTGACCAAGTGGCTCATTCGCGAGTGCAAGGCGATCGCCGAGCTCGTCACATGGACCACCTATGCGAGCGCATGAGATGAAAGCGGGCTGGCTCGTCTTTGCGTGTGTCGCTTGCGCAGAACGGCGGGTGACACCTTCGCCGACGGTTGCTGCGAGCGCCCCGACGGTCGAAGTCGCCGCCGTTGACGCGAGTGTTCCCATGCCGATCGACTCGAGTCTGCCGGCACCGGGGCTCGCGGCGTGGACACCGCAGTTGTTGGCGCGTCTTGCGAAGGAGGCGGACGCTCAGCCCGTGGGCAAGCTGAACCTTCCGTCTCCCGACGCCGCGCGCGATCAGGCGATCGCGAAGGCCTACGGCGACAGCTGTCACCTCGAGCGCACGTGCGGTCCGATTTGGGGAGTCGACTGTGGAGCCGCGGCGGACGGCCCGTACTTCTATCTCCGCCCGCGCGTCGATCGCATCGAAGCGCTCGCCACGTGCGGAGGCGCGTGCATGGGTAACCGCTGCACGAACTGCCCTCCGCGCCTGCCAGGTTGGAGTTGCCGAACGTACTGAGTTCTGCGGCGCCGAATCAGCAGGCTCTCTCTCTGATACTGTAGATGACCAATGGACGAGATCACGGCGGGCAAAGGCCTCTTCGCGAGGCTACGCAGGCGGGCGGCGCAGAGCGTTCGAGCTCGGTTGCCGCCACGGATCGCGGCGTTGATCGCCGAGGACGCGCAATATACGCTCGGTCTCGGTCCTACCGTCGGCGCCGGACTCTTCGGGGGCGCGAACCTCGGCGGCGGGCTCTTCGTCAATCGTGAGGGTCTCGGTCACTTCGCCACGGTCGGCGTGATCGCGGGCGCCGTCGCGAACGTGTCGGCGGGCTTGCACATGACGCTCGTGAAGGGCGGGGCTGAAGCGTTCCTCGGCGTCGCGCACCTCGTCGGCATCAGCGTCGCGCCCGCGTTCACCGTCGTGACGCTCCTGTACACGACCGACCATGAGCTACTCGGCATCACCGTCGAGTGGAGCCTGGGTCATGCTCTGCCCGTGGAGGCGTTCGGCGGCGCGCTCAAGACCTACGGCCGCGCGTGGTCGCGTGAGCCGAGCGCGCCCGCGGCGACCTAAGAGCAATCTGCTCTCGAGCGCTTGCGACAGTAGGATATCGTTCCTGCCCATGCCCATCCGCCCCTATGTGCTTCTCGCGTGTGCCGTTGTCCTTCTCGACTGCTCCAAAGACGAACCGAAATCCGACACCGTGGCGAGCGCCAGCGCAAGTGTCGCCGTCGTTCCGTCGGTCGCGCCGTTGGCATCGGCCGCTCCATCCGCGAGCGCCGCGCCCGAGCCACACCACGATTGCCCAGCGAACTCCGCGGGCGAAGGCTCGTTCGCCAAGCCGTGCGAGGCCAAGGGCACCGAGCGAATGATGACCGTGAAGTGGACGAAGACGGACGACAAGGGCCCCAACTTCTCAGTCAAGAACGTCGGCAAGTCGACCATCCTCTACGGCAAGATCGTCGTCTACTTTTATGACAAGGCCGGCAAGCAGATCGACATCCCGGACACGAGCGAGACGCCGCCGAAGACCAAACACTTTCACAGCTGCTTCGGCAACTTCTTCCAAGGCGTGATGAAGCCCGGCGAGAGCGCGACGCTGACGTTCTCGTGCGTGCCCAAGCGCATCATCCCAGATGGCACCGTGACGATCGAAGCCGAGATGCAGAGCGTGGGCTTCCCGGACGCGACCGACAAGAAGGTAGACTTCTACTGGCGCAACGCGGACCTCTCCCCGGCGGCGCGAGCCAAGGGCGGCAAGTAGCGCGATCGCTACGACGCGAGGAAGCCGTTGCGCGCGGGGTCGTTGTAGCGTGACCAATCGAGCGCGAACGGCGCGACGCGACTCACACCGTTCCGCCAGCGGATGGTGAGGCCCATGGGGGTGACCTCGCGGTAGTTGCTCGTCTCAGGCAGATCGAGGCTCGTCGCGCCACCGGCGGAGAATAGAGTGAGGAGCTTCGCGTCCGGAAAGTCATAGGTGGTGCGGAGCCCCTCGACGATGCGCTCATGACCGCGCACCATCACGGAGCACCCGATACGCGCGAGGAAGCTGCGGAACTGATGCGAGCCGTAGCCGAAGCGCGCGGCGGCCTTTTGCAGCTCGTCGGGGACGACCTCCGTGTCGCTCGGGTCGCTCCACATCATCTGGAATCGTAGGTCCGGATCGTTGAGTGACGAGAGGTCCTTCCACTTCTCGGCGAGCGCCGCGTCCCGCGGAATACCGGCGTGCACGAAGAAGAAGCGATCGAAGTTGAGGGACGTCGGCAGTGCCTCGAAGAGCTGCATGTACTCTTTGAAGTACGCCTCGCTCGCCACGCCTTGCAGCCCCATCATGCCCTCGGCGGGGCGCACCGGCGCGAGGATGCGCCCCTGATGCTCCACGTAATACTCGTGGTTGCCGCGCAACAAATACACGGAGTCGGGCACCGTCACGAAGAGCCGCATCGCCATGCGCAGCACGCCGTCGAAGCTGAATCTGCCGCGATCGATATAATCGCCGAGCAGCACGAGGCGCGTGTCGGGCGTGTGCTCCGGATCATCGGCGTGTGCCTGCACCTTCGTGAGAAAGTCGGTCTGCATCAAGGCGGCCTTCAGGCACGAGTAGCAGCCGTGAAGATCGCCGAGGACGATTAGTTCGTATTCCTTGGTCGGGTTCGGCGGCAAGACGTACACGTGACCGTCGAGGAACGGCGCCTGACCCGCGAAGTCGGCGAAGCTCGTCGCGCCCGTGAGCTTGCCCGCGTTGCCCGCGCGTTTCTCTTCGAGCGTGCTCATGACCTTTCGCACGAGCGACATGTCTTCTCCGCCGCTCTTTGCGAAGCTGGCGATGTCGCGCACGTAAGGACGCTCCTGTGCCGTGAAAAACGGGTGATCGTCGGCACGTGGGACGAGCACCTCCGGCTTGTCGAAAGCGATGTGACGTCCCTCGACCGCTTCGACGACAAGAAGCTCCTCGAGCTCTATAGGCTCGGCGAGCAGCCGCTGGATGTCGTCGCGGAGGCGCTCTTCCTCGGGGTGCGCAACGCCGTCGGCCATGATGAGCTCGTGGACGATATCGAAGAGATTCGCGCGTTGGTCTACGTCGAAAGGATGGAGCAGCTCGTAGCAACGCAGCGCGAGCTTGGCATAGACGAACTGCTCGGTGCTCTCGCCCTCGGCGACGGACTCGGTGAAGAGGTTGGTGATCTCCCGATCGATCGCTGCCGCCACTTTCTGGAACTGGAGGGTCACGCGCTCAGTCGCGACGTGGCGCGCTAGCGGATCGGGCATCGCCTCCTGCATGCGCTCGAGGACGAGCGCCGCGATCTTTTCTTGAACGAAGCGCTTCTCCGAGAGCGCGAACTTGCCGTCCATGTGGCCGAACGCCGTCAGCAAAAACACGATCGCTAGCATCTGCTTCTTCGCGACTGCCGGATCGGAGCTGAACATCGCCATGTCGAGCGTAAGGACGGTATCCCCCTCACGATTCGCACGCAACGAGTCGCGGCGCTAGCCCGGTGGGGGCACACTGGATTAGGCTCGGATGGGTGAAATATCGCCTCGCCCTTGGCCTTCTTGTCGTTGTCGCGCTCTCCGCCTGCGGTAGGCACCGCAGATCGAGGTACGGGATGAACGAGTCGTACGATCCCAACTCGCCAATGACGACCACGCAGCCGTCGGCAACCACGACCGCTCCTCTGGCGCCGATGGAGATCACGGACTCGGATCGCTCCGCCGCACGCGATCTCTACAACACGGGAGTGGCCCTGCAACAGCAAGGCAAGCCCGGCGACGCGCTCGACAAGTTCCAGCGCTCGGTCGCGGTGCTGCGCGCGCCTACGACCCAACTGCACATCGCGCAGTGCAAGGTCGCCCTCACACACGTGGTCGAGGGCGCCGAGGACTATCGCGCGATCATGAACACGCCGCTGCCGAGCAACTCGCCGCCGGCGTTTCTCGACGCACAGAAGACGGCGGGGCAAGAGTTGGCCGCACTGGAGTCACGCATCCCTCACGCGAAGATCGTCGTCACGCCAGACCGGACGCCCGGCCTGCAGATCGCGATCGATGGGCAGGCTGTCAATGCCGCGCTCGTCGGCGTGCCCCGGCCGATCGACCCCGGCGTGCACAAAATCGTCGCGATGGCTCCGGGCTACTTACCGATCGAGCTGAGCTTCGACATCAAGGAGAAAGAGGCGAAGGACGTGGCGGTCGCTCTGAAGCGGTGATGAACCCGCTACCGAACGAGCCATAGTCGACTTACTTACCGGGCCGCGCACAACGAAAGCCGGTCTGTGGACGCGCGAGGCCGGCCTTGGGGTTTCTCTGTGCGCTCTCGATCTCGCCGATGCTCGTCGGCCACGCTCCCCCTCGAATGCTCTGGAGGTCGCCATCCAACGGGCTGACCGTCTTGCAGACTGGGTCGACCAACAAGGGAGCGCTCCAGCATGGCTCGTTCGTTCGATTCCATTTGTCGACTGTCCACTCGCTCACGTTTCCGACGAGATCGAAGATCGCCGCTCCTGAGAGCGAGAGCTTGTCGAGACCGCCGCTACCGGACGGCAAGGGCCCATAGTTGCGCCCGGTGAGGTTGCAGTCGTTGCCACTTCTGGAGAATGCTCCGATGCCACCACGCCCATACACCGCGTCGGAACAAGACGGCGTGTCGTCTCCCCAAACGTACAGCGAAGACGCCATGCCGCTTGCCGCATATTCGAATTGCGCCTCGGTCACGAGCTCGGAGTTCTTCGCCTGACAGTACGCGTGTGCCTTCGCCCACGAGATGCAATTTAGGGCGTACGACTCGTTCTTGCCGGCGTTGGTTGTGTACGTGCAGAAGGCACGCTTATCGTAGAGGTCGGTCTTACCCAATGCATCGATGGGGTCAACGCTCACCATCTTCATCGGATCTTGCACGTCGGGCCCGAGAGTAGCGAGCCCGGATTGCCGAAAAGCACCGACTGTCACCTCGGTCGTATCGTAGAAGAAGGGTGAGACGACCACGAGGTGAGGCGTGTCATTCGAATCGGGCTCGCGCTGTTCGCTCAGTCGCGTGTTGCCCATCCAGTACGCGCCCCCGGGAACGCAAGCCTCGCCAAACTTTGGTGCGCCGACACATGGAATTTTTGCGTCGCCATGCCAAGTGCCGACCTTGTCATACGGCGGAAGTCCGTTGATGGCAGCCATCGGCACTGTCAATGAGCCTTGTGGGTTGCCGACTGTATCGACGGACAAGAACGCACCTAAGTGGATGACTCCGTCTGCACCCACCGGCGGTAGCGCGATGAACTGCGTGACAGTGGCACGTGGTATCGGGTTTCCTTGGGCGGTAGCAACGCCTCTGAACATGTCGATTTGTGCGATGTAGCCCGGTACGCCAGTCTGCAACAAGGCACCAAACGAAATCTTGCCACGTAATTCGAGCGCGTCGTCGATCGCAAATTCGCCGACGCAGCCCACGCATGGCGTGACCGCTTGGGGCTCGAACACCGAAATGCGAATCCGATCGAAGAGCGGTGAAATATCCGGCGCTGCCGCCCCCGGCGCTGATGGAAGCGGCGCGTCGGTTCCCACGTGCACGACCAGCTGCCCTGCGGGAGGCAGGACGCGTCCTGCGCACCCAAACGCCAACCCATATACCAACAATGCGAGTTTCAATTTGCCACTTGTGGTTCGAGCGTACGGTCTCATTGTGCACCTGGATAGACACATCGGAACCCCAAAGACGAGCCGTAGTAGCCCAGATTCGAAGAGGAGAGACGATCGGTGAGGGCGGCCTGTTCGTTGCCCCAATACGAACCACGCGCCACATGTGGGTGCCCCTCTACGACGCAGGAAGAGTTCTTAGGACCCTTCGCGGCCCAACAGGGGTCGTCGTAGTTGGCCACAGTATCGGCAGTCCACTCGGACATGCTACCGGCGAGGTTCATGATCCCGAGCGGCGTCACGTCTTGTCCTGGGGCAGTCGCAGTGGTGATCGGCTGTGGTCCGAAGCCAGACGGCACGCACGCCGATGCACCAGGCAGACTACCTTCGCCGCGGCTGTGCACTGACTGCTTGCAGTCTGGGTAGACTTGCGAAACCCATGGATACTTGGACTCGGTCGGTCTCCCCACCGCGGCCGCCGCATATTCCCATTGAGCTTCGGTGGGCAAGTCGCCGCCGACTGATTGACAATAGGCGCGCGCCGCTCGGAACGTGACGCAATTGAGGGGAAAGTCCTCGCGGTTGAGTGGCTTCGTCGAATATGTACATCCGACAAAAGTCGCATCGGGTTTTGTCGGGAAAGCGAAAGCATAGGGCCACGGCGTCTCGTCGGGAGATATGAGTCCGTTGGCAACCGCCGAGCGCCACTGCGCAACGGAGACTTCGTTGACGTCCATGCGAAATGGATCCAGAGCCACGACACGTTGAGGCAGACTGGGCGCATCCCAGCCTACCGACGCACTACCGCCAATGAAGAACGCCCCTCCAGGGACACAAACTGTTCCGAACCCGGAAGTGGTACATGGCGTGGACGGGGTCCAGGTCCCTTGTACGCTTGCGGCTGTGGAGCGTGCCCCAATTGGCGACGGCGACAGCGCAACCCGCTGATTCGCGGCACCGACGCAGGTCCGTGCCTCCGTGAGCACCGGTGGGCCATAGGATCCCTTGGCGCTCAATTGCGCCATGGTGCCGACGCAGTCTCCCCGAAGCACGATGTTGATCGCGCCAGCCTTTCCAGGCTCCAAAACGACTTCAACGAGACGGTCGATGGTGGTCGTAGGCTCGGGTTCCTGCTTTGGCGTAGTGTCCTTGCCGTCGACCATCAACCTAGGCAGCTGCGCATTTGGCAGTGGAAGTGGTCCGGGCGAGTTGCCGAGCGCGTCGGCGAATCTCTCTCCTCGATAGTCACGTAGTCGCAAGTCCGTATACGCACGCAGCCGTACGAGCAGCGTCGTGGTCTTCGATTCGTCCATCGAGTAGACGCCGAAGCTAGCAGGCCAATCGCGCCCGTTGAGGACGGTGTACTCGTGCGAGTCGACCCAGGTGCCGTCTGTCGTAAAGGTGTCGACACGCAGCCGATCTACGAAACGCGGCACTGCCATGTCCGTGTCGACGACGAACAGCGCCTCAGGGTAGGGCGGGAGCGTGTTCGAACATGACGTTGAAAAAACGAGCGCCACAAGCGCAAGCCCGCTCAGTGCTGATCGTATCATCATCGTTCTCATGGCAGATCCACTAGGTAGAGGCCGGCGCGATCGTCCGCGCAATACGCCCACGAATAGAGCGCTTTGGTCTTGTCGGGGCTGAGATAGAAGTTCGCGTCGGCGTGAGAGGCGAGCTTGGTCCGCTTCCCGGGGTTGGCGACATCGACGACTTGAATGTCTGCGGTTGGCAGCGACGGAAAGACTATCTCGTAGCCGTCGTTGTAGACCGTCTTCGACCCCTTCGTTGCATAGGCCGACCAAACCGTGTTGGAGACGGTCAACGGAGCCGCGTTGGGAGTTGCGAGCGGGACACTTGCGAAGTCACCGTAGTAGCCGTACGCCGCAGGCTTGTTGTTGGCGCCGAAGATGACGTAAGCGTTGTCCGTCGTGAACCAGTCGTTCAGGAATGCGCCGGTCGTGGACGTGAGAAGTGGGACCGAGGTGCTGTTGGGTGCATTGGGGAGCAGGTGAATGTCGTAGAGTCCATAGAGCGGGCTATTCGGATTAGAGTCGAACTTCTTGGGGGCGATGAGCCACTTGTCATCAGACGACAACCCTTTGAGGTCCGCATAGGGCCCCATCGAAATGAGCTGCCAGGAACCCGCCAACGTGACAGACGAACGTACGACCCATCCATTCCCCAGAAGGTAGACAACCGATTTGCCGTCGTTGGTGAGAATCGCTGTGGCCACATTGGGGGCGACGGGAACGGGAGCTCCCGACATGACGTTCTGCGCAACTAGGTTGAAGTTCGCGGTCTGATACAGAATCCTGACCTGGTCATGGCCGATGCCGGTATAAGCGGGTTGTGTATTCAGCACGGTGCCCAGTGTCCAAGGTGCCCGATAAGCGCGAATCGTCGCAGCGGGCTGTGGGAGCTTGGCGCTGGCGCAACTGGCCACGACCAGTTGGTCCCCGACGAACGAGAGCGAAGGTTGGCACTCGACGCTCCAGGGCACCTTGTTGGCGACGATGACCGCCTGCGTACCATTCGAGGCCGAGACGTAGATGTCCGTCGTGCCTACTCCTGAAGTGCCGCCATCTGCACCCGCGTCTGGGTCAGGGTAAGTCGCCGTCGCGTTGTCCGAGTAGGCAATGAGCTTGCCGCTATTGTGCACCGCCATCATGCCCAGGAATGAGGAAGTGGCTACGGTCTTCGACCTTCCCGCGGCGGTCCATACGATGAGCTGACCCAGCGTGGGGGCCTTGGTGGAGTCGCGCACTCCGGTCCAGTAGAAGACCACCGAGCCAGCGATGGACACTACCGTGGATGAGGAGTCCCACGATGGGCCAATCTGTTCGGGGATGCCACCTTGCAACGGGACCGCGTAGATGAGTGAGAACTTCCGGTCGTTGTAGATCGCATAGCCGTCAGTCGTGACACCAAGAGCGAACGGCGTAGGGGACGCAACCAGTTTGACGCCCTGAGGGTCCACACCGCCGTCACCCAAGGAGCAACTTCGCTGCCTGACGACATCTGGAAGCGGACCTGCGTCGGACGGGGGCGCGTCAGCGCCGCTGTCGATTGCCGGATTGTTGTTGAGAGGGCTACCGCCGCACGCAACCCACAGGAACGCATTGGCGATAGTTGCAACAGCGAGCAACCACCCAAACGCCGTTCGAAGCCAATGGACCATGAATGTCCTCACGGTGCCTTCAGCGCCCAGTTGAGGCCGCCGCCGTCGATCGGAGGGCGCTCCGCAGCCGGGCGGGTGGCGAAGTAGGTGACGATGATTGCACCCGTGATGATGGCCGCTGCGCCAGTCCAGAACCACCAACGCTTGGTGACGGGCGTTCCCTCCGGCGTAAGATCTGCGCTCAAGTTCAGGTTCGCACCCGGCTCGGCTTGCACCTGCGTCTTGTAGGAAATGTACCCGTCGCGACGAACGAGCAACGAGTAACTCCCACCGGGTCGTGTGAGATCGACGGGCGCGAGGCCGACGTCGAGACCGTCCAGTGCCACCGCCGCCCCTGCCATGTTGGAGGACACATGAAGGGTCGCGGGCAATTGTTGCGCGGAGAGGGCTAGCGGGGCTCTTGCTGCGGGACCATAAGTCTTGCTGAGCACGACGTCGGCGAATCCTTGTCGCGAAAGCGTGAATAGGTGCGTTCCAGGACCGAGGACGAGCGCGACGTGTGCTTGGGGGAGCGGCTTGCCTCCACCCGGTGCAGCGAGTCCGGCGATCAACGTCGGAGGGGTCGTGGCGCCCTCGACCTCGAGCGGTCGACCGTCCACGAGGACTTTCGCGTCGGGTGGGTCGACGTTGACGTCGAGCCTTACGAGCAAGCCATCGATCTCACTCAAGTACCCCCGCGCTTCTGTGGCGAGGCTAGGAGGCAGCTCATTGGCGTTGGCGGCACTCTCTGTAAGCGACCGTTGTAGTGCAGAACGAGCTTGGGTGTACTGCCCGAGCGCTCGCTGGCATACGCCAATGTTGTAACTGGTGATTGAGTGTCGGCGGAGCTGTCCGGATTGTTCGAACGCCTGCAGCGCCTCCGCCCACTGTGTCTTTTTTGCGAGTTCGGTGCCGTTCCTGAATAAGTCGCGGGCGCGTTGTAAGTCGTCGGCCGTGGACATACCGGTGCTGGGTGGAGCCGCGGCGACACCGGACGCCACTAGAAGAGAACCGATACATAGGATGGGGAGCAGGAATCGTTTCATGAATAGACCTCGTTCGACGCCCATAGGCGGCGTCAGAAGGGAACAGCGGTAGAGAGTCCACCTGTGCTGGCGTTGTGCTCGCGAGAATTGTGGCCCACACCGGAGTCGGGTGCGCCAATCGGGTGCGGAAGGGTCGTTGCCGACGCGCTGGGGGACGAAGCGGCAATTCCGGCATCTTTCGACAAGGTGTTGTCGATCGGTAGGGACGGGAGGATCGCCGTGCTCGGCGACGGACCGGGCGTTGCAGTCGTGGTGAAGCTCGCCGCTGTGGTGTCCGGATGGGACACGACCTTCGCGCGTACAACCAGGCCTGCTCCGGCAAGCGCCAAAGCAGCAGCGGCGATCGCGAGCTTGATACCGAACGATGATCGTGTTGGGACAGTCGGGTCGGCGTTGGGGGTCATCTGCAAGGTTTGCGACCGCACCATGGGGGACGGCGTCATCGCCGAGGGCGCCGTCAGAGTTGGACCTGGAAACCCGCCTGAGCTTTGTGCGGCGATTCCGCCGGAAGCCTGTGCGCTGGGATAGCCGCCCGAGCTTTGCGGCGAGTATCCAGGCTGACTTCTGGCGGAGGGCTGACCGCTGGCCGCGAACGCGTGAACTCCAGACTGAGGTGTCATCGTCGGCCCAGGCAAAGCCGTACCGCTAGGCGTTAGGAGAAGTGATGTGAGTACGTGTTCGACCTCACTCAGGTCCGTCAGGCGCGACTGCCGGTCCCGGAGCATCGATCCGATGGCGGTGACGAGCTGCGGTGGCACCCATGGCGCGACGCTCTCGATCGACTGGTACCGTCCCACGGTGATCGATTTCAGGAGCTGGCCGAAATTGTCGCCCTCGAACGGCCGCTCTCCACAAAGGCATTGATAGAGAATCACACCTAGCGCCCAAATGTCGGCGCGAACATCCACGTCCTTTTCACCGAAGACCTGCTCGGGCGACATGTAATAGGGCGTGCCCAACACCGATCCCGTGCGAGTCAGCGAAGACTCGTTCCGCGCGCCCGTGTTGTGAGCAACGAGCTTTGCGATGCCAAAATCCAGGACCTTGGGCGTTATGGTGGGGCGCCCTGCATATTGTGAGAGAAATATATTTTCCGGCTTGAGGTCGCGATGAACAATGCCTGCCGCGTGGGCCGCACTGACTGCGGAAATCACCGGGCCCATGATCTGCGCCGTCTCGCTCGGTGACAGCCGTCCTTCGCGTGTGAGCTTGTCGGCCAGCGCCTCTCCCGACAGCATTTCCATCACCATCAAGGGGGTGCCGTCAGGCAGAGGGAGCACGTCGTGGATGTCCACCACGTTGGGGTGGCGCACGGCGCTTGCCGTCTGGGCTTCGCGCACGAACCGGGCGGTCATCTCGGCCGACTTGGCGTGCATGAATTTGAGTGCGACGAGCTTATGGGTGACCATGTGCGTCGCCGCCCAGACGGCCCCCATGCCTCCCTTGCCGAGTTCTCGCTCCA
This sequence comes from Myxococcales bacterium, assembly GCA_043784605.1. Lineage (GTDB taxonomy): Bacteria > Myxococcota_A > Polyangia > Polyangiales > Polyangiaceae > JANYHY01. The sequence continues at coordinate 19,816 of JAYVYD010000328.1, read as the reverse complement.
ACCGGAAGCGATCCGCCACGATCAGGCCCGCGACCAGTTCAGTCTCCATGGCATGTACCCCGCTCGACACTGATGCGCCCGCCGCAAGCGTAGAATGCCACCCCTAGCGGCGCCCCAGCGTGCGCGGGAAACGTAGTCGCGGCTCGCGATGAGGTCCAGGGCAAACTGTTTACGTCGTACTCACGATGGACTCCGTCCTTGCTGAGTGTGACTTTTGTGACCCGAAGCATCGACACACCCTCAGCAAGACGGGTGCCGACGAGAAACCCCCAAACTTTGCGGACAATCGCGCCAGCTTTCCGCGCCGGGCTCCGTCAGCGACGACGGCCGTCGTCGCGCACGCCGGTGGTTACAGACTCGCGTGCAGCAAACGGTGTACATTCGCCGACGTGCAAGAGGAAGACCTCACCGGAACTCTTGCACCAGGAACGATCGTTGGCGGCCGCTTCAAGATCAATCGACTGATTGGACGAGGCGGCATGGGCGAGGTGTATGCCGCCCAGCACGTCAACACTTCCAAAGAGGTCGCACTCAAGATCATTCATACCGCAGCAAGCGCGAGCAAGGAGCAGACGCGGCGGTTCATGCGAGAGGCGCGGGCCGCGACCGCCATCGAGCACCCGAACGTCATCGAAGTGTTCGACGTCTTCGAAGACGCCAATGGCACGGCCGTGATGGTGATGGAGCTGCTGAAAGGCGAACCTTTCGCGCGAATCCTCCGCGCGCGCGGTGCCCTCGAGCTCCATGAAGTCGCGACGATTCTTCTGCCATCCATTCGAGCACTGCACGCCGCACACGAAAAGGGCATCGTTCATCGCGATCTCAAGCCCGACAACATCTTCGTGTCGACGACCGCCAGTGGCGAGCGAGTGACGAAGTTGCTCGACTTCGGCATCGCCAAGATTCTAGACCCCGCGCGCCTTGGATCCGAGACACAGGGTCAGGCAACCAACACTGGCTCGCTGCTCGGAACGCCTCACTACATGTCGCACGAGCAAGCGATGAGCGACAAAGACATCGACGCTCGAACGGATGTCTGGTCGATGGGAGTGATCGTCTTCGAAGCGCTCGCAGGCAGAAGGCCGCTCGTGTTCGAGACACTGGGAGAAATGTACAAAGCGTTTCTGCAAGACGAAGTGCCGTCCATATTGCGCTTGATTCCCGATCTGCCCGCAGAGCTCGCTGCGGCTCTGGACCACTGCCTCCAGAAGCAGAGCGCGGAACGCGCCACGAGCGTCGCGCCCCTCATCGCGGAGCTCGAAAAATACACCAACGCAGCCGTACCCGGAGCGAAGACGGGAGGAAGGGTCGTTGCTGCCTTCGCGGTATCGGAGACTCCCGTCGAGACGAAGGCGCCCGTGTCGACCTCGGTCGTGCAGGACTCCACTCGGAAGTCGCGAGTGCCATGGTTCGTGGGCGGAACCGGCGTGCTCGTTGCGGTCATCGCTGGTGGGTTCGGTGTATCACGCGTCACCCACAACACCGGTCCCCAACCGGCCGCCGAAGACGCGGCGCCCAACGTGCTCGCGACTCTTCCTTCCGCGACGAATTCCGTAGACCGGGGCACCACGCGGGTCGATGCGGCAATAGCCACCAGTAGCGCCACGCCTTCCGTCAGTGCAGTCAGGCCCAGGTTCGTGCCTAGCGCGCAGCCCCTGGGATTCGCGGGCGATTCCGGATCCGTCTCGACCAAGCATGGCATCGTCGAGACGGATCCGTATGGCGGACGTGACGACGCCGCTGCCAAATGACTTTCTCTTGAAGGGCGTTCGGCATAGAACGGCCACGGCATGAAGGAGGGAGCCCTCATTGCGGACCGCTACCGACTCGTCCGCGAGATCGGCTCCGGCGGGATGGGGGCTGTGTGGCTCGCCGAACACACATCGCTGAAGACCTCATTCGCGATTAAACTCATTCATTCCAACCTCACCTCGCAGGCGGAAGTACGCGCACGCTTCAGTCGGGAGGCGCAGATTGCGGCGCGCTTGAAGAGTTCGCATGTCGTGCAGGTGTTCGATCACGGCATCACGCCCGACGGTCAACCTTTCATCGCCATGGAGTGGCTCGAAGGCGCCAGCCTCCGCGAGCGTCTCGACGCGAGGGGGCGACTCAAGGCGGACGAGACCGCACGAGTGGTAAAGCATGTATGTCGCGCATTGACGCGCGCACACGAAGCGGGCCTCATCCATCGCGATCTCAAGCCGGAGAATCTATTCATTGTTCAGGAGGGGGACGAGGAGACCGTCAAGGTCCTGGATTTTGGAGTGGCCAAGTCGACCGATGCACTCGCTTTCGGCGGTGTCGATCCCACGCGCACGGGTGCGTTGATGGGAACTCCGTTCTATATGAGCCCAGAGCAGGCGATTGGCCTGAAAGAGATAGACGCGACCACGGACCTTTGGGCGTTGGGAGTCGTCGCGTTCGAATGCCTCACCGGCAAGCGTGCGTTTACTGCTCCGGCGCTGGGTCCGCTCATCACCAAGATCGTGCAGGGACCCATCCCAGTCCCTTCCGTTGCTGCCGCAGACGCCGGGCTCACTCCGGACATCGATGCGTGGATGGCGCGTGCTCTCTCCAGAGACAAGGCGAATCGATTCGCGTCGGCCAGAGAGATGTCGGATGCGTTCATGGTCGCCAGCGGTTCTGTCGACAGCTTGATGCGAACGGATGGCCACCCCGTGATCTCGCCGCACGCGCCCGAATCGGTGGCGCCGACTCTCCACGCGGGCGACGTTCCGGCGCCCTCAGCGGATATCTCCCTGGCCGACACGGCGGCGCCGGTCCCGATATCACCGCCATGGGTCGTCGCTCGACCTCCAAGTGCAGTCGAGCTCGACACGACGCGCGCGTCACTCACCCCTCGAGAAAAAACAGGCGCACCGCCGCCAGTCTCATCGATGACTTCGCGTCCACTCCTCGCAGTGATCGCAGTATTGGTGATGGTCGTGATTGCGCTTACTCTCGCGCTCTTGACGAGACGATAGTGTGGGTCGGTCTCGGCCCAGTCAGCACGAGTTGACGCACAGGTTCGACTGGCATGTGACGAAGGTGTCGAACGTCGACGTCGCACTTGGGTACTTTGCGTAGCAAGCGTTTGCGCATGGCACGATGCCATTACAGCTGGCAAAGCACTCGAACAGCATGAAGCAAGTCGCGTCGCCGACACAGTTGGCGTAGGCGGTTCGGCACTGCGTAACGACGCACGTCAAGCATGCGCCTGCGTTCTTGCAGGCAGTCGGCCCTGAGCACTGAATACCGAAGCAGGCTTGGTTCGGCGCGTACTTCTGCGCTCCGGTTGGGTGAGCAGATAGGCAATCGTTGCGACAATTCGCCGTGTTGCAGGAAGCCATACACAGCGTGAGCGCGGTGCAGTCGGGATCTTTGATGCAAACATCCACGGTTTGACAGCAGTGCTCCTGCTTGCATTTCGCGCACGGATTGGCAGCAGAAGTTGGTGCGCATGATTGGTGGAGGAAGTCGCTCGCGTCGCCGCCAGCGTCCACGATCGTCCCGCAAGCGCTACATGCGGCACCTGGGCCGGTAGATCGGCAGCGTGTGAGATCGTCCTTCAACGAGCCGACGGACGATGGAGCAGGACAGGAGCCCTCGCAGGAGGGGTCCGCATTGCCCGTCGCGTCGAGCGAGCATCCCTGAAGGCAAGATAGGTATTTCGCACACTGGGGATCCCCAGCGCAGGCAGTCTCTTCGTTGGTACACGCCTGCGCTACACACTGCCCGCAATCACTGGACGCATAGGTCGCGGCCGGGGTCGCGGCATCGTGCGACGTCTGAACGAGTGTTGTCGTCGAGCAGGCCAACGCGCAGGTGAGCAGCAACCCAAATGCCACGGTCGATCGGCGAAGGGAGCCGCACGCTCGAGCGAGGCGAGAGTTTGGACCGAGACGGAGACCGCTCATGCTAGCGTTGGAGTTCGTGAGGGGGGTATTCATAGGCACTTGCTTGCTGCTCCTGCGGTGCGCGGACGCGGCCTCCCCGCGACCTCAACTCGTTGTGTGGATCGATACGAACGCACCCGTAGTTGGAATGCTCTCGACCCACCCCGAGTTGTCCCGCGACGCAGCGATCGACATCGTACACATCGAAGTCCTGAACGACAATGGAGACACTTACGCTTCACGTGATCTGCTCGCGCCCGCACCGGAGGACTGGCCACTATCCTTCGGCATCGTACCCGCGCGAGCGAGCGCCACCGTGCATCTGCGGGTTCGCGCCTACAATGCTGCGCTCGTTCGCCAGAACGACCCATCGTCGCTGAGAGCTTCGGCGAATGTGATCATCGACCGCCTGGCGGACTTCGTTCAACGTGGCGACGGGATCGACGCTCGGGTGATCCTCCTGGATGGGGCTTGCTTCGGCGCTCAACCTACCTTCGCGACAACCGCCAATCCAACTCCCCATACCTGTGTCGATGGACACGTTGGCGCTCCAACCGACGGCATCGGTTCGTTGACCGGGGGAGCCCCGCAGTCTCAGGTGGGTACATGGGCACGCGCAAAAGAAGCACCATGCGTGCGCAGTCCTCCGGCGGGATCGGTGTGTATCCCCGGCGGCGTTACTTTTCTCGGTGACTTCTCACTCCGCGGATTCACCAACGGCATCACTCAGCGCAACTCCTCGCCCCCTCGGCCGGTGGCCTTGAGCCCGTTCTTTCTCGATCGAACGGAATTCACCGTGGGTCGCTACCGGAAGCTCGTCGTCTCCAAAATCCTCAAAGCTCCGACACCCGGGGCTATCGCATTCAGGCCCTGCACTTGGTTGCGCGCCGACGACCCAGCCAATGACCAACTTCCCCTACAGTGCGTCGACCACGAGACCGCTGTCGCCGCTTGCACTGCACTAGGTGGGACACTTCCCAGCGAGGCCCAATGGGAACACGCGGCGCGCGGCCGAGGTCAGCACTTTCGTTACGCATGGGGCAACGACGAACCTGTCTGCTGCTCCGCGAGCTACGCCGAAGATCGCTGCGGTCCCGCGACCGTTACCCCTGTCGGCTCGCACACAAAGTGTGTCGGTGGTCCGGTAGATGTCTCCGCTGACGGAGTGCTCGATCTCGCCGGCAGCGTCAACGAGTACACCAGCGACATCTATGCGGACTACGACAGCGCGATCTGGAATGGAAAGATCGTCGTTGACCCAAACCATCCAACAGGCGATTCCGGATGGACGTCGCGTGGAGCCGCTTGGGCAGATCCTGTCGGCGCCTTGCTTGCCGCGCTGCGATTCACGGTGCCACCGACAGAAACGCTCGGTTTTCGATGTGCCTATTCGGACGGTCCGCCGTGATGTTCTTGCGGGCCACTTGCTGGCGAAGGTCGCTTCTCTTCGCCATCGCCGCCGCATGCAACCCGAGCGCGGACCCGCCGCGCCGCCAATGGGTCGTCGAAATCTCGACGGACGCAAACGTGCCGCAGTTCGGGGACCGCCTTCTCGTGGAAGTGTTGGACGACGACGGCAAGTCATGCAAACGCTGCGAACGCGAGTTCGGGGTGATTGGGGGGGACGCCAGCGTCGGCTTGGGTGCAAACGCGTTCCCAGTTTCGTTCGGTATCATTCCGCCAACCTCCGCTACAACCTTGCACGTTCGAGCCACGTTCTTTCGCGCAGACCAGACCGGTAGTGCCGGTCGACCCAGCGACACGGCGCACATCGAGGCGGTGGGTCGCCTGCCTGAAGCGAGCGGCGTCACGCATGTCTCGCTCGCGCTACGAATGGACTGCTTCGGAATTCCAACAGATGCCGCCCTGCGGCGGACGTGCGACCCGACGACCAAGATGTCTGGCCCCGAGCCGGTACTCGCGCGCGCTCCACCGCTCGTGGTCGGGTCCTGGCCCCCGGGAGTGCCGCGCAATTGCGCTTCTGCATCAACAGATATGGCGTGCTTGGCGGGGGGAGCATTTCTCATCGGAAGTCACTCGGTCCCCGTGGTCGTCGCCGAGCGCAATGCGTTCCCTGTGCGTTTAGTGGTCCTCCAGCCGTTCTTGCTCGATCGCGAGGAGGTCACGGTCGGAACTGTCCGCAACCTCTTGACCCTAGGCTCGCTGCCTCTCGCGGATGCGCCCACACAACATTCGAGCGACGCACTCGCCCAAGACTGGGGTTGCACGTATCTCGGTTTGCTCGACAACGGCAATGACGCGTACGCCGCGAGCTGTCTCGACTATTTCGCTGCGAGTCATGTATGCGCGGCGCTGGGCAAGCGCTTGCCGACCGAAGCTGAGTGGGAGTACGCCGCTCGAAATATGACCGCCGCGACTGACTTTCCGTGGGGTGACGATGGGAACATCTGCGCGAAAGCGCTCGTCGGTCGCGGGCGCTCGAGCGTCAGCACCGCGCCCAACGTCTATGAGTCGGGCGCTTGTCGCACATACCTCCCGAATCAAGTATTGCCACCGGGCCCTGTCGTAGGAGGCAGCGCTCTAGACTTCACGGCATTGGGCATTCACAACATGGGAGGGAGCGTGAGCGAGTGGGTAGATGACACATTTGCCGCCTACACCGACCCGTGTTGGTCCGCCTCGATTCCTCTGAATGACCCGCGCTGCGAAGTCTCTATGCCGCCTTTCTTGGGTATTCGCGCCATACGAGGTGCAAGCTGGCTGAGTGAAGCGTCCAGCACCTATGGATCGACGCGAAACGGCGACGTCGAGTCGTTCAAGCTCCCAAGCACCGGACTCAGATGCGCCAAGGATCAGTAGAATCGAAGCCCTTGACCATACACGACCCACCCAGCGCTCCCTCCGTCATAAGGTGGAGGTTGAGGAGTTGGCCGTGTGACGAAATAAGTGAGGAGGACTCCTCCGGCGACGATGGCAATGGCGCCGGACCAGAACCACCATCTTTTGGTGAGTGGTGCGGTATAGGGAGAGAGCTTGGTGGTAAGCTCGGCGCGCTGTCCCGGGGAGAGCGCGAGGGAGGCGGAGTAGGTCTCGAATCGATCGCGCACGACTTCGAGCTTGTAGTTGCCTGCAGGGCGTTGGAACTCGATCGGTGCAACGCCGACCTCGCGACCGTCGAGCTTGACGATACCCTGAGAGGGCTCGGACTTGATGACGATGGTGGCTGGGAGGATGTCGAGATGGAGGTCGAGAACGCCGACCTCACCGGCGCGATAGGAAGGGTGGACGAGCGCGTCATGATGACCTTCGCGAGAGGCGCGTACGAGGTGGGTCGTGGGGTCGAATAGGACATCGAACGACGGCTTACCGAGCGGCTTGGCCTCTGCAGCAGGACCCACGCCCGCCAAGAAAGTGTTGGGGTCGCGGTCGTCAGCGATGAGGGGTCGCCCGTCGATGGTGAGTGCAGCGGTAGGTGGGTCGAGAATGACATGAACGCGCGCGATGACCTTGTCGAACTCCGAGAGGTAGGCCTTGGTGTCATCGACCTGAGCTGGGTCGAGACCCGCCGGGTTGGCGATGACCTTCAGCACAGTCCGTCGGGCGGCCACATACCGGCCAAGCGCGCGCTGGCAGTAGGCAATGTTGAACTGGACGAGCGGCGCATCACGCGCTGCTGCAGCTTCCTCGAACTGAGTAAGAGCGTCGCCCCAATGCTCATCGTGGGAGAGTTGCACTCCTCTTGCGAATGCCTGACGCCCGCGCTCCGTGCTGGAGGTCGCGGTGTCCTCCTGACCCCATCCCGATGTGGACCAGCATAGCAACGCGAGAAAGAGCAGTCCCACCCAACGCATGCGTCCGAGGATCGCCGCGCCCGCATCCTGTGTCAACTTCGGCACTGGCTACTTGCGAGCGAGCCCGAGAGCGTCGACCCGTCCCGCGAGGGTGGTCCGCGCCACTCCGAGTTCTTTGGCCGCATGGGCGACGACTCCGCCGTGTCGCTCCAATGACTCACGAATGAGTCTTCGCTCTTCGCTCTCGATTCCCAGTTTGGCGTCCTGCAATCGTTTCCACGATGAAGCCGGCTCTTCCGATGCTGGAGGTGATTGGCTCGACGCTTCAGGACTGATGCTGCGCTCCATCTCGCCAAGGTGCTCAGGACGCAGCTCGCTGGACTTCGGTGAGCGTACCAGCGCTCGCTCGCGCGCTCGCTGGATGACTCGCTCGAACTGCCTGACGTTGCCTGGCCAATCAAGCGCGTTGGACACGAGTAGCCGGCGTAGATCGAGCGAGAGTGTCCATGTTCGAGACGGATCGAGTCTTTGGAGGGTGCTCTCCGCGAGAGTAGGAAGTTCGGACCGTCGAGCTCGCAGCGGAGGAACTCGAAGTGTCACTGCAGCTAACCGATAGAAGAGGTCTTCGCGAAAGCGACCGTCGCGGATCGCGGCGTCGATATCGCCGTTCGTTGCGGCGATGATGCGTACCTCGGAGTGTTTAGGCTGGGGATGATCGTGGCCGAGAGGGCGATAGGCACCGAACTGCGTGAAGTCGAGGAGGAGTTTCTGAGCCTGCGGCTGCAAGTTGAGTATCTCGTCCAAGATGAGGGTGCCGCCGTTCGCGTACTCCACAAGACCAACGCGCTTGCCTACCGCACCAGAGAAGGCACCGCGCAGATGGCCAAACAGCTCGGAAGCGATGGTGTTGAGATCGTCACTTCCTCCAAGGACGGCGCGCACGATAGGTCGCCTGCCACTCGCTTCGGCGATTGCGTGCGCGATTAGAGTCTTACCCGTGCCGGATTCGCCGAGCACCAAGATGGGAGAGGTCCCTCCAACGGCAGACTCCAACTCTCCACGAATGTGCGCCATGCTTTGGGGCGCAAGCAACGAGTCGAGCGTGGGCGTGTGGCGCGATTCGACGCATTGGGACTCCACACCGCGGAGCTTGTCGCGCGTCGCCTCCGCGAGCTCGTTCTGCTCGAGCACCACTCCGAAGAGCGAGACCGCAGCCATGAAGAACTCAACGTGCTGCTCCTCCACTTGCTTTGAGGGATGACGAAAGTCGACGTACAGAACCCCACGCGGGCCTCGCCCGCGGCCGCCACGCAGAGGAGCAGCGAGAGCCGCATAGATGCCCAGACTCGAGACACTCGCCGACGATAGGGGTTGATTGCGTACGTCCCATCGCACGCAGGTATCAGACTCGAGGGCTTGCCTTACGATGGTCCGACTCAGCTCCTCGCGTTCCATTGCGTCGAGCGCGCCTCGCGAGCCGCGCGCATTGACGATCGAAGAGGCGCCATCGTCTAGGGTGAGCAATACGAGGCCACGGTCTGCGCCCAGCAGATCGAGTACGACGTCCAGACAGTCGTCGAGGACCGTTGCGCTCTCGAGAGCGGTGGACACCCGCTCGACGAGCCGACGCATGGATGCCCAGAGCGTTGCCGCGTCGAGCGTGCGGTGCGTGCTGAGGCTCACCTCTCCCATGGGCGTGGACGCTATCGCGTTCGACACCGCGCAGACAAGCCGCGATGACGACGGCCGTCGTCCGTGACGGAAGGCGTCACGCGCTGGAACGTCATTTTTCAGGGCAAACGATGCGCTTCAGGGATGGCCTCGTGCTTGCTCTAGGACTCCCCACGTGGCGCAGAAGTGGCGCGCACGAGCCGGAACCCAAGGAGACCCAATGACCAAGATGAACCAGAGCTGCGTCCTTTCGATGTCGTTAGTGATGACGGGAGCCGCTCTAGCGATGTCGTTAGTCGCATGCTCCGCCGGGCCGGTGGTCACCACGACCGAGTCGGGGCCCGACGCCGGTCCGTTCAACAAAGACAACAAGGACTCGGGGCCCAGCTCCTCACCCGTTGGTAAACTCTGCAACAAAGCGTCTGACTGCAGCACAGGACTGAACTGCCAAAAGGCGACGGTCGGCACGGACGGCGTATGCACGACAGGATGCACCACGAATGCAGATTGCAACGGTGGCGCGCAGTGCATCTCCGGCAAGTCGATCGGCCTCGCCCCATCTTGCGTCCCCGGATGCACGACGCCCAATGATTGCTCTGCGGGTATGGACTGCTTCAAGATCGACGGCGCATCGAGCGTTTGCTTGCCCAAAGACTGGGCAACACCGAAGGCCAACAAGGGAATTGGGGACAGCTGCACGAGTGACGCCGATTGCACAGTCGGACAGTGCACCGGCGCCAATGGAGCTACCGGCTGGTGCACCCATACGTGTTCCGGAGACTCGAATGTATCGTGCCCGGGTAGCCACAACGGACTCAACGAAAACGGCCAACAGAACTGGTGCATCTTGGCGAGCAACAGCTCCTACTCCTGCTTCCCAGGTTGCGATACTTCGAGCGCAGCGTGTTCGGATTTTCCCGGTACCACGTGCCAGGGCGCAAAGACCTACTTCGGCAACAACAAGTACATCTGTTCGAAGTAGCCCACATCCCGTTGGAGCAGCTCTTGGATAAGGACGTATCATGAACAAGGTAATTTCTATCTCGACTCTCGTAGTTATTGGCGGGTGCGCCTCCTGGTATCTCAATGGCGCGAAGCTGGCCGATCGCGACTACGCGGCCGGCCAGAAGGGAGGCTTCAAAATTGACGCATGCTTCAGTCTCGCGGACCACGCCTCGGTCCCCGGGCCAACGGCGACCTACCACTTCGTCACCGACGAGGGAAAGGGCGGCCTCTTCGAGCGCGCGACGGACGGCTCGGGCGCACTCATTCAAAATAGGTGGACCGAACCGGACGGCGACCACTACTTCACCTGGGTGCAGCGTTCGGGCTGGGAGTACGTGTTTCCGAAGAACGCCGCTCCCGCTCGTCTCGTATACAGCGGGGTCGAGGTTATGACTGCTCCGGATGGATCCAAGCGACCCGGGACTTCGCCGAGTTTCAAGTGCGACCTGATTCCACTGCCGGGAGGGCAGTGATATGAACGCTGGGTCGCGGGGGGTGAGCAACATGGTTCGGCTCGGGTGTTCCGCGGGTTTGGCAATTCTGCTCTCGTCCGTCTCCGCTTTCGCGGACGGTGTCGACGTCGTACACCTGAAGAACGGTGGACGGGTGCAAGGTGTCGTCATCGAAGACGACCCAGCAGCCGGGGCAACCGTCAGACTCGGAGACGGTACGACCAAAAAGATTCCGAAGTCTGCGATCTCCTCGATCGACTACGCACCACCGGCTGCGGTCGAGCCTCCGGCACCAGCACCCGTTGTCCGAATTCCTCAGCCCGCGCAGCCGACCCAACCCATGCGCAGGCGGGCACCGCACCGGACGTCCGATGACTCGGAGGACGACGGTACAGCCGACCCCGACACCTCCCATGGCGGTCACATCGAACGTCGCAGCCTCAAGGGACTGTGGGTCACCGGGCTTGTCATTGATTTATCGGTATGGGCCCTTCGCGCCGGAGTTACCGCCGGAATATGCGCTAGCTACAGCGCCAAGCAGCATGGATGCAACGGCCTGGACTATGGGAGCGCGGCGGTCCCCGTAGTCGGTGCCTGGATTCAGGTATCACGAGGCGCCGACCCGAACCAACTTGGGGCTGGCGGTTTTGCGGCCAACGTTTTCTCGGGCGTTCTCGAAGCCGGTGGGTTCGTGATGCTCGTTGTCGGACTCTCGGTCAAGCACAAGGTGATAGTCAACGGGCCCGAGACCGACTCTGCGATGTTCACCACTGGCCCGTTTCATTGGCGTCCTACGCTCGGTGCGGGTAGCGGCGCGATCGTCGGTTCGTTTTGACAAGGAGCCAAGTGAAGAAGCACCCATGGACGGTGTTGGCGGTTGGAGTGCTGATGCTGATGAGTCGGCAGGCTTCTGCGGGAGATGTTGACGACACGGTCTTTCTCAAGAGCGGCGGTCGCGCTCGCGGTGCGGTCCTCGAGGAGGATCCGAAAAACGGCGTCCGACTCCGGTTGCCAGACGGGACAATCCGCGCCTACGCGCCTAAGGATGTGGATCACGTCGACTACGGCGCGACTAAATTCCAATACACGTCGGTGCCAGTCACAGCTCGGTTTGACGCACAGTTCAATTTCGGAACGATCTACTCGATAGCACTGGGCGTGGATCTGGGTGTGAACTTCCTACTGCGTGATGCAACCACGACCACAAAGACCGGAGCACAAGCCGTCACCGTCAGCGCCAGCACTCTGGACCCGCGCGCGCAAGTCGGTATCCACGCTTCGCTACTGACGTTTCGCTTCGGTGACGACAGGCAATTCATGGTGTCAGCTCAAGAAGGAGTCCTCGTGAACTATGGGGGCGACTACCCCTTCGGGGCCTTCGAGCAGACTTTCGCGTTCAGTTGGCTCTTCTCGCACCCGCGCGGAGGTGGTGCTCCACCCGCGCAGGATCCGGCCAAGGCCGAGTAGGGTTGACAACGCGTAGTGCTCACTGCGCCACCATGCTCTGCATCACATAGATGAACATCGCGGTGCGGCGCGTCTCTGGCGTCAGTCCTGTCTGATCCGTCGCTGATGGTGGCGTTGGGTTCGGACGCGCGCTACCCTCGCCCTCGTGCAGATCGACTGCGTCTATGGCGTAGACTTTAGCGGCGCGCGGGCCGCCGGAAAGACGGCTTGGATGAGCGAGATACACGTCCGAGACGGAAGCCTCGTGCTCGTCTCGTTGGCGAGCCTCGAGACGCGCGCCTCGAGCGCTGCGCGTGAGGTCGTGATGCCGTGGCTCGTGTCTGCGATCTCCGAGTCCGAGCGTGCGCTCTGGGGAATCGACGCTCCCTTCGGTCTGCCGATCGAGCTGTTTGCCGGAAACACCCCGTGGCAAGAACAGCTCGACTTCGTCGCGAGGTGGCCCGACGCGATCACGATGGGGCGACACCTGGCGGAGCGATCACTCCGCGAGCTGGGCGTGATGCACGTTCGTCGCGAAACGGACCGCGTGATGAAGACGCCGTTCGACTGCTACCACTACCGCATCGTCCACCAGACGTTCCACGCGATGCGCGACGTCCTGCTTCCGTTGACACGTCAACCGAAGACCGCGGTGCTCCCGTTCGAGTACGCTCGCTTCAAAGGGGCCGATCGCGTCGTCGTAGAGGCATGTCCGAGCTCGGTGTTGATGAGGTTCTCGGTCCCACGCCGCGGCTACAAGCAGCCTGAAGGCGGCAAGATCACGCCGGACCGTCGCGCGGTGCGTCGAACGATTCTCGGCGCGCTGTCGGCGCACGTGAGCGTCTCCTTGGGCCAGCGGCGCGTCATGATGAACGACCCGGGCGGAGACGCGATGGACGCGGTGCTCGCTGGCGTCGGCGCGTTCGAGTCGTTCACTTCGACCGATCACCGCGCGCTCGCGAAGAGCCCGCGCGCGGTGCGTGAAGGCTGGGTGTTCTCGTGATGAGTCGTCAATGCGCCAACAGCTCGATGGATCGCAAGCGCGCCTCGATCGACGGCGATGGGTGCAATGCCATGATCTCGTTCGCTCCGCAGTGAGCGGCGAAGCGCTCGACGTAGGCGCGCACCTCGGCGCGAGTGCCGACTGCCGCGTAGGTGAGCATCTGAGACAATTGGCGTCCCGCGGGGGAGTCGCTCAGATCGTCTGCCTCGTCGTCGGTGAGCGGGCGCCCTGGCGCGAGCAGCAGTCGCACACGCGCGCGCTTGACGCTGATGAGCTGCTCTTCCGAATCCGCCGTGGAGTCAGCGGCGATCACCGTCAGACCCGCGATGACGTACGGAGCGTCGAGCTGCTCGGACGGGCGAAACTCGCGACGATATGTGGCAATCGCCTCCTCCAACGCTTGGGGCGCAAAGTGCGAGGCGAACGCGTAAGGGAGCCCGAAAGCGGCGGCTAGCTTCGCGCCGAACAGCGACGACCCGAGGATGTAGAGCGGCACCTTCGTGCCCTTGCCCGGCGTCGCGTTCACTCCAGGGACGCGCGTCTCGTCGGAGAGGTACGACTGGAGCTCGAGTACGTCTGCTGGGAACGTCTCGGCAGAGGTGTGACTTCGCCTCAGCGCGCGCGTCGTCGTCGGGTCGGTGCCCGGCGCGCGACCGACACCGAGATCGATGCGCCCTGGGTGCAACGCCTCCAGCGTGCCGAACTGCTCCGCGATCACGAGCGGCGCGTGGTTGGGCAGCATGATGCCTCCGGCCCCGACGCGGATCGTCTTGGTCTTGCTGGCGATATGCTCGACGAGCACGCTCGTCGCCGAAGACGCGATGCTCGCCATGTTGTGGTGCTCCGCGTACCAGACGCGCAGATAGCCGAGGTCCTCGGCGCGACGCGCGATCGTCACGCTGTTGGCAAACGCGTCCCGCGCGGACTCGCCCGGGGCGATGAGCGCGAGATCGAGGATCGAGAGCGTGACCATCGCCGAACTCTACGCACGCGAGCGCCGTAGTCGAGCCAAGGACCCGCTCGATCGGTAGACGCGCGCACCGTTTTTTTGGCACTTGGGTTAGCGTGGGCGCGTGACCCACGAAACGAGTATCCGGCCTTGCCTCACCGAGGGGCGGGGCGCATGACGGCGTACGAGCTGCTCTCGCTGGTGCCGCTGCTGCTCGCTTCGCTCGTTCCCGTCAGCCTTGTCGTCGGCGCGTTTCTCGTTCCGCGCGAGCGCTCACGCTTCTCGACGGTCGCCACCTTCGTGACGACGCTCGCGGCCGTTCTTGCGTACCTCGCGGTCATTCTTCGCCCGCTGCTGTCTTGGGCGGGCTACGACGCGCTGACGACCAGGCCAGGTTCGGCGATGCACGACGTCGTACAGCTCGACATCGTCTCGAGCGCGATGTTCGTCTTGGTTTGCACGCTCGCCGTCGTCGTCGTCCGCCATTCGCAGCGCTATCTCGCCGGGCAACGCGGGCTCGATCGCTACGCCCGCTACCTTCTCTTGACGGTCGCGTCCGTCACGGTCCTCGTGACCACGAACCACCTCGCGGTGCTCATCGTGGCGTGGTTCGCGACGGACGTCGGTCTGCACCAGCTCCTCACGTTCTTCCGAACGCGCCGCCAAGCGATCATCGTCGCGCACAAAAAGTTCCTGTTGAGCCGGGTCGCAGACGCGTGCTTCGTCTCGGCGATCGTGCTCGTCGGCTCCACCATGGGCTCGCTGCGCATCGACGTCGTGAACACGGTCGCGCAGACGAACGGCGCGCTCTCGCCCACCGTGCACATCGCGACCATTCTGCTCGTCTTCGGCGTTCTCTTGAAGACCGCGCAGGTGCCGTTTCACGGGTGGATGCTGCAGGTGATGGAGGCACCGACCCCCGTGTCTGCGCTCCTTCACGCGGGGGTCGTGAACATCGGCGGCTTCGTCATGATTCGACTCGCGCCGCTCATGGCTCACGCTCCGATCGCACAGAGCATCCTCGTCGGCGTCGGGCTCTTCACGACCATCGCCGCATCGCTCGTGATGACGACGCGCGTCGCCATCAAAGGTGTCCTCGCGTGGTCCACCATCGGGCAGATGGGCTTCATGCTCGTTCAGTGCGGCCTCGGGGCGTGGCACATGGCGCTGATGCACCTCCTCGCGCACTCGCTCTACAAGGCGCACACGTTCTTGAGCGCGGGCTCCGTCGTCACGCAGTGGCGCGCGTCACACATCGTCCACGGCGCACGCGCGTCGGGTTGGCATCTCCTCGGCGGCACCGCCCTCGTGGGCTTTGCGGTGGCGCCATTTTACGCGGCGACCCTATTTCTCACGGGTCACGAGTCTCCTGGGATTACGCCGCTCGCGTTCGTCTTGGGCTTGAGCTTCGTGCCGATGATCGCTCGCGCAATCGCCGCCGGCGGAAGGGCATTGAGGCTCACGGCAGGGCTCACCGTAGGTGTGTCGGCGTTGTACTTCGGGTGGCACTTCGCGTTCGAAGAGATCGCTCCTTTGATCACCATGGGCACCTCGACATCGACTCCCCAATGGTCGCTCGTCCTTGGCGGACTCGTCGTGCTCTTTCTCACCCAGTCAATCTTGCAGACAAGGCCGAGCGGCCGCTTCGCGAACTGGCTCCAACCGCATCTCCTCAGCGGCCTCTACATCGATGACTGGTTCACGCGCGTCACCTTCCGCCTCTGGCCGCCGGGGCTCGAATGACCGACCTCGTCACGCTGAAGGAAGCCGCCGAACGCGCGTGTACGCGCATCGCACCGACCTGGCCGCTCGACCGATTCATCGCCGTCAATCCGTTTTGGGGGCGCATCGACAAGCGGCTTCCTCTCGCCGCGGCGGAGCTGGCGGCCCTCTCGGGCGCACGCCTCCTCATGCCTCGCGAGTGGTACGCCGAGGAGTGGCGCGCAGGACGCCTTCGATCCGAGCACTTGCGCGAGGCCATCGCCGAGAGCACATCCGAGCTCACCGAGGACGATCTCATCGCGCTCTTCTGGACCGGCGATCCGATCCCCTCCCGCCGGCCGCTCGTGGTCGACGTGCTCGAGGCGCTCCGTCGTCGCGACTCCGAGCTCACTTGGCGCGACTTCGTGATGGAAGGGATCAGTCGATTCTGTGGCTCGTACTTCGGCGAGGGTCAGGCGCAGATCAGCGGAGTCCGAGAAGGAGGCTTCTACGCGAGCTGGCGAAAGCAGGCCCATACCGATCGGAAGCCGCACTTCTTCATGGAGCTCGGCGCGTACCGATCCACGGTGGCGGCGCTGCCAAGCACGGCGGACGAAATGCTCGTTCGTGGCACCGAGGACCTCGCCGTGCCCGAGGCCGAGCGCGAGCGCTACTTCTCGGCGCTGCTCCTCGACGTCAACGGATGGGCATCCTGGTGCGCGTACCTTCGCTGGACCGCGAGGATCAACGGTGGGGACGACGACCACCTCCGCGAGCTCTTGGCGATTCGCCTCGCGTGGGAATGGATCCTCTTCTCTTCGAGTGACGAAAAAATCCGCGCAGAGTGGCGCTTTGCGATGACGAGTTGGCCCGCGATCGATCTTGCCGCGCGAACGGCGCGATCAAAAGATTGGATTCTCCAACGCGCGGTGGAGTTGGCGTACCTCTCCCCAGTGCGCACGAGGCTGCTCCTTGGGTTCGACGCGAAGCGCCCGGCAACGCCGAAGTTGCAGGCCGCGTTTTGCCTGGACGTGCGCTCGGAGATCTTTCGGCGCGCGCTCGAGGCGGAAGGCAAAGACATCCAGACGCTGGGGGTCGCAGGCTTCTTCGGCCTGCAGATCGAGTACGCGCCGCTCGCCGCGGACGACGCACGACCGCAGCTGCCGGGGCTCTTGGCGCCGAAGTACCGCGTCACGGACACGGGCGTACCTGCCGGTCTCCTCGCCGAGCGCCGGGCGCGCCTCGATGCCGCTTATGCCTGGAAGGCATTCAAGTCGAGCTCGCTCTCGAGCTTCGCGTATGTCGATTCGGTGGGTCTGCTCTTCGCGCACAATCTGTTCAAAGACACGTTCGGCCGTGTCCCTGATGGGGCGCGTGGGTCGGACCATCTTGATCCGGACCACCACGAGCGCGCGGGTCTCAGCGCGATCGAGGACAAGATGCGCATGCCTCGGATTACGAGTCGCGTCGACGGCACGGCAATCACGACCGAAGAGCGCTGCGAGATCGCCGAGAGTTTTCTTCGGACCCTGGGGCTCACGAGAGACTTCGCGCGCGTCGTCCTCCTCGTGGGTCATGGAAGCCAGACGAAGAACAATGCGCACGCCGCTGGTCTCGACTGCGGCGCGTGCTGCGGCCAACCCGGCGCCGTGAATGCTCGGGCCGCGGCGGCTCTCCTAGGCGAAGCCGATGTCCGGGCCGGGCTCGTCGCGCGCGGAATCGAGATCCCGACGACCACGATTTTCGTCGCAGCGCTTCACAACACGACGACCGACGAAGTGATGCTTTTCGACGAGGGCACACACGGCCCGACGCATCAGGCCGATCTCCAAGGCGTGCGGGCGACGCTCGATCGCGCGAGCGTCGTGACGAGGCGCGAGCGTGCGCCGAGGCTCGGCCTCGCCGAGCTCTCGGACGCCAAACTGCACGCGGCGGTCGTACAGCGCGCGACCGATTGGGCCGAAGTGCGTCCCGAGTGGGGTCTCGCGGGCAATGCCCTGTTCGTCGTGGCTCCTCGGGAACGAAGCCGACATATCGATCTCGAAGGACGCGTGTTCCTTCACGACTATCGCGCAGACGATGACGCAGACGATACGATCCTCGAGGCCATCATGACCGGCCCCCTGATCGTCGCGCACTGGATCAACTTCCAGTACTACGCGTCGACGGTGGACAACGCGCGCTACGGCTGCGGCGACAAGGTGCTCCACAACATCGTGGGCGGGCACATCGGCATCTTCGAGGGCAATGGCGGAGATCTTCGGATCGGTTTGCCGCTCCAAACTCTGCACGACGGCGAGCGATGGATGCATCCACCCTTGAGGCTGGGTGTGTTCATCGAAGCGCCGCGTCTGGCGATCGATCGCGTGCTCGAGAAGCATCGAAAAGTACGCGAGCTCGTCGACAACGAGTGGATCCATCTCTTTCAGCTCGATGCCACGGAGCGCGCAGTGTTGGCGCGAAGGAACGGAGGGTGGAAATGAGACCCGAGCGCCGTGAGCCCCTAGACAGCCAGGCCACACGCACCTAGTTCCTCTCGCACCATGACTCGATTTGCTTCGTCCGTTCGAGCCTTCGGCGCATTGGTGGGCTTCGTCTCGGCGTGCACGCCGGCTCCAACGCCGACGACTGGCAACACTCCCGCGAGCGCGCCGTCGGCCGCCCTCCTTGCAACGCCCGCGAGCTGTGTGATTCCTCCGCGCGCCGAGAAGCCGGCCCGGGACACCGCCAGCAGTGTCGACGGCGCGCCTCTAGCCACCTGCTCGACGGAGCCGATGACCGGCGTGTATCGCGACGGGCGATGCGCGACGGGGCCCGACGACGTTGGTGTCCACGTTGTCTGCGCGAAGGTCACGGACGAGTTTCTCCGCTTCACCGCGAGTCGCGGCAACGATCTCATGACGCCAGCGCGAGGCTTCCCCGGTCTGCGCGCGGGTGACCGCTGGTGCCTGTGCGCGGCGCGCTGGTCCGAGGCCGAGAGCGCTGGCGTGGCACCGCCTGTCGTCCTTGATGCGACCGAGATGAGCGCTCTCCGTACGATCCCACGGCGTGATCTCGAAGCACGCGCACTCCCCAGCGCGCACCCGTGAGACGTCGCGCTCGCACGACTCTCGAACGCGGGCCGACGAGCGCCTTCGCGCAGGCCCTCGCCAAGCACGCGCCGCGCACCACCGGTTCCCGTCGCTGGCTCTTCGTGCCCTACGATCAGCTCACCGCGGATCTCGGGCCGCTCTCCCGCGAACCCGCGGACGAGCTCGGGATCGTTCTCGTCGAATGTCCGAAGAAGGCCGAGCGCCGCCCGTACCACAAGCAGAAACTCGCGCTCGTGCTCGCGAACCTTCGCCACTTCGCGATCGAGCAGGCCGCGCGTGGCCGGCGCAGCCTACGTGAACCGCATGAGCGACTACTGCGGCGGGTGCGCGTTCGATCCGAAGAGCACGTGTCCGCTCACGCCGCTGTACTGGGCTTTTCTGGCGCGACACGACGAGGCGCTCGCCACCAACCCGCGCATGATCGTGCCGCTCTCTGCGCTCCGAAAGCGCCCAGTTTCCAAGCGGGCGGATGACGCGGAGGTCTTCGCGCGCGTGAGTGCGTTGCTCGCCGACGGGGAGACACTCGCCCCGAAGTAAGCGGTCACGCCGTCGTCGGCGAAGCCCTGGAAGGCACCCATCACGATCGCGAGGCACGCGAACGCTCGGAACGACATCTTCTTACGGAGCGACGCAGCGGAAGACCACGCAGCCGTTTCCACCGGCGGTTGACGGCCCCCCGGAGCCTGCGGAGCGGCCCGAAACGACACCGCACAAGCTGTAGTCATGGGCGGTGACGTTCGCGGGATTGACTCCCAAGGCGCTGTTCGCCGACGTGAATCCGCCCGGGAGCGTTCCGTAGACGCCCGCGGAGCCAGGAGCCATCGAGCCGCCTCCTGCGCCGCCCGGTGC
>JAYVYD010000327.1:0-4974 GCA_043784605.1 Myxococcales bacterium | reverse complement strand
CTCCGGGAGCAACGACATGGTCGGCTCCACGTGCACGGGTGCCGCGGCGGATCAGCTCTGCAAGGCGCTCAAGAACAACACGACGACGAGCGTCTCGTGCAACGCCAAAACGTGGGTGACCGATGCATGCGGTCCCGGCCTCGAGCTGAGCAGCACTGGAAGCGCCTGCACCTGCAACTCTGGCTACACCTCGCGCCCTTGCATCGGCAACCTCAACTGGGGCGGCGTCAACACCGCGACCTGCGGCGCGCCAACGCAGACGATCATTGTCACGTGCAAGTGACGGCCGTTTCCGCCTAGCCGACCTGCGCACTCTCGAGGTCGCGCGTACACTCGCAGCCATGTGCATGTTCTCGCGCTCGGTTCGAAGCGGCAGCAAGACACGCATCTTCGCCCGCGACACGGGCGAAGAGCGCGAGTTCTTGGGGTACGGCATGTCGATCGACGCGGACGAAGACCTCGCGATGGTCTTGCCAATCCCGACGCCCGCGGCATCGCGAGAAGACGTCCTTCGCTTCGTGGATCTCTCCTGGGTGGACGAGTCCACGCGCGCCTACAAGCAGGTGCTCTCGGGGGTACTGTCCAATCAAGACACGCTGCTGCGTCGGAGCTAGAGCGCGAGCGTAGCGTCGAGGAGTTCGCCGAACGTCTTCGGCTCGAAGCTCACGGGGAGCACGCCGCTGACTTGCGCGACCTCTACTTCGCGAAGCTCGGCGCGTATGACCTGCACCTGCGATGCGGCGGGCGGAGGCGCGGCGAGGGGTAGCGCGACGACTTCCGAAGTGAACGCGCCGGGAGCGCCTAGCGTCGGGATATCCATCTCCATCGAGTTGGGGCTCGTCGCTTGTACGGCGGGCTCGACGGACTGCAGGCTGATTCGATCGTGCTCCAGCTCGGGCTCGGGGGGCACGTCCTTGCGTGCCTCGCGGACGCCCGTGAGATCGTCCTCGAAGCTGAGCTCTTGTGCGGCGATCTGGCGACCTGACTCGGGCGGCGCGGGATGCGGCACCTCGGGCTTGGGAACCTCGTCGATCGGCTTGTGGCGGCGCGACGAAGGCGGAGGCTCGTCCTCGTCGATGACGTCGATCGTCGCCTCTTCGCCGACGACGTGTCGATCATCGAGCTCGAGCACCTCTTCGTCGGTGAGCGGCTCGTCGATGTCGCGCGCCGCGACGAGCTGCGAGTGGCTTTCGGCCTCGAGAGGCGCCACGGTCGCGACGGGCAAGACGGCCGGCGGCGGGGGCGTCGTAACGTTCATCTCCTGCGCGATCGCCGCGCGTGCGTCCGGCGAAGG
Organism: Myxococcales bacterium; assembly: GCA_043784605.1. Classification (GTDB taxonomy): domain Bacteria; phylum Myxococcota_A; class Polyangia; order Polyangiales; family Polyangiaceae; genus JANYHY01. The sequence continues at coordinate 3,680 of JAYVYD010000327.1, read as the reverse complement.
CGGCACGGTCTGGATCGAAGGAGGCGCGACCGTCTCGTTGGAGGTCTCGAACACGTGATGAACGCGCGGATCCTGCGCCCGCCGCTGCACGCGCGCGAGCAAGGCCTCGAGCCTGCCGATGATCGGCGTGCTCACGACGCGCCCCCTTGCAAGCGCGAGACGGCGTCTCCCCACGTTACGCCCTCATCCAGCCACTTTCGTGCGCGCTCGGCGGCTGCGCGGCTCGCGATGAGGACGCGTACTCCGTCTTGCTTCGAGAGGACGGTGCTGAACGCGGCCGCGCCCGTGCTGGCCGAGATCGCGCTCGTGACGAGCACCGCAATGAAGTCCGGAGCTTGGATAGACGAGTGTGCGACGTGAACGACCATCGCGCGGCCCCATCGCTCGAGCGTAACGGTGCCGAAGCCGGCGATCGCGAGCTCGCCCGAGAGTGAGGTGACGACCGACTCGAGGCTGGCGGAGCGCACGCCCTTCTCACCGCCCGAGTGTTTCTGGATCCGCGCGCCCATCGCAGCGCCGAGGTCGCTCGCGATGCTCGCCCGCGTATCGGCGGAGACCGCGGCGATCAGCTCGCCGAAAGCCTTGGCGGAGATGACGACTGAGGCGCCCCCCTCGTGACTGACCATCCCCGTGGAGAGGTCGAACCGTACCGCGTGCGTCAAGTCGGGGCTCGTCATGCCAATCACCCGTTATAGAGGGCCCTGAAAGTACGTGTCAAATCGCCTACAGTCCTTTCGATGGTCCCGAAGGCCCGCCATTGGACCCGAGCTTTGCTCGTGATCGCGACACTTTCGCTGGCGCGCGCGGTCGCGGCAGACGACGCAGGCGCACAAACCCCAGAAGACGACACGACCCGAGAGCGCGGGAAATGGGTCGATCTCACCCCGCGACCGGCGGCGGAGGGGTGGCCCTCGGTCTGCTCGTTTCGTCGTCCGCTTTGCGTGCATAGTACAAATGTCAGCGTGCTTACAGAGGCGCTGGCGGACGCTGAGCGCGCGTGGGACGAGGCTACGTTCTCGCTCGGCTTGCCCCCTCCCCTGCCCGCTCGCGACACCCGCGCTCTCGACCTCTACCTCGACGCGCGACCCGGTGTGCTCGAGGAGACGGACCTGTTCGAACGCGACCCGCGGGGGGGCCTCGATCGCGCTTCGACGTTCGCGCGCGTGGACGTGAGGCTACGCGGCTGCTCGCTCGAGGCCGCGATCACCAGGCGTGTACTCGCCGCGATCGTCTACCGCGTCGCGCCCGCGACCGACTCGGCTACGCTCGACGGCACGACGTCTGCGCTCGCGCGCTTGATGACCCAGTGCGCGATCTCCAGCGATACTGCCGCGGTCGGAGTCGCGCAGCGGCACCCCGAGTCGGCGATCGTCGACTCGACCAACAAGACGAGCTCTGGTTCGGCGAGCTTGTTCTTCGGGTGGCTAGACGACGCGTTCGCGCAATCGCCTGGGGCGACCATCATCGCGACGTGGGCGCTGTCACCGACCGTGACTCCACACGGCGCGGCACGATGGGCGATCAAACCCGATGCGTTCGACGTCCTGCGAGAGTCGTTCAAGAGCGCGCTCTTCGAGCGATCGACCATCGAGGATCTGTTCGTCGACTTCGGCGTCGCGCGAGCGTTCGTCGGCAGCGCCGCGGACGAGACGCACTTCTTGGAGTCACGGGGATTCGGCGACTCCGGCAAGATCGCCTTTGCTTGGGACATCGCGTGGCCCGACAAACCGCGCAGGCTCGTAGCGCCGGTGGGCGTTCAGCCAACGGGGACCTCGGTCGTCGCGATCCACCGCGATGGAGCCACGCCATCCTCGCGCTTGCGCATCGAGACCGACTGGGAGCAGCTCATGAGGCTGCGATGGGTCGCCGTGAAGCTCGACGCACACGGCAAGGAGCTCGCGCGCATCCCGGTGATCGCCGCCGGCAACGCCACGCACGCGGCTCTCACGCTCGGCGAGCTCGACAACACGTCGACGGTGCTGCTCGTGGGCACGAACGTCGGCGAGTGGTTCGGACCGTACGATCCCAACGCTGCGCCGTGGGAGTCGCACGGCTACATGATCACGCTCGCGAACGAGTGACCCTCACCTCGTCATCGGTCATCGGTGCGCGGACGGATCGCCTCTGAAAATGCGCGGAGAGCCTGGCGATTGCGGCGACCAGATCTTCGACGCGTGCCTCCGGCCCGCTGGTCTTCTGCACGCTCGGCGCGAGCCAGTCGAGAGCGAGCTCGGTGGAGCCGAACACCTTCGTCGGGTGGGGTGAAGGCGCGAGCATCTGCAGGCCAGTGAGCACGCTTCGGTGGAGCGATCCCTGCAACCCCTGCGCGAGGATGACCGTCGCGGAGGCCTCGCGCGTGTGCTCCCAGCGCTTGATGATGCCCGCCATCTGCTTGCGCTCTTCGCGCTCGTCATCTTCGATTGGCTCGGATGGATGACGACCATCTCGACGAGCTTGCCGGTCACCTTGGCGTGCCACGTTTCGCCGGCCGTCTCGAGCTCGGCGATGTTGCCGAGAGTGAGCTTGCCTTCGAAGACGTGCACGGCAAAGCGTCGCCAGAGGCCCGTCGCGAGGCATGGTAACTCGATGATGGGATCGAAGTGCACGGTGCCGAATCTAGCAGGGTCTCGACGCCCACGAGGCGGCGGACCCCGACAAAGACTAGTGACCGGCGAACGCCTTCAAGGCGGCTAGTTTGCCGTTGAATCTGTTGCGATCCATTTTGTTGGCGATGCCGGGCACGTTGCCGTGATCGGTGTATGCCAGAACTTCCAGGTCTTCTACGAGCTGGGCATGCTCGGGCAGCTCACTCCCCAGTTGGCGACCCATAGCGCGTCGGCTCCGTACGACTTGGTGCCGAGGCCGTTCCAGAAGCCTGGCGCCGTGTAGATGATCGCGGTGCGGCCCGTCTTCGCTTTGATGTGCGAGACCCACTGACCGACACGCGCCGCGATGGTGGCGCCCGAGACACCATCCGAGACCTCGACATCGAGGACGGGTGACAAGTCACCCACGTCCAGCGCTCCCATGTGCTTGATCAGCAAATCGGCCTGCGCGACGGGATATTGCTGCGGGCGGAAGAACTGGTGCGCCCCGCGGACGACGCCTGCGCTCTTGGCGCCTGCCCAGCTCTTCTGGAACTCGGGGTCCACGAACGAGTCGCCGTCCGACACGCGGATGAACGCGAAGTCGATGCCGCCCTTCCTGAGCGCGGTTCAGTTGATGTTGGGATCGAAGTACGAGACGTCGACTCCCTCGACGGTCGCGCCACTCGCGCACACGCGAAGCTCTTCGTCCGTGGTGGCGGCGCCGTCGCTCGGAGCGCCCGAGCAGGAACGGCAACGAGGCGACCGTGAGCTTGGCGAGGGTCTTCAGGTGTGACCGATTCATCGCAAAGACCAGGCCACGCGTTTTCGCGAGCGTTGTGAGCGACAAAATAGCGCAGCTGGCTAAAACGGCAGGTTTCAGCGTGGATCAGCGGGCCATCGGAGCGTCGCACCTAGAACGCGAAGACTCGCGACGCGCGATCGGTCGCGCGCAAGCTTGACGCGATCGGGACAAAGAAAAACGGGCCCTCCTCTCGAAGAGCCCGTCGTTCGTTGTATTGGCTTTGCTGCTTACCAGCGACCGCCGCGGTCACCGCCGCCGCCACCGCCGCCGCGGCCACCGCCGCCGCCGCC
>JAYVYD010000326.1:0-4497 GCA_043784605.1 Myxococcales bacterium | reverse complement strand
TCGAGCAAGAGCGACGCGAACGAGAACAACAATGGGAGCGAGCCATCGCGGGCAAGGCGATGGGCGACTTCACGCGCTACAACGTCTCGGCTATGTTCGAGCAAGGGCAGCTCGTGCGCCACACGAAGTTCGGCGATGGAGTCGTGACTCGGATCCTCGACGCGAACAAAGTGGAAGTGCTCTTCAAGGACGAGCCGCGCACGCTCGCGCAAGGCCTGCAGTAGGTCCCGATGCCCGCGGCGCGGCGGTGCGGTGTGGCGTGCGTGTTGGCGGCGTTCGCGTCGCAAGCGCACGCGGCCCCAGCGCAACCCGCGCCGGCGGAGATTCGCGTCGCGCCCGGCCCGTCCGGGTTCTTCGGCGCGTGGTTGTTGCTCGGGCCGTACAGGGCCGCGAGCTTCGGCGTGAGAGGCCCGCAGCCCGATGATCTAGCCTCGGATCCGCAGACGCTTGCCGAGTCAACGCTCTCGCCGAGGCTCGGCGACTCACCGCAGTCCACCGAGAAGGAGCCGCCCGCTTGGGTGATGGCTTCGTCGGGTGAAGGCCCGGTCGACGTCATCGCGGCCCTGAAGAACCCCGCGGCGCAGAAGGGCTCGACGACTGTAAAAGACAACGATCTGATCGCGTACGCGGCGGGCACTCTGCACCTGGACACGCCGGGCAAGCTGCTTCTGTTGATCGGCTCTGACGACGGCGTGCGCGTCTCGGTCGATGGCAAGGTCGTCCTCGGTCGCGAAGAGGCACGTCCCGAGCGCGACGATGACGATCTGATTCCGCTCGATCTCACCGCCGGCGATCACCCGATCATGCTGAAGCTCCACCAGCGCGATGGGGCCTGGAGCTTTCATGTGCGCGTGGTGGACGAGCTGCTGGCTCCTCCCCTCGGCGCCTACCTGTCGCTGCCCGGCGCGACTCCCGCAGACGCACAGACACTCGCGGCGAAGATGAGCTGGGTGTCGCTCGATCGCGGGACGCGCGGGGACGGATATCACCCTGCCCTCACCGTCCGTTTTCCGGAGGGCGCGCCGCTTTCTGTCCCGCTCTCCGTCAAGGCGACGCTCGCCGACGCATCGAGCAACGTCTACTTCGATATCAACGCGGGAGAGGTCTCCGCGCGAAGTCCAGAGATGGTGGTCGCGCTCCCGCAAATCCTCGGCGCAGACCTGCAATCGGTCGAGGACAAGTCCGTCTCTTATGCGGTGAAGGTCGCCGGGCGCGATCTCGTGTTGAAGTTCTTTCCCAAGAAGTCGCAGCGCGAGACACTCGCCAAGGCAGACGCGGCGCTCGGTGCGTTGACGGGTCAAGAGTCGTGGCTCAGTCCCGATTCGTGGGAGAGTGTGCAGTACGCGCGCAATCGTCTTCAGGCCGCGCTCTCACGTGGAGACTCGGACGATCTGGCACTCATGCAAGAGAGCCGCGAGCTGTCGCAGCTCACCGATTCGCTTCAAAAACAGGTCGATCCGTACGCGTCACGCACGGGCGCTATGCGCATGGCGTATCGCTCTCCCGCGGATGGCGAGCTGCAGGAGTATTCGCTCTACGTTCCCGGCGACTACAAAGTAGGCGCGAAGAAGAAGTACCCACTCATCGTCGTGCTCCACGGCTTGAACGGCAGACCCATGGCCGTGCTGCGCAAGTTCCTCGGCACCGGGGAGACCGGCCGCGAGGCAGACTGGGACGAGCGTCGCATGGGCGGGCTGCCGGAGTTCAATGACGCGTTCGTCGTCGCGCCGTCTGGACACGGCAATACGATGTATCGCGACTTGGGCGAAGACGACGTCATGCGCGCGACGGACCGAGTCATGGCGCGTCTGCCCATCGACGCGACACGCGTGACCATCGGCGGACCCTCCATGGGCGGCATCGGCGCGGCCGCGGTGCCCTTCCGCTTCCCGGATCGATTCGCCGCCGCAGAACCTCTATGCGGTTATCACAGCTACTTCGTTCGCCGCGATTTCATGGGCCGCGCGATGCGCCCGTGGGAGCGGACGATCGCCGAAGAGCGCTCGAACGTGGAGTGGGCGTTCAACGGCGCCAATATCCCCTTGTACGTCGTTCACGGGACCATGGATTGGCCAGAGACCAACAGCGGTGTGCTGATTGACAAGTATGAGCAGCTCAAATACCCGATTGAGCACGAGCACCCCAACCTCGGTCACAACGTCTGGTCCACGACGTGGGAGAACCTGAAGGGCGCCAAGTGGCTGCTCGGACATCGACGCGATCCGCACCCGTCGCGCGTGAGATTTCGAACCATCCGACTCCGTGACAACAAGAGCGACTGGGTCCACGTCGACGAGCTCTACGCGCCGGATCAATGGGGCGAGGTGGACGCGAAGGTCACCAACCGCACGCGCATCGACGCTACAACCTCTGGCGTGGCTCAAATCAGCCTCGATCGTGACACCAAGCTCATCGACGCCGCCGGCGCGACCAAGGTGGTCATCGACGGGACGAGCCTCTCGGTGCCCGCGAGCGATGCGCTCGTGTTTCATAGAGACGCGTCGGGCTGGCAGTCGGGTGCTGCGGTCCACGCGGGTCCGTTCAAGCACGGAGAGGTCACCGGTCCGATACGAGATGCGTTTCACGCGAACCTCATGTTCGTCTGGGGCAAGGACGACCCCGCGCAAGCGCGCGCCAACGAGGAGGTCGCCAAAGCGTTCGCCGCGATTCGATTCGGGGTCACCGTCCGATACCCGATCATGAGCGACGAGGAGTTCGCAGCGCGCGGAGAGTCTCTCGCCAACGACCACGCGCTCTTCTTAGTAGGCAATGCGAAGAGCAATCGATTGGTGCGCGCGCTCGAGCCCGAGCTCCCGATCAAGATCGAGGGAGACACCGTCGTCATGGGCGGAGTGCGATATCAAGGAAACCAGCTCGGCGCGGCATTCGTTCGCCCGAATCCGAAGCGCACGGATCGCTATTTGGTAGTCGTCGAAGGCACCACGGCGTTGGGCACGTGGCGCTCGCTCTCGCTCCCCGATTTGCTGCCGGACTTCGTCGTCTACGACGAGAAGATCGAGCCCTCGCGTGGGCAGATGCTCCTCTCGAACGGCGCGGTGCTCGCGGGCGGATTCTTCAAGAACGATTGGTCATTACCGCAAGTGGTCAATGACCCTCTCGCCAACTCGGTGAGGCCCGCCGCGAAGACCAAACGCGACGCTACTCCGTATTTGCCCTAATCGATTATCCGGGCGCGCAAGAGCCCGCGCACGCACTCCGTCGGACTCTTGTATCAACGACCACGATTGTCCGCCCGCCAGCTAGTGCATTTTCCATCCCCAAGGCTCGAGATGGACTGCAAAGCGCGACGTCGCATTTCGGGTGCTGCAAGGAGATTCCAACGCCGAGATCGCGGCTGCGCGAGGCTGCGCCGTGCGGACGGTCGCGAACCAAGCGGCGAGCATCTTCCGCAAGTTGAACATCACTTCGCGCGGTGAGCTCGCGGCGACCTCGTTTCTAGGCTAACCCGCGTAAGGCGACGAGCTCGAGTCGATTTCCCCACGGGTCGTCTACGAAGAAGCGCGCGACGCCCGCCACCTCTTCACTGTCGCGAGTAACCACGCCTGCTGCCTCGAGGCGCGCTCGAAGCGCGATTAGCGCGGCTTCGCTCGCGAGCCGCAACGCGGGGTGCGCCTTCTTGGCGGCGTGAAATTCCGACTCGACTCCGATGTGGATCTGCTGCGCGCCGCACTGAAACCATGCGCCTCCACGCACCGCGAGCGCGGCCGGCTTCGGCAATTCCGCAAGCCCGAGCAGCACTCCGTAGAAGCGTCGCGCGGCGGGCTCACACCCCACCGGCGCGGCGAGCTGCACGTGATCGATGCCCTCGAACATATGCAAAACGTAGTGCAACGCTCGCCACGTGACCAGCCCTCGGCGGCGCTATGCTCGGGTCTCCGCCGCAACGACGACGGCGCGCCGAGCATCCACGGAGAGCATGAATGAGAAGGTCCGAATCGACGTCTGGTCCGACATCGCTTGCCCCTGGTGCTACGTCGGTAAGCGCCGGCTCGAGGAGGCCCAAAGAGCGCTCCCCGAAGACTCGTTGGAGATCGTGTGGCACGCGTTCGAGCTCGACCCCGCGGCGCCGCGCGAACACGACGACTCGCCGTACGTCGAGCGCTTGGCCAAGAAGTACGGCGCGACGCTGACACACGCGGAGGCGATGATCTCGCGCATGACCGAGACGGCTCGCCTAGATGGGCTCGAGTTCAACTTCGAGCGTATTCGCAGTGGCAACACCTTCGACGCGCACCGTGTCGTGCACCTCGCGGGCGAGCGCGGCAAGCAGGACGCCGTCAGTGAGCGGATGTTTCGCGCGTACATGACAGAGGGAGAGCCCATCGGTGATCCCGAGACGCTAGTTCGTTTGGCTTCAGAGGCGGGTCTCGAACAAGCCGAAGTGCGCGCGATGCTCGCAGGGGACGCTCTCGTCAATGAGGTGCGCGAAGACGAGGCCATGGCGCACGAAATGGGGATTCGTGGAGTGCCGTTTTT
>JAYVYD010000325.1:0-4958 GCA_043784605.1 Myxococcales bacterium | reverse complement strand
GAAGCGAGCCCAAAGGGCGAACGCAACGAGGTAACTGAACCTGAGAGCCTGAGTCATCTCGCGGCGACGCGACGCACGTGAGCCGCCATGCTCGCAACGACCTCGTCGGCGGTCATCGCGGTGCTCTCCACGAGGATCGCGTCGTCGGCTTGCTTGAGCGGCGCCACCGCGCGCTTGGTGTCTTGCTCGTCGCGTAAATTGACGTCGGCGAGAGTCTCTTCGAGCGACGGCGCGTCGCCTTTGGTGAGCAGCTCCTCATGCCTTCGCCTGGCGCGAACCTCTGCCGCAGCGGTGAGGAAGAATTTCACATGTGCGTTCGGAAAGACGACCGTGCCGATGTCGCGCCCCTCGAGCACGACGCCGCCTCCCGCCCCCGCTTGCCTTTGCAGATCGAGCAGCGCCTCGCGCACGTCTGCGTGGGCGGACACCGTGCTCGCGCCCATGGCGACGTCGGGCGTGCGGATCTCTTTCGAGACGTCCTTGCCGTCGAGCAGGATTCCGTCCGCCAAGTAACGAATGGCGCCGCGGGACACGAGGCCACGGGCGATCTCGCCGGTGCTTGCGGCGTCCGTGTATTGTACACCCGCCTCTTTGGCGGCGTGCGCCACGCACCGATATAGCGCGCCGGTGTCGACGAGCGTGAAGCCCAGCTCTACGGCGAGGCGGCGCGCGACCGTGCTCTTGCCTGCCCCCGCGGGGCCGTCGATCGCGACGATGGGACGGAGTCGAGCCACGCGAAGGCTCTTAGCGGAGGGTCCGCCGTGACTCAACTCCCAGCTTCCTCAGTGGCCGTTGATCGCTCGCCAGTCGAAGGTGGGTCGGGGGAACGCGGGGCGCGCGATGAAGTAGCCCTGACCGAACTGCGCGCCCACGTCTTGGGCGATGCGCATCTCCTCCTTCGTCTCGATTCCCTCGACGACGACCCTCGCGCCCATGTCCGTGCAGAGTCGGACGAGGGAACCGAGTAGACGGTGCAGGCGGCTGTTGTGCTTGACGCCCGCGACGAGCTCGCGATCGAGCTTGACCACCTCGGGCACCAGGTCGGCGATGTACTTGAGGTTCGAGTAGCCCGCGCCGAGATCGTCTACGGCGAGGCAGATGCCGCGGCTGCGCACCTCGCTCAACACACCGTGGCAGAACCTGAAGTGCGTGAGCGGCACACTCTCGGTGATCTCGAGATAGACCGGGTGCTCGTGCGAGAACATCGGATCGTCCGGGCGAACGAGCCAGCCCTCGTCCAGCTCGGACGGGTGGATGTTCAAGAAGAGCGTCGCGTCTGGGCAGCCGCTGGAGGCAAGCTCGCGGATCGCACGACCGAGCTTGCCGCACACTCGGTGCTCGAGGGCAGACGCGAGGATGGTGGCCGGACTCGGGAAGCTCGGTGACGTGCTGCGAACGAGCGCTTCGTACGCGAACACCTTGCCGTTGCGCAGATCGACGACCGGCTGGAACATCACGAACAGCTCTTTGTTCGCGACGAGTTGCTCGACCGGAGAGGCGCCGTTCATGCTGGCGCTCGGCGGACGGCGCGTCGACCTTGGCGTGCGGCGAGAGGGGCGCGGAGTATCAGCCATCCACGGCCTCCACGTCGATGCGCGCACCGAGTGCGCGGAGCGTGCCGATGAATTTCGGGAAGCTCGTCGTGATGCAGTCGACGTCAAGGATGCGAGACGGACCGCTCGCGGCGAGCGCCATCACGGCTGCGGTCATCGCGATGCGGTGGTCTCCGCGGCTGTCGATTCGCGCGGGCGTGAACGCTCCCTCTTTGCCCGTGATGACGAGGCCGTCGGGGCGCTCCTCGCACGACACTCCGAAAGCGCGCAGCACGAGGGCCATGGTCGCGAGCCGGTCGCTCTCCTTCACACGCAGCTCGGAGGCGTCCATGATCATCGTGGTGCCGTTTGCTCTCGCCGCGAGCGCGCAGGCGATCGGGATTTCGTCCACCGCGCGCGGGATGAGCTCCCCGCCAATGCGTGTGCTCCGGAGCGGGGCCGACCACGCGTGCACGTCGGCGATCGGCTCACCGCCGCGCTCGCCGTGTGGCTCGGTCGCGATGCCCGCGCCCATGTCGCGCGCGATCTCGAAGAAGCCCGTTCTCGTGGGGTTCGTTCCCACGTCTCGCACGACGACCTTTGACTTATCAACCAATTGGGCCGCCGTTACGAGAAACGCGGCCGCGGAGGGATCGCCGGGCAGCTCGAGATCGAACGCCGGCATTTGTCCGTTCCACGTCGAGGGGTCCAGACGCACGATGGGGCCCATCGTCGAGAGCGGCACACCGAGCGAAAGCAAGAGTCGCTCGGTATGGTCGCGCGAGAGCATCGGCTCACGAATGTAGGTCGGCCCGTGCGCATAGAGACCCGATAGCAAGAGAGCGCTCTTGACCTGCGCGCTTGCGATCTCGCTCACGTACTCGAGCGGTCCGAGGTACTCGCCCGACGGCAGCCCGTGCACCACGAGCGGGCCAGTGACGTCGTCCGCCTTCTTCGGGTGAGGACGCCCGTCGATGCGCGCGCCGCGTGATCGCAGGGGGCCGATGACTCGCATCATCGGGCGAGACTGCAGCGACGCGTCGCCGGTGAGCGTCGACTCGAAGGGTTGGGGCGCGAGCAGCCCGCAGAGCAGGCGCATGGTCGTGCCCGAGTTGCCACAGTCGAGCGACGACGTGGGCGCGCGCAAGCCGAAGAGGCCGTTGCCCGTGACCGTCACCTCGGAGCCCACCTCGTCGATCACGACGCCCATCGCGCGCAGCGCCGCGGCGGTGGAGCGATTGTCGTCGCCGCCCGTGAAGCCTTTGATTCGGCTCTTTCCGAGACAGATCGCGGCGAACAGGAGCGCGCGGTGACCGATACTCTTGTCGCTCGGGACCGGCACGCTCCCCACGAGCGGGTGCTCACACGGATGCACGACGATTGCGGTCATTGGAAACCTCAATCGTGCCACAGCGCGAGCGCCTTGGACACACGCGTATCAGGGCATTTTCAGAAAGCAACGCAACTGCACGAGCGAGCAGAGCGTCACGCAGACCAGCCACTGAGCCATCCGGATTGAGGAGGCGACGGTGCTGCATCTTGCTCGACGAGCGCGACAACTTCTCTGACACCGGGGCTGCCGCGAGAGCGCCTCCCTATTACAAGACGGCATCCGGCGACTCACCCTCGGCGACCACGCGGCCTGAACACGCCGCCAAGGGCCGGGTGCGTTCACGACGCGAAACTCAGCCACAATCGAGCCGAATTCGCGCTGCAGCTCGACTCGAGCCCGCCGAGCCGCCCGTGAGAAGTTCGGACGGTTCCGCGGAGGGTCGAGCGCCCGCCACGCCTCGACAACCCGCGTTCAAATCGCTTACGCTCCGCGCCGCCCACCTCGATGGCGATCGTACTTGGCAATGCGGGTTTGACGTCGACGCGCGCTATCTCGATGCGCGGAACGACTATTTCGTGTTTGAGCTGATAGGCCCACCGCGTCAGCGTCTTTGGCTTGTGCGGTTGCCCGCCCGCGAATTCGTCGGCGGTCTTGCCACTCCACTTCCAACTACGAATTCGCTCGAGCCACGTTGCTCGATTGGCGCGTTGCCGAATGGGTCAGACTATGCGGCCGCCCGTCGGTCACGTGAAGAACGCTCCTCGTGCATCGGATACACTCTTGCGAAGGGCGGTCAAGCAAGATGGGAAGTCTCATCCTGCGCCTTGCCCGATCTGTTGACCTGCCAGCACCGGTGACGCTCAGTATTGAGTGCTTAGCACTTGACGATGCTGGAGCGCGAAAGGTCCAGCAAGTCCGGAGTATGATCGTCGAGCGCTCCCAAGAACTGGTCCGGCCCATGACTTCGTATGAACTCCGCCTCATCACCAGTCACTGGAACCAACCACGCGAACGCTACGCGTGATCTAGGCGTGACTTGAAACGACGGGGGAAAGTGGACTGGAATTGCTGCGAAGAACGCTTCAGTTGTTGCACCTGGGAAAAAGGGTCCACGCGGCCCGACTAGCTGGCCGCAGAGAATTGGACGCCTCGCCCGAAGCGCCTCCGCACACAAATCCCCAACGATTGCCGGCAACGCCCGCGGCCCCTCACTGTGGCGAAAGAGCATCACCAATTCGATGCTAATACGCCGACCAGAGGGCCCGACCAGCGGCGCCAAACTAAGACCTACCGTTGCAAGAACACCGGCCCCAGAAATGGGTCCCCGGTTGAACCGGAGAACCTGAATGTCCCCCCAGTTAGGATCCTTCCACCCTTCAGCAAAGGGTCCAAAATGCGCTTCAAGATGGTCGAGAATCTCGCTCTTGCTCATTGATGTCGCACCAGATCGCTAGCTCTTCGCTCACTTGGTTTCATCATTGTTGCCGCGTCCGCGGTTGCAATTCACACACTCGAGTTTGGTTCCTACCTGATAGTTGTCATTGACATCGCCACGGCCCACATTTCCGGGACAAATACGATTTGTCCAAGAGGGATCGTGACTCACATCCCAGTCCGCGTGGAGCCGACCTTGTCCAGGATCGCCGTGCACCTCTTTTCCGCAGGTCGGACATAGTCGTCCACCGCTGGGACCCGGCGTGCCGCTCCCAACTTCCTTGAATGGTGCCATTTCGAAACGTGCCTCGCGCTGTGACTGAGCCCAGATCATTTGTCCCTCGTAGCGTGTCATTGGCGGCCACTCCAGTTCCGTTTGCGTTTGCGACGGTTGGCGTGCCGTCATTGGCCTGAGCCTTGAGATTGGGAAGTTGGATGCCATGAGCCTCCAGCTGACTTGCGAGGGATGGAAGTGTGATTGCGGTAGGGACAGCCCTCACCCATAAAGGGTTCGGGCTGCCCCCCGCGCAGATCCGAGCGAGCGGAACTACCGCACTCGTCTCCTGCTTCGGGTCTTGGCGTCGAAGCGTTGTTCGGGCCAGGGAAGCGCAGTGAACTTTGCTCCCTTTTCCCTTCTTGCCACTTGACGCACACGGTCC
>JAYVYD010000324.1:0-26610 GCA_043784605.1 Myxococcales bacterium | reverse complement strand
TGAGCGCCACTTCGCGGATTCTTTTGCGACTATCCGCCTCGCAATTGCCCGAGTCCTCGCCCGCTGGCTACCACGCTGTCCACTCTGCTTGCGAAAGTGAAACTCACGATCGCCTCACGACCCTCAACTGCGCGTGTGACGAAGCCTGACACAGTAGTGCTAGGATGGACGGATGAGTACCGATCCAGCGGTCGAAGCGGCAGCCAGCCTTGCGCGTGAGACGTTCCGGTACTTCTGGCGCGAGCTGATGTGGGAGCACCGCCGCATCGTTCCCGCGCTCGACATGTCGGCCGTGAAGTTCGGCTTCTCCGACCCGGGCGAGCCCGCGCTCGAGTACATGTGGGTCACCGACGTGATGTTCGACGGCAAGGTCATCACCGGCACGCTGCTCAACGAGCCGCACGAGCTGAAGACCTTTCGGGAAGGGCAGAAGATCGAGCGGCCGCTCGCTGACCTCTACGACTGGATCTACGCGTCGATGGGAAAGGCCTGGGGCGCGATTTCGGTGCAGCAGCTGCGAAGACAAATGTCGGTCGACGAGCGCGTGGCGCACGACGATGCCTGGGGCCTTGACTTCGGCGAGCCTGGGAACCTGAGCGACCCCGACGAGCCCGACGCCGATCATCCCATGGACGTGAACATGGCAGTGCGGCTCATCGAGGACATCGCGAAGGGCGAGATCAAACCCAACCAGGTCATCGCCGACGGCTGGACGCTGCTGCAGAGCCTGTCGCTCGGCGGTGCGAAGGCCTGCGTCCAGGTCCTGCTCGACAGCGGCGCAGACCCGGCGCGGAAGGCTCCGAACGGCCTGACGCCGTACGACCTGGCCAAGAGCCTTAGGTGGTCGTCGCTTGCCGAGCTGCTCGGGCGCAAGTCTGATTCATGAGCGCATAAAGTGCGAGCCAATCTACGCGTTGTAAGCATCTGGAAAATAGCGCTCCATTAGCGAGTCCGGTCGCAGTAAACCCGAATTGTGCATACAGGCCGTGGGCTTTACTGGTCGCCAGGATAGTCCTCCGCAGCCCTTGGAGGTCGGGGTGTGCAATGATCGCCCGCATCAATTCTCGGCTACAACCGTTTCCGCGATATTTAGGCAGCACAAATACATCCACCAAATTGGCAAACGTCGCATAGTCGCTAATTACTCGCGCGAAAGCGACTTGCGCTGAACCGACATAGCCACCATCGCAAAGGGAATTTTTCATTGCGCGCTCAAGCGTGGCGAACGGAATATTTTTCGCCCATGTCGATTGTTCGGCAAAAAATCGATGAATAAGCGCGATGTCTAATTCTGCTTGTTCGGTGCTAATTCGAAAAGCTGCTCACCACGGTCGGCGGTTCCAGTGCGAGCGCAATTTCGTATAAGAGGTACCTCGTCGACTCGCAGGGTCGGTCGTTTGCACCGCCAACCCGGCTACGACTTCCTTCTCTCAGCACCGCGATCTTGTGCTCGCCTTCGCGGCGCACGGACGTGATCGCGCACGACACCCGTACATCGATGCCCTCGCGAGCGAGAACCGCCGCGAGATGCTGCGAGACTTCGGGCTCCTCGCGTTCGAGGAGGCGCGCGGCCTCCTGCAGGATCGTCACCTTGGTGCCGAAACGCGAGAAGGCCTGGCCGATCTCCACGCCGATAGGACCGCCGCCAATCACGATCAGTCGCGTTGGCGCGCGCTCGAGATCGAACACGTTGGTGTGGTTCAAAAAGCCAACGTCGGAGAGCCCGGCGATCGGGGGAGCCTTGGCGTGCGAGCCGGTCGCGATGACGAAGCGGTCGGCGACCTCGGTGCGGTCTGCGCCGATGCGCACCGTGCGCGAATCGATGAAGCAGGCACCGCCGAACGCGACCTCGACGCCGAGCGCACCCATCGCCTCGGGTGAGTCGTGCTTACCGATCTCCGCTTGAATTGCCCGAATGCGGGCCATCACCGCGGCGAGGTCGACGCGCACCTCGACGGGCTCGATGCCAAACTCGGACGCGCGCCGCATCCGGTGCGCGAGGTGCGCGGACGCGAGGAGTGCCTTCGACGGCACGCATCCGTCGTGGAGGCAGTCACCCCCGAGCCGGGTCTTGTCGACGAGGAGCACACGGGCGCCAACGCGCGCCGCGATAGTGGCCGCCGTGAGACCGGCGGACCCGCCGCCAATGACAATGAGATCCCACGGACGCGCCATCGGAGACATTAACGAAGCGAGCGGCGGAAAGGTTTCGCCAATCGAGGTTCCAGAGTCATCAAACGCTAGTTCGCCGGCACCGAGGGCGCTAGCCGCTCGACGCGACACCAATCCAATGCGCACAAGACGATTGAGTGAGTGGCCCTTTCGCGTTGACGACGCTGGCGGGCTTCGTTACTCCGCACGACGTGGACAATCGATATGCGCCTCCGCGTGAACCCGCTCCTGCGACACTCCCAATCACGCCAGCGCAATACGGCTGGCGCACGGCGCGAAAACGCGGAGCGATCTTGCTCGTAGTAGGCGCAGCTAGCGGCACGATGACGTGGTTCGAGGTCACGCGTTGGCACGAGTTCCACTATGCGCTCGTTTTCGTGGCCCCGTTCGGGGTCGCGCTCGGCGTCACGATGCTTGTCATCGGCAATCGTGAGCCGCCGCTTCCGCGTTGGGTGGGCCAGGTGTCGACGGCCGCGATCCTCCTCGGCCTAGCGATAGGCATTGGGGTCGCTATGTACTTGCGTCTCGCGCTGTAGCGGCATCACTTCGGCGCCACGCCAGCTTCCTCCGGAGGATTCACAAAAAGGTCGAGAAAACCACGATGAGTTTGGAGTACGGGATTCCGGCAAGCCGAGAGGGCGCCGCTTCGAGGCTCCGTGACGTTGTAGGCTAGAGTGAATGGCAATGACGAGCTTCACGGCTGCGGTTGCTCTATTCGCGTGTGGTGGCCATCTCGCCGCGAACCCGCAAGACGACGCATCGACGAAGGACGTGTCGGCGGATGGCACAGTCTTGGACGCTGCGAAGCCCATCGCCGCACCGTGGCCGATGGTGGCGCATGATGCTCGACGCACCAGTCGCTCGAGCGTGAAGGGGCCTCGCGTCGCGCATATTCGCTGGCGCTATCCCATGACGAACTCCGGCTCCTCTCCTGCCGTCGCCGCTGACGGAACGATCTTTGTGACCAACCAAAGCTCCCCGGGAACGCTCTTGGCGATTCATTCCGACGGTACACTCGCATGGAGCCTCCCCGGAGTGGGTCCCTATGCGAGCCCCATGATAGGTGCGGACGGCACCATTTATCTGGATGGGAGCAGCAGCTATGATCCCAATCAACTGAAATGGCCGGGAGACATCCTCGTTGCGGTAGACCCCGTGACCCATCAACGGAAATGGGCCTATGCCGACTACGCGGGAGTCGACTACTCGGACAACGCACCCACTCCTGGACAAGACGGAATCGTCTTTGGTGTTCGCTCGGGGATCTATGGAATACATCCGGACGGCTCCCTGGCATTTCATCTCGGTCGAAACCGCCAAGGGCCCGACAACGGCGACACCGCGACGCCACGCTTGGCCGTCTCCGGCGGTCTCGTCATCGGCGGTATCGGGAACGACAAGAACGAAGCGGGGACCTTCGCGCTCACCGCCGACGGAGCTGCGGCATGGACGCTCGACGGCTCGCGCGAGGGGCTCGTCGCGACAGACGGCACGTTCTTCGGAATCACGCGCGGCGGACTGGACGCGATCTCGCCTACCGGCGTTCTCCTCTGGCACCTGACTCTTGCGCCGAGGAGTCCGCCCATCGAGGGCCCTACGGGAACGATCTACATGCGCACGGAGACCGAGATCGTGAGCATCGACCCCAAGAGTTCAGCGACTCAGACCGTCGTCGGCGCCCTCCCGGTGAAACAGCAAGGCCTTTATCCGCTCGTCATAGATAGCGAAGGCGTCATATATTATGTGGACAAGACAAGGGTCACTGCCATCGGCGCGAAGGGTAACCCCATATTTTATGTAGACCTATCCGACGGCGACGGCGGCACGGACTACGTGGATACGACCTCGCTCGCACTCTCTGAGGGCGTGCTCTACGTCGCCGCGTACCAACATCTCATTGCGATCGGTCTCTGACGCGAGGCACTCAGCGCTTCGTCGGTTTCTTCTTCTTGGCGGCCCGTTCGGCGAGCACTGCAGAGTTGGCCACGGCGGCTCGAACGAGTTGCTTGAAGGCGGCCGCGTTGATCTTCTCCCCTTCGCGGAGATCGATCGCGCGTCGCACGTTGCCTTCCAGGCTCGAGTTGAAGAGCTTCTTTGGATCTTTGATGGAGGCCCCGCGAGCGAACGTCAGCTTCACCACCACGGTCGGCGGTTCCAGTGCGAGCGCAAGTTCGTGTAAGAGGTACCTCGTCGACTCGCAGGGTCGGTCGTTTGCACCGCCAACCCGGCTACGACTTCCTTCTCTCCGTCGCGGTCGCTGCCAGATGGCGCTTGTTTTACCTACGCGCACATCGCAGAGTACTTGATAGCGTGCGGCATGCTTATAACGGCATGCTCTTCCAGCGCGCCCCCGTCGCCATTGGATGCGTCCTCTCAAGACGCTGGTTTTCCGGATGCGTCGGACGGGTCTCTATGTCAGCGTGTCGAGCAGGCCTGCGGTGTGATGCTGTGTTGCGCCCTATCGAGTTGCGTTGCGCAGCTCCCCGAAGCGGATGGCGCTACATACACACCGGTCTGTCGTTGACGAAAGCTCCCGAATGAGGCCGGGAAATCACCGGCTTCCCATGCCCGCAGTGATATGAAATCCATACGTCGCTTGATGAGTCAACGAACGTGAGCAACATAGCGTCCGGCCACGAGATCGAAGCGAGCCACTGCGTCGTGCGCCGCCGCCGCGAGCAGGTCACGTCGCGCGCGGAACCCCTCCGTCAGCGGGATCTTGGGCAGCTCCAGGACGTGTTTGGGGCGCTCTGCGGGGGAGACCGCCGCGAATGCTTCGTCCAGCTGTTTGGCGGACAGTGGCTCGGACGCCGAATAACACGCCACGATCGCGCCGTTCTCGACGAACGTGGCCGCGAGCGTGATCGGCGAGATGCCATACAGCACGTCCTCGATCGCGCGCATCGACACGCCGTCGCGCATGTTCGCGAGAGCGTCCACGAACCAATAGTCACCGTCTGCGTCGCAGCGAACGACGTCTCCCGTCGTCACCCAGGTATTCGTCTCGTCTCGCGCGGCGAGCAGTCCGGGCTCGTCTACCTGCGCGAGCTCGAGATCGCCTGCCGCGTCTCGCACCGGCGTTCGCAGCACGAAGTCCACCTTCGCCACGGCGACGTCGACGCTGCCCGGCAAGGGCCGCCCGAGCGCGCCGACCTTGTCTCCGGCGACGTTGGCGAGCACGACCTTCTGCGTGGTGCTCGCGTAGAACTCGATGACACCCACGCCGAAGCGCTCGCGCAGCTGCTCGGCCAAGCTCGCGCGCATGCCGCTGCCCGCGAAGAGTCGAATCGGATGATCGCGATCGCTCCGAACGGTCTCGGTGGCGACGAGCAGTCGGAGCATCTCTCCCGCATAGAACACGACCGTGGCGCCCGCGCGTCGCGCCTCCGAGAGGAACGTCTTCGGATCGAACGCAGAGGCAAGCGCGAGGCGTGTTCCTGCGGCGATCGCGGCACCTACGCATGCGAGCAGCGCTGTCGGGTGATGCAGTGGAATGCACGAGTAGACGGTGTCGCCTGGCTTCAACGTGCATGCGGCTGCGGCGCCGAACGCGGAGAGCGCCCACCTGTGATTGGTCACGGGCGCAGAGCGCAGCTCACCGTGCTCACCGGGGCGTAAGAGGATCATCGCGAGATCGCGCGCGCGCCCAGCGGACTCGGTGACGGTGGCGGGGAGGTCGACCTTGTCGGGGTCGATCGCCTCCATGTCCGTGAGCCCTGGCGCGAGTGCGCGTGTCTGCCCTCCTCCACCGAGGACCAGCACAGGACGATCCGAGAGCTTGGAGAGACGCTCGCCGTGATCGGGATCGCTCGCCACCGCCTTCACGCCGTCTGCGATCACCTTCGCGAGGACGTCGTCGCGTGCGTCCGGCGGTGCAACGAGTGCAACGGCGCCGATGCGGTTGAGCGCTGTCGTCATCGAGAGCAGGCTCGGTCGTGAGCTCATCACGACGAGCACGTGGTCGCCCGGGCGAATGCCGCACTGCCAGAGCCCGCGCGCGACGTTCGTCACTCGCTTGTCTGCGTCTGCGTAGGAGAACGCGCGGCCGTGCCACAAGAAGAACGTCTCGTCTGGCGTCTTCGCGGCCTGTTGAGCGAGCGCGCGCGCGGGGCTGATCGGCGTGCCGGGTCCGATCTGCGAGAGGCGACGCAGGCGAGGCTCTTGATAGCGAATCGCGTCGAGGGCGTCGGTCGCGCTCGCGGCCATGTCGCCGACCCTCCGCCACGTGTCCTTCGCCGCGGTGCGCGCCGAGCCGAGGAAGAGATCGAGATCGAGCTTGGTCTCCGCGTCGTTGTCTTGATCGTAGTCGACGGCGGCGGCGGTCGTCAGCGCGTCGGGCTTGCCGCCTCTGCCCGCCATGTACTGCATCCACCCGGCGACGGTCGGCCACGTGAGCTTCATCGCGCGCGAGCCCACGACGAGCCCGAAGTGGCCCGCGGGGACGTCCACGAACGAGACGTCGGCGAGCGGAGCGGCGCGCGTGATCGCGCGGACGGAAGCCGGGCTCGCGATCTCGTCGGAGGCCCCGACGAAGCAGAGGATCGGGCACGTGATGTCGGCGAGCGTCACGGTCTTGCCGTCGATCACGAAGCCGCCGCTCAGCAGTCGATTGTGCACTACGAAGTCGTGCGCGAAGTCGCGAAATGCGGGTCCCGGCCACGCGACGAAGCCTTCACCACCCAAGAACCTGCGCCTCGCCTCGCGCCGCACGAGCGCGCTGCGATCGTGAAGCATTCGCACGAACTCGATGCGCTGCTGGATCTCTTTGCGCGTGGACACGAGCTTGAACGCGGTGCTCGTGAGCGCGCCGGGCAATCCCTCGAGTCGCTTCATCAGTCCGTTCACGGCGGGCTCCACGAACGCCGCGAGCGCACCGGCGACCTCTCCGCGCACGGCGGGTAGATTCTTGTGCACGTCCACCGGGCTGCCGAACGTGATGACCGAGCCGACGCCTTCGGTGCGCAGATAAGCGGCCGCTTGATACGCGAACATCCCGCCTTGCGAGTAGCCCGCGATGTGAACGTCCCTGCCGGACAGCTCTCGTACGCGCGTGATCGAGGCGACGACGGCGCGCACGTGATCGTCGAGCGTTCGGCGCATGCCGCCTTGCTCGCGCTCCGGAGAGCCGAAGTCCACGACGTACACACCGACGCCGCTGTTCACGAGTGAAGTCACGGCGGAGACGTCGGGCGCGACATCGTAGACCTCCGCGGTGACCATCAACGGCGGCACGAGCAGGACCGCAGGCACACCTTCGGGCTGCGCGTAGCGGCGAAGTTTGTGGTTGGGCCCGCGCGCGACGACCTCGAACGGCGTGCCGTACTCCTCTTCGCCCAAGCGCCCGACGCGCATCAACTCGAGTGCGTTGCGCGCAGACGCTCTCAGCTTCCTTCGTGCGCGGAGCAGCGATCGAGCGGTGAGAGCCACGTCTTCACCCTAGTGCATCTCCACTCGATCGCGGTCACCGAAGGGAGACGACGAGTTGTCAAGCGCCGCCCTCACTCCGCGCTCCCAGGCATCTGTGCGGAAGATTTGTGCTTGTCAGAGAAAAATGGTTCTCGTATCGAAGTGGGTCTGTACATGCGCTCAGCGGTCCTATGACTTTGGATGCCGTCCCCCTCGAGGGCGAGACCGTCGCTCCTACGCCTTGCGTACGCCTCTTCGCCGAGCACGTGCTCGTCTCCAGGCGCGAAGGGCTGCGGACGCTGGACGAAGAGACGCTCATGCCGCTCATCGAGCTCGCGTTCGACTACGGCGGCACGCGAGTGCGCGCTGCAGACCCGCGCGATCGGCTCCTCCGCGACGGCGCACACGGCGTCAGCGTCGTCACGCGCGACACGAACAAGGAGCGTGAGGCTCGACGTTTGCTCGAGCGGATGGGGGCGGTCGATCTCGACTGCCTCGACGACTTGGCCCCGCCCGAGGGCTGCCTCGCCGACTACGCCGTACGACCCGAGCAGGGCAAGAGCGCGTTCTGCGCGTTCGCGTCGGAGGCCGTCCCTCAGCTCCGCGTGCTCGGCTTCCGCGTGCACGTGGACGACACGTTCCCGTTCCAAGTCGTCGCCCAAGACCCCACTTGGGTCGCGTCCGTGAAGCCCGTTGGCGAGGGCTCGAGCTGGTTCTCCTTGGAGCTCGGCGTCGAGATCAACGGTCGCGTGGTCGATCTGTTGCCGATGATCATGGATCTGCTGGATGACGCGTCCGAAGACGACGATCTCTCGGCGCTCGAGCGACGCACGCAAGCGTTTGCGCTCAAGCTGAGCGACACCGAGCACGTCACGATCCCGATCGCGCGTTTGCGCGCCCTCTTGCGCGTCGTCGTCGAGCTCTACCAAGGCGTTCGCGAGAAGAACGGACGCGTCGTGTTCCCGGGCGTGCGCGCGCCGGCGTTGGCCGCGCTCGACGAGACGTTCTCTTCTCAAGGCAAGAACATCGTGTGGCGCGATCCCAAGGGCGTCCTCACGCGCGCCAAGGAGCTGTCGAGGCGACCCAAGCTGGTCGACCAACCCGTCGGCCTACGCGCAGAGCTGCGCGCATATCAGAGGGACGGCATCGCATTCTTGACTCATCTCGCGGACGAGGGCGTCGGCGGAATCCTCGCGGACGACATGGGCCTCGGCAAGACGGTTCAGACGATCGCCTATCTGCTCGGCGAGAAAGAGTCCGGGCGCGCGACGCTGCCGTCGATCGTCGTCGGCCCCACGAGCCTCGCGTTCAATTGGGCCCGAGAACTGGCCAAATTCGCGCCGAGCCTGAAGGTCGTCGTGCTCCACGGTCACAAGCGCAGGCCGCTCTACGATCAGGTGCCCACCGCGGACATCGTCATCACCACCTATCCGATCTTGATCCGCGACGAAGAGCGTTTGAAGGAGCAAAAGTTCCACGCGCTCGTGCTCGACGAGGCGCAGGCGATCAAGAACTCACGCACTCAAGCGTTCCAGTCGATCAGCACGCTGCAGGCGAACCATCGCGTGTGCCTCACGGGGACACCCGTGGAGAATCACCTCGGCGAGGTATGGGCGCTCATGCGGTTCTTGAACCCCGACGTGCTCGGCGACGAGCTCACGTTCAGACGCGTCTACCGCCAGCCCATCGAACAAGGCGGCGACGAAGACCGCTTGATCGCGCTGAAGGAGCAGGTCGCCCCCTACATTCTTCGTCGCACCAAGCGCGAGGTCGCGAAGGATCTCCCACCGAAGACCGAGCTCACGCGCCCCGTAGAGCTCAAGGGCAAGCAGCGCGAGCTTTACGAGCACATACGCGTCGCCGCACACGCGGATGTTCGCAAGGTGATTCGAACCAAGGGCCTCGCCGCGTCCACCATCACCATCTTGGACGCATTGATGAAGCTGCGCCAAGTCTGCTGCGACCCGCGGTTGGTCTCCATGGAGGCCGCGCGCAAGGTCAAAGAGAGCGCGAAGACGGAGACCTTCTTCGAGATGATGGGCTCGCTGTTGCCCGCGGGTCACCGAGTGCTCGTCTTCAGTCAATTCACACGAATGCTCGCGCTCTTGGCCGAGGGTCTGCGCGAGCGCAAGACCGACTATCTCGTATTGACGGGTCAGACGCGCGATCGACAGAAGGTGGTAGACGCGTTCGAGTCCGGTGCGGCCAATGTATTTCTCATCAGTCTAAAAGCGGGCGGCACAGGTCTGAATCTCGTGAGCGCAGACACGGTCATCCACTTCGACCCTTGGTGGAACCCGGCAGCTCAGTCTCAGGCGACGGACCGTGCGTACAGAATCGGCCAAAAGAAGCCTGTTTTCGTCCACGCGTTGTATGCGGCGGGCAGCGTCGAAGAGCGCGTGATTGCCTTGCAACAGAAGAAGCGATGGCTGTCTGCGACGCTGCTAGGAGACGAGCGGCAGCAAACTGGTCTCAGCGAGATGGAGGTCGAGCACCTCTTTTCGCCGCTTGAAGACTGACGCAAAGCCGCCCCGCGAGATACCAGGGGACGACCCCCAACGAACAAAGCGCGGCGGCAATCGGCGTCCAGTTCGCGCTGTTCTTGATCAGAAGAACATCGCCATTCACTCGCCGTGGAGGAGCGCCGCGGTCGTGTCGAACGTCAGCAAGAAGCCGCCCTGCGCGAGCACTCCGAAGCCGGTGCCGCGCGTCTGATCGGTCTTGCCGCCCATCGCGAGCGCCGCGCCTATGCCTACGTACAAGAGATCGAGTGCGGCATTGATCCAGAAGATCTGCTCGGTCGCGCGCTGCTCGCCGCGCCACCCGGCAAAATCATGGACGTCTGCGCGCTCGTGCGACGCTTGGTAGAGCCCGACCAGCGCGAACACGCCGTCGATCGCGCCCCACGCGAGATTCTGCAATCCCGCGTAGCGAACCTCCGTATCACGTGACGCGAGGAGCATGACAGCGCCCGCACCCATAGATCCGACCGACCACGCTCCGAGCGTCGTCATAATCCCGCGCTGGCGGTCGAGGTAGCGCGTCTTGAACGCGTCGGTCTGCGTGGGCCCATCGGCGCGCGCCAATGAAGGTGCCAGACACAAGACGCCGGTCGACACGAGCGCGACTAATCTCATCGAATCTTCGATGCGCGAGACCCACGAGCCGTCGCGCGAACGGACCCGAAGCACGTCAATAAAACGAAGCCGTAGGAGTCGACACGCTCGACGGTGTCTTCGCGTCGAAGCGGAGGATCGTCCCGCACCATTTCGCGATCGGTCTAGATACGCACCCCGTCTTCTTCTCGAGTGGTTCGCCCATATTTCTCTTGGGCCTCAATCTGGGAATGGAGGTCTTCTAAGAGATAGTCGCCCGTGGACCGGCCTCCTCATACGTGCGCTGGGGGGCGGCCCTCTGCGGTTCAGCGAAGTGGGGCAACGCGTCGGGCCCATCGGAGATTGGCGATGACGACAGTGTCTTGTTGGTAGACGACACGACCACGCTCGTCGCGCTCGCACAAATGTGCGTATTGGAGGTTCATACGTGGGGCGCGCGGATGGCGACGCTGGATCGACCTGATGTTCTGGTGTTTGATCTCGATCCAGACGGGGAGGTTCCATGGAGTGAGGAGGAGCTCGACCTTGGAGTGACGCCGACGCAGTTCACCGTGCAGAACGTGCTCCTGCGACTACGAACCAACGGCGACCCTTGGGCGGGCAAGGGATCGGCTATATTGCGCTGAATGCGGATCGCCCTGATTTACCCGCCGCCGTGGAAGCTCCCGGCCAAGGACGAGGCGCCGTACCCGCTCGGTGAGGGAGCGCCCACGGGGTATCGCGATGGCGACCTCGACGCGGACTTTCATCAGACGCCTTATGGGCTCTTCGCGCTCGGCGCGCAGACCCTTCGCGCGGGTCACGAGGTGAAGGTCCTCAACCTCTCTTCGTATCCGTGGAGTCGCGTGCGCGAGATCGTGAGCGCGCTCGACGCGGACGTGTACGGCATGAGCTGCTGGACCGCCAACCGTCGTGGCGTGTTGATGCTCGCCGAAGAGATCAAGCGGATCGTCCCAAAATCCAAGGTCATCGTAGGTGGCCCGCACGCGACGCCCCTCTACAAAGAGATCCTCGAGCATTGCCGCGCGATCGACTCGGTGTGCATTGGTGAGAGCGACGTGACGTTCCTCGAGCTCGTCAATCGTGCGTCCAACGGCCTGCCGATGAGCAACGTGGCCGGCTCCGCTTGGCGCTTGGCGGACGGCTCGATTGGGCTCGGCCCGAAGCGGAAGAACATCGACGATCTGGATCAGCTCGCGTGCCCGCAGAGGTACTTCCCGACGCACATCTTGATGACGTCTCGAGGGTGCCCGTGGAGCTGCACGTTCTGCGGCGCCGAGACGTCG
Source organism: Myxococcales bacterium (assembly GCA_043784605.1). Classification (GTDB taxonomy): domain Bacteria; phylum Myxococcota_A; class Polyangia; order Polyangiales; family Polyangiaceae; genus JANYHY01. Next base: position 14,630 of record JAYVYD010000324.1, on the reverse strand, counting down.
TGGGGCCGGGGCTTCCGCTCCAACTCGATCGACTATGTGCTCGACGCCATCGAGCGTGCGCTCGCGCACGTGCCCGTGAAGATGATTCAGATCAAAGACGACACCTTCACCACCAACAAGAAGAGAGTGATCGAGCTGTGTCGTGCCATCCGCGCGCGCAAGCTCTCGTTCTTCTGGAGCTGCGACACGCGCGTTGATCTCTTGTCGCGCGAGCTGCTCACCGAGATGCGCCTGGCGGGCTGTCAGCGCTTGTCGCTCGGCGTGGAGAGCGGGAGTCAGCGCATCTTGGATCTCATCCAGAAGAAGATCTCCACGGACGAGATCTTGGCATCTACCGAGCTCGCGAAGGAGGTCGGTATCAAGGTTCGCTACTACATGATGCTCGGCAATCGCGGAGACGATCAGGAGTCCTTCAAAGAGACACTCGACTTCTTGCAGCGCGCCAAGCCGCACGAGTACGTATTCTCGTGTTTGTCGATTTACCCTGGAACGCAGGACTTTCACGACGCGGAGGCGGGCGGCTGGCTCAATCGAGACGCGTACTTCACGGGCGACTTTCAAGAGCTGAAGACGCCGTTCGACGCGAACGACGAGGACATGCGCGTGATGAACGAGTGGTTCTCCTCCAACAGCGGACTACGCACGATGCACAAGGACGGCTCGCGCGAGTACCGAGAGATCTTGGCGCGACTCCCCGACTATCATGCCGCGCACCTCGATCTCGGCGCGGCGCTCTATCACGAGGGAGACTTCGAGGGGGCGAAGGAGCACGTAGAGAAGGCGCTCGCGCTCGGGTATCCGTGCCCCGGCCTCGCGCACAATCACCTCGCGTGCATCGCCAAGGCGCGCGGCGATCTCGACGGCATGATGGACCACTTCTCCACGGCGGCGAAGGTGGACCCCCAGCACTGGGTGCTGATCAAGAACGTGAAGAACGCACGCGAATGGTTCAGGGCCGGCGGCCCAGGAAAGAACCTGCCGCTTCAGCTCGACGTGCGGCACGACTTTCAGTTGCTCGAGAAGACGCTGCAACCGAGCCTGCCCGGGCCACTGCCCGATGACTTCGCCACCTGGCGCGGCGAAGCCCTCGACAAAGCGTTGTCGCTCGCCGAACGCGACGACAATCGGACCGGCCCCATCCACGCAGTCGAGGGCGACGTGATGAAGACCCCTGAAATCGAGGGCAGCCTGCGCACGCTCATCGATCGCAAGCACCTCAAGATGGCGCCGTGAGGATCTCGCAACGCGCCCTCGGCCGAGCGACTCTCGCGCGTCAGATGTTGTTGTCGCGCGAGAAGGTGAGCGTGACCGACGCGATCGATCGCCTCGCGGGCATGCAGGCGCAAGAGGCGAAGCCTCCGTTCCTCGGCTTGTGGTCGCGGCTGCAGGGCTTCGAGCGGGAGCATCTCATTCTTGCGCTCCGCAAGCGCACCGTGATTCGCGCGACGCTGATGCGCGGAACGCTCCACTTGATGACTCAGAAGGACTTCCTTCGTGTGCGCGGCGCCATCCAACCCGCGCTCGATCGAGGCTTGAAGAGCATCTTGCGTGATCGCCTCGGCGCGCTCGATCTCGCTGCCGTGTTGACTGAAGCGACGGCGTGGTTCGGTGCGGACGCACACACGTTCGACGATCTGCGCGTTCACTTTACGAGCAAGTGGCCGAAGGCAGACATCCGCGCGATGGCGTACGCGGCGAGGCTGAAATTGCCGCTCATCATGGTGCCGACGGACGCCCCGTGGGGTTACCCGGGAGCCGCGGAGTTCACGCTCGTCGGTTGGAAGTTCGCCGCGGCGGATGTCGAAGCGCTGGTCACTCGCTATCTCGGTGCGTTCGGTCCGTCGAGTGTCGCCGACATGCAGTCGTGGTCGGCCCTCGACAAACTGCAGCCGACGTTCGACGCGATGCGATCGAAGCTCGTCGTGTTCGAGAGTGACAAGAAGCGCGAGCTATTCGACTTGCCGAAGGCGCCGCGTCCGGAGGAAGACACCGACGCGCCAGTGCGCTTTCTCCCAGAGTTCGACAACTTCGTCTTGGCGCACGCCGATCGATCGCGGCTCATCGACGACGAGCACCGCAGCAAGGTGGTCACGAAGAACCTCCGCGTGCGCGCGACGTTCTTGATCGACGGTCGTGTAGCGGGAACGTGGAAGCTCGATCGCAAGAAGACGACCGCGACCGTGACTCTCGAGCCGTTCGTAAAGCTGACGAAGACGGCGCGCGCGTTGCTCGAGGAAGAAGGCGTGGGAGTCGCCCGTTTCTATGAGCCGGACGCGACACAGCACGAGATCATCGTGGGTGCCCCATCTTGAGGTCGTGCGATCTTCCTCGCCCCACCGCGACTCTCTCGTTGCTCGCGTCCCTCGCCCAAAATGGGAGAGGGGTCCATTGAGTATTTAATGGCCCTCTCGACCTGTCGGAGAGGGCTCGCGAGAACCGCACGAATCACGAGGGGGTGAGGTCCGTGAGCAATCTCCGAGGAACGTGATAAAAACTACTCGTGAAGACTCATCATTGGGGAGCAGTCGCAGCGATGACGGTCGCCCTGTTCGTCGCAGGGCGCGCGGTCGCGTTGCCGAAGGTCGCGTCGGCGCGTCCGGCGATCAAGCTGACGGACGGTTGGGAGCGCGAGCTCGATCTCGCCAAGACGACGATCCCCGTCATTGTAATCTACGAAGACAAAGACGACGGCAACCAGAACCAAACGTTGAAGGACGAGCTCGCCGCGCTCGACAAGTCGATCGGCTACCGCAAGCAGATCCTCCAGCTCATCGTCGTGGACCTCACGCCCTACAACTATTGGCCCGCGCGCGGCATGGCGAAGAACGAGATCCAGAAGTGGTCGAATAAAGTGGGGATGATTCTCTATTACGACTTCACGGACACGGCTCGCGCGACGCTCGGGTTCACGAAGGCCCAGAGCAACGTCGTATTGTACGACAAGGCCGGCGCCGTGCAGTTCGCCTTCGCGGGAGCGTTGCCCACGGACAAGCGCAAGGAGCTAGCGGACTTGATCCGCGCGAACATGGCTACCCTCACGCCGCCGCCTGCTGCCCCTTAGAACTAGAGAATTGGAACAGAAAGATCAAAAGGTCGGGAAGAACGACCCCGATCTTTTTGTGAACCCCTCGGGTTGAGGCGCTCAGATTCGCGACTCGTCCATCCACGTGCGCCACTTGCGATGGGTCGCGAGGGCGAGCGTGATCAGCTCGCGTGTCGGTGTGAGCTCGTCGAAGAACAGCGGGTCGAAGTAGAGCGGCACGATCGCGAGCAGCGTTCGGCGGGCTTCTTCGTCGCCCTTGAACAAGTAGGGGATCGTCGCGCGACGCGATTCGTCGTCGGTCATCTCGAACCACGTGATGAACAGCTCTTCGACCATCGCGAGCGTCCGATCGTCGAGCGCGTCGTGATGCGGCGGAAGGATCGCGTACGCCGCGAGTCGATCGGCGACCGACGACGAGGTCGCCCGGATGGAAGTCGTCGCGGTCTCGCGCTGAGAGCTCGGTGCGGGTCCGAAGGTCTGCTCTGCTTGCTGCATGACCCATGTGTTGCACAACCCTTGCGCGCGCATTCATCGTTAGGGCGCGTCGAACGCCATCAAGCGCCAATGGCCTTGCTCCAGCCGCCATTTGAGCGTGCGAAACGCCTTCCCGCCGGCGAAGTCGATGCGGCAACGCACGAAGCCACGATCGGTCAGGTTGTCGAGATCCTTCTGAACGAGGCCTTGCTCGCAGCCGTCCGGCTTCGGCGCGCCGATCTTGCGAACGTCCTCGTAGAGCTCGTTCATCGCGTACGGCCGAAGGTGCTCGATGACGTCTCCGCCCTTCACCTCGTCCTCGAGGTCCTTCAGTGCGTCGGCGTCGACGCGCGGCTTGTCGTCGTGCGATCGCTTGACGTGTCGTGCCTCCCAGTTGACGACGCCGAGTGGTGCGGCGAGCTCGTCCGAGAGAATGGCAACGGTCTCCTTCGGTGGGTCGCCCGTGTTGCTGATCTCTTGGACGAGATCGTGGCACGTCGACACGAGCGCCGCGCGTCGCAGCGCGGGATCGTGCGCCAGCTTGTCGGCCGCGCCCGCGCGATCCAAGACGGTCTGCACGATCGCGCTGGGCACCGCCACGTAGAGATCGTGGTTGTCCGTGAACGACAGCGTGTTGATGCCGAGCACCTCGAGCGTCGTCTTGCGAAAGAGCGGGCCGCCGCTGTTTCCAGGGTCGATCACCGCGGTGTGTTGGACGTACCGATCGCTCTTGCTCTCGCCGGGCACGAGAAAATTAGGGTCCGAGATAGTGCCGGCCGTGAGCCGGTAAGAGAGCTCGTCTCCGACGCCCGGCCACCCAGAGGCCTCCACTTGCTCGCCGGCCCCGGCGGGTCTTTGTGTGAGCGAGACCACGTGCGCGAGCGTCTGCGATGGACCTTCAGGCACGGCGATCACGGCAACGTCGAAGTGGTCGTCTGCGTAGACGACGTCGGCGTCCTCGATCACCGTGTGCTCGTCGAAGCGAACCTTGGCCTTCCGCGAGCCGCCCACCACGTGATGATTCGTGACGACGTAGAGCTTGCCGTTCGCCTTCAAGAAGAAGCCCGAGCCCTGCGATGTGGAGTCCACGCCGTCTGCGAGATCGTCCGGAAGCGCAGACTCGGTGATGGCCTCTGCGTAGGCCTTCTTCACCTCGGTGTCGGGCGTCGTCTCCACGCGAATCGTGGAGAGGCGCTGCTCTTGCGCAACGTCCACCGGGGGAGGCGCGACGGGCGCCTTCGGGCCTCCACAGGCCGCGATGAGTGCAAGGACGACGAAGTGCTTAGGGCGCATCTACCTTGCATAGACGAGTTCCGACGAAGAAGTACTCGCGTCGACACGTGACACTCACAGTGCCAGTGCTCCAGGTGAACTCGAACGACTGGCCGATCGGCGTCTTGGACATGCGCGTCATGCCGTGTTGCTCGGAGCACTTCTTCACGGTGCACGCGGCCTGCTGTGCGAGCGCTTGGCTGGGCACGTCGTCGGAGAGCACGTTGTCAAAGGTCATCCACACGCTCAAAAGCGCCAGGATGATGAGCAAGCCGCGAGCGACCTTCATGCTCCACGAATATCTCAGATAGGCTCCTCTGTCGCGATGGCGCAGACGGCGACGATTCACCACTTCGAGATCACGCTTTCCGACGTGGATCGCTCCGTGTACGAGTCGCTCGACCTGCGAGTCGCGCGTCACCCGTCCGAGAGCGTTCGGTACCTGCTGACGCGGCTCTTGGCGTATTGCCTCTCGTACGAGGAGGGCATAGCGTTCAGCAAGGGCGGGCTCTCGTCCACGGACGAGCCGCCGATCGTCGTGCGCGATTTGACGGGAGTGTTGCTCGCGTGGATCGACGTGGGCGCGCCGGCCGCCGAGCGCCTACACAAGGCGACCAAGGCCGCGGGACGCGTCTCGCTGTTCACGCACACCGATCTCCGAGACCTGCGAAAAGAAGTCGCGCAACGCCCGATCCACAAAGTCGAAGAGATCGTCGTGTGGCAGCTCGAACCCGCGCTCTTGGACGCCCTCGAGCGCCACGTGGATCGCAACACCAAGCTTGAGCTCGTACGAAACGACGGCAAGCTCTACATCACCGTGGACGGTGAGGTGCTCGAAGGTTCGTTGATCAGCCGTCCGTTGACCGATTGACCTCCTACGCCACGCCGGGATCGCGCGTCATCGATGATCGAGTGCGCAGAGCTCGACGTCGCCGACGGTGATCGTCATCCGTTCGCAGAAGCAAAGGTGCGCGAAGCGCGTGCGTCGGGCGAGCGCGGCAAACACGGCCGGAAGATCGGCGACGAGAACTGGCAACGCCGGGACCGCGATCGCCTGGTACGGTCCGCTGTACACATCCCAGTCATACGCGAACACCCCAGCTCGAGCTGCGGCGCGCCACTGCTCGATAGGGTGGGACGTGTCCGGTGTTGAACACCCGCCGCGCTCCGGAAGCGCCTCTAGCCATTCTACGTGCGGAGGACTGACATGCGCCTCGGAGTGCACTTGGGACCCGCTCGCGTCGGAGAGATCTCGGTTACCGCCGACGACCAGATCGAGTTCCGCTTCGCCGAAGCGTATCGCGGGCGGTTCCCACGCTCCGTCCTCGGGCAGGTGTTCGAAGACGACCTCGACAACGTTCATCGCAGCCGAGTGAGGCAGCCGCCGTTCTTCTCGAACCTGTTGTTTGAACGTGCGTCGCCAAGCAGATTGGCGTACGCGCGGAACGCGAGCCATCGCTGCTCGCGCACCTTGGGGACGACTTGAGCGGGAACGTGCGAATCACCCACGAGGACATGGCGTTCATCGACGACGATGCTGACGACGCGCCAGTAGACGATGCCCCCGACGTTCTGAAGTTCTCACTCGCGGGCGTGCAGCTCAAGCTGTCTGCAGTCCGCGCCGACCGGGGGCTGACAATTCCCGCGCACGGTCGCGGTCGCGATTGGATCGTCAAGCTTCCAGATCCGCGCTTTCAAAACATCCCCTAGAACGAGTGGTCCATGATGACGCTCGCCAAAGAGTCGGGGCTCGATGTGGCCGACGTCGAGCTGGTCGATGTAAAGGCGATCTTGGGGTTGCTGCCAGGACTCGACGTGGTCGGTGACACCGCGCTTGCCGTTCGCCGCTTCGATCGGCAACGAGGACTACGCGTCCACATGGAAGACTTCGCCCAAGTGCTCGACGTTCGGGTCGCCGAGAAATGCTCGGCAGCGAACTTTGAGACCATCGCTAGAATCGTTGGACGAGTGGCGAAGGAGTCGGTCGAGGAACTCGTTCGACGCATGGTCTTCGTCGTCGCGATTGGCAACGGCGACGCTCACTTGAAGAACTGGTCACTTCTTATCGAAGACGGCGTGCACGCGCGACTCTCGCCTGCCTACGATCTCCTCTCGACTATCGAGTTCCTGCCCGACGACGATCTGGGGCTCAACCTGGCGCGTTCCAAGCGGTTCGAAGACATCGGCATGGAGAGCTTCCTCCACTTGGGACGCAAAGCAGACCTCGCCGTGGACGTCGAGGCGATCGTCCGCTCGCAGGTCGAACGCGTGCGAGAGGCGTGGACGCGCTTGCGCGCCGACCTACCGATGGTCGAGGTAGCGAAGGCAAACATCGAGAGTCACTGGGGTCGTGTCCCGCTGATGGGCAAGAGATCAGTCCGTTGACGGATTGATCTCGTCGCCCCCGTGGCGGTGACGGCTCGGGTGGCTGATGACATCGGGATCGAGCGTGGGGGCGGTCGTCGGAACGATCGAAGGGACAGTGGACGGTGCTGTCGAAGGTGTCGTTGATGGAGTCGTCGTCGGGTGCGGTCGCACGGTGGGGTGAGGCCTGACGATCACCGGGGCCGCGTCCGCTGCGTCGGCGATGGAAGCGTCGGGCGTGCCCGCGTCGAGGTCGTGCGGTGACTCGTGGTAGCTCGGATCGGGCGGATCCCACGCGCTCGTCGTGTGACAGTCGAAGCACCGCGTGCCCACGTCCTCGTGCCACGAGAGCTTCACGTTCGCCTGATGCTCCGCTTCGCGGTGACACGCTACACACGCTTTTTTGGTCCCTTTGAAGACGGCGGGCTCGCCCGTGTGGCAGTCGAAGCACTCGGCCTTCGTGTGCGCGCCGTCCACGAGCCACCACTCGTGCGCGAGTCGCGACGGACGCCAGTCTTGTTGCGTGTGGCAGACATCACACTGCGTCGGCTTCTTGCCTCGGTGCATCGGCTGCGTCGTCGCGTTGAAATCGTCGATGTGACACTGCACGCATGCGCTCGGACCGCGCTTGTTCATCGGAGCGGCGTCGGTCGCCGACCCGCGACACGCGAGCAGCGCGCCCGTGAGCATCGCCGCGATCAGCCACGGGCCGCGCATCAAAACTTTTCCTCGCGGAACGTCATGTCCAGCTTCTGGCAGATCGGCTTGATCTTGGAGGCGAGCGCGGGCGGCCCGCAGTAAAAGACGTCCACGCGCTCGCCTTTGTGCTCGGCCGCGATGAGACCGAGCATCGTCTGCCAGTCGGGTTGGCCGAAATGCGTCTTGGTGCGAAGGCCCGTGACGACGTCGCTACGGCCGGCCGCGTGCATCACCTCGCGTGCGATCTCGAGGCCGAACGTGGCGACGCCGCTCCGCGCGCCGGTCATGCAGAGGTGCATGTCCAGCATGTCTCGCGTGTCCTCTCGCTCGAGCGCCGCTAGGAGCTGCGCGAACCACTCGAACGAATACGCGTCGCGATTGAGCCAGAAGAAATGCGCCCTCTTGAGCATGCCTGGGCCTCGCAACACGATCGACTCGAGCACGCTCGCGAACGGCGTGACTCCGATGCCCGCGCCGATCAACACGACGAAGCGCGACTCGAAGATCGGCGCGGTGGGCGAGTGATAGGGGCCGTCGATGTACGCGACGAGCTTCGGGTCGTTGGGCGTCTTCTCGGCGTGCTCGCGCAGCGCGGCGGTCCAGTTGCCGAGCGAGCGAATGTGGAACGTGAGCGTGCTCCTCTCGGGTGCGCTCGAGATCGTGAACGGGTGCCACTCGTGCTTGGCGATCTTCGGGATCCGCAGGAACACGTAGTCGCCCGGTCCCGCCGTCAGGTCCTTCGGCTTGTCGAGCTCGATGCGAGTCACGCCCGAGCGCATGGCAACGCTGGCGATCACCGTCGCCTTGCGGCCGCGTCGCCGTAGTCGCAATGCTTGCTCGATCAAGAATCCGAGGATGGGAACACCGGCGGCCCACAAAAATGGGGGTGCGTGAGCGATCGCGACGCCCAACCAGACCACGTACAACAAGTGCGTGAAGTAGAAGAGCTCGAAGCGCTTGCTCCTTCGCACGAACGCGAGCGAGAAGATCCACATCGTGGCGAACACGCCCAAGAGGATGACGCCGGTGAGTCCGCGTGTAGTGGCCGCCAACTGCAGCGGCGAACCGTGGCCCGCCGCGTAGGCTACGGTGAACGCGGCCGCGTGGGTGACCGCTAGCGCGAAGAGCGCGTGGCCGACGATGCGGTGAAAGTCGACCGCGTCGTCCACGGGCACCAGCACGCCGAGGAACGTTCGGCGCACCCAGCCGAGGAATCGGCGCATCATGGGCAGGAGGATCAGCGCGCCGTCGAAGTCGATGCACTTGCCGAGCGCGCGCCCGATTTCATACGCGGGATGACCGTCCTCGCCGACGAGCATCGCGATCACGAAGATCGCCACGTTGCCGAGCGCCCACGTTCCCACCACGGCGAGCGACACCCCGTGTTCATCGAGCCATCGTGACGTGGCGCTGGAGCTTGGCGCGCGCTTCTCGTCGATCCACGCGAGCAGCTCTTCGTTGGGCGCGATCCAGATCGCCTCGCTTCGCGTCATCTTGCGCAGCAGCGCGGGGCGCTTGTTCACGACGGCCGCCAGCTCGTCGAAGGAAATCTTGCCGTCGTGGTTCTGATCGGCCGAGGCGAAGAGCGCGCGCGACAGGTGCTCTGGAGGCTGCGACGCACGCGCGGTGACGTCGCTCTCCGCGAGCGAGACGCCGATCATGCGCAAGACCTCGTGCTCGTCGAGCACACCGTCGTCGTCGCGATCGTGGACGCGAAACGCGAACCAGAGCTTGTCGCGATCGGAGCCGAACAGGAGCGTGCGAACGCCCGCGAGGAACTCGTCCTTCTGGATGACGCCGTCCGCGTTGAGGTCGAATCCGCGGAGCACACGACGAACGAGCTCGGGATCACGCAAGCCAAGCGCACGCCCGAGGTCCGCGTGATCGATCACACCGTCCGCACCCGCGTGAGTCTCGAAGGCGCGCTCCAAGGTCGCGAGCAGGCGAGCGTCGTCCGAGGAGATCCGCGCTGTCATGATTCAGGCCTTGGGCTTCATCGCCGCGTTGAGGCTGACGATCAGACGCTCCACGGTCGTCGGATCCCCGGGCCCGATGAGCACGTCACCGTCTTGCGATCGGAGCTTCACCGAGCCGCGTGGGCCGAAGATGTTCCACGCGGGCACGCGCTCGATCCCCGCAATTCTGGCCCACTTGCGCGTCGCTCCCGCGAACGTCACGCCCTCCACGTCCACCGCGGCGTCGAGCGGGATGGACTGCGAGAGGCCGTTGGCGGCGAGGCCGATCAAGAGAAGCATCGTCGCGGAGATGCCGACGAAGCTCATGCCGACGCGGTGGTGCTCGACCTCGTAGTAGATGCCGATGCCGAACAGCGCGATGGCGACGAGGCTGATCATGATCGTGTAAGCGACGGTCAGACCCGCCGAGCCCATGGTGAACAACCATCGCTGCGCGCTCGGGACGGCCTCGTCCTTCCCTGCGGTCACCGCTCCGTGCCGCAGCGCGCGACGCAACAGGACGACGAAGAGGATCGCGAGCAGTCCGTCGATCACCATCGCCAAGAGCTGCAGGCCGTCGATGGAGAGCACGGTGTCGAACGCGCCGTGGCAGAACGCGGCGAACAAGAAGTAGAGGAGGACGCTCGTACGCTTTCGCACGAGCTTCTGGCCCAGCGCGTATCCCCAAATCGCGCCGAAGAACATGTGGCCGGGGACGGACATGAACGCACGCGCGACGATGAGCGTGCCACCCAGACGGCCGGCGGCGAAGTACTTGATGTTCTCGATCGCCGCGAAGCCCAGCGCAGATGCGGCTCCATAAACGATGCCGTCGACTGGCTCGTCGAACTCTCGTCGATGGCGTGCGAGCGTCCATGCACCGAGGAACTTGCTGCCCTCTTCGGAGACGCCGACGACCAACGTGAACGCGAACAGGCCCGGCAAGAGCCCGAGGAATTGCCCGCCGAGCGTCATCACGTCTGGGTTCAAGTACGGCGAGGCGCTCATCAAGAAGTACTCGGCGAAGCCCGCAGGGATCACGCTGAGACCTCCGAGCGCGAACGTCGCGAGCACGAGCCACCAGGGCTCTGGTTGCGCGCGGTCGAAGCGGCGAACGAACACGAGCCAGCCGATCGACATGATGATCGGGATGACGATGCACGCGATCGCGACGGACCAATCGGGCGCCAGCGGCTTCACCTCGATGCGCTCCAGCGGTGGCACGGGCGGCGTCTCGAGGAGCTTCATGGTCATGTGCGCACGCGTGTACGAGTAGATGTCGTCGCCGAACGACACGTCGAACGAGCTCGTCGCCGCGGTAATCGGCTGCACCACGAGAACGCTGGTGCCGCGCACGATCGCGACGGGCCCATGCGTATGGTCTGCGGCTTCCTTCATTGCAGCTGCCGTGTCGGGCCGAAGCTTGATCGAGATTCCCTTGCCGCCGTTGATGCGCGACACGCTCGAGACGCCGCCCGCGAGAACGGCCAAGGACGGCGTGTGTATCCAGCGCGTGCGCCCGCGCATCGAGTCGTACGCTTGGCCGACGAGCTTGTGACCCTCGGGGACCTTCGTCGCGCCGATGGCGTGTGCGATGTCGATACGAGCGCCCTCCCAGAACTTCACCGTCTTTCCGTCGATGACCTCGGTCTTCTCGACGAGACCCCCCGCCTGGGCGAGCGGCATCGTGAACTCGGCGTCGAGGTCGTCGAGCTCGATCCCGCCCGGCCACTTGAGTCCGTCTTCGGCGGTCTCGACTTGGTCCTTGTCGAGCGTGAGCTTGATCTTGTCGTCGCCCACTGGCTCGGCGTCCGCGGTGATGTGCAGCGTCGCGAGGCGCGTGAGGACGGGACTGATCGCCGCCTCCGCGAGCGTCTGCGGCTTGGCGTGCGAAGACGAGGAGGGTGTGGGTGTTCGCTCGGGCGCGTGGCCCTTCACGGTGAACGTGACCTCCGCCTCGTGAGTTCCGGCGAGGTGCTCGTCACACCCCAACAGCCAAACTGCGCAACAGAAGAACAGCAACCCGAAGAGACGTTCGCAGGCTCGCATCGGAGCGCATCCTAGCCCGATCCTGCGGTACCATCTGCAACCATGTCTCGACCGATCCAGCGCACTCGCTCCGAAGTCGACCTCGTCGTCATGGGCTACTCGGCGCCGGACGCGAGCCCAGAGGCGCGGCGCTCGATGACCGATTTTACGATCTTGCTGAGCCAGCTCGCGATGATCGACGTGAGCATCACGGCGCTGCCGTCGTACGAGCGCGTCGCGCAGCTGATCTTCAAGGGCGAGATCGATCTGGCGTGGCTCTCGCCCATTCCGTACATCTCGCTCGCGCGTCGCAAGGCCGTCGTGCCGATCGTGAGCCACCACCGCGGCGGGGACGCTCACTACCAGGGCGCGATCATCGTCGGCGCCACGTCTCGCGCGCGCACGCTCGCGAACCTCAAAGGCAAGCGCGCCGCTTGGGTCGACAGGCACAGCGCGAGCGGCTTCGTGATGCCGCGCGTGGAGCTGTGGGAGGCGGGCATCGACCCGCGCACTGCGTTCTCCTCGCAGAAGTTCTACGGCTCGCACGACGCGGTGGTGCGTGCGGTGGCCGAGGGCAAGGCGGACTTCGGCGCCACCTACGCGCGCATCGCGCCCAACGGCTCGGTGAAGCATGGCTCGTGGACGCAGACCCAGTACGCCCATCAAGTCCGCGCCCTCGCAACGTTCGGAGAGATTCCCTCCGACGTGATCGCCGCTCGGGCAGATCTGGATCCGAAGGCGCGTGAGATCATCACGAAGGCGTTCTTGCGCATGGCAAAGGTCACCCACGGCAAACAGGTGATCGCGGGCGTGTTCGGCGCGGACGATTTCCGGCGCGCGGACCTCGACAGCTACGAGCGCCTACGCAACGCCGCTGCAGGCGCGGTGGAGGACGGACTGCTCGAACTCGATGGCTTCGAAGACTCGTCGGTGGACGACGATGACGGGTCCGGCGATCGCACGATGGAGATCCGACCCCGCGCGCGCGCCGAGAGCATCTCGGACGCAGACGTGATCGAGGAGGAGGACATCGAGGTCGAGGTCGAGCGACCGAAGCTCGTCGTTCCGCGTCCGCAGGCCCCGCGACCCGCCGCCCAGCCGAAGAAAGCGGCGGCCTCGTCTCGCCCTGCAGTCAAGCCGACGGCCGCGCGCGCCTCGCCTCCACGACCTGCAGTCAAGCCCGTCTCTCCGCGCAAATTCTGACCTCTGGCGCTTCGTGCGGCGTAGCGAAACGGAGAAACCCGAGCCTGCATAGGATGCGCACTACGATCAAGACGCTTGGCAAGCTCCCCGTCGTGGAGCCTCCGCCCGAGGTCCGCGAGCCGCTGCTGCGCCGATTCAGCGATTGGAAGGGCTGACCGAAGCCCGTCCCACCGCGCAAGTCCTGACCTCTGGCGCTCTACGCGGACCGCGCCGATAATGGCGTAGTGCGTTGGTGGATCCTCGATGTGAGCGGAGGTGACCACCTCCTATTTCAGTGCTCGCTCGTGAACGCGACCGAGTCGAACATCTCGCCGGGCCCGTACTCCGCCAATGAGATGTGCGTCGCGCCTTGAGCCCGCTACTCGATCGACTTCGTATGTCGAGGGGCTTCGACGCGCGAGAGGTCGCACAGGCGAAGCTCGGCAGACTCGAGCGATTCTTTCGCGACAACGCGCTCGATGCTGCGGTCGTGGGAGTGAGTGGCGGCGTCGACTCCGCGTGCGTGCTCGCGCTCCTCACTGCCCTGAAATCACGGGGTGTGCTCACTCGCGTCGTGGGTATTGCGTTGCCCATCGTCGCGATCGGCGCGACGGGTCAAGACGACGCTACGAAGAACGCGCGGCTCGTGGCGAGCGCTCTCGACGCCGAGCTCTGGGTCGCGCCTCTCACGCACGCACACGACGCGACGATCGCCTCACTTGGGAAGGCGTCGGGTCTCGTGTTCGACGCGTGGTCCAACGGACAAGCGTTGAGCGTCGCCCGTACGCCCGCGCTCTACGGCGCCGCCGCGCTGCTCCAGTCCCACGGCCTGCGTTCGATCGTCGTCGGTACGACCAATCGCGACGAGGGCGCGTATCTCGGCTTCTTCGGCAAGGCGTCTGACGGCATGGTGGATCTGCAGCCGATCTCGGACCTCCACAAATCCGAGGTGCGCGCGCTCGCGACGCACTTGGGCGTGCCCGACGAGATCGTTTGGAGCAAGCCGCGCGGTGACGTGCACGACGGTCGAACGGACGAGGAGATGATCGGCGCGAGCTACGACGACGTAGAGCTCTTCTTGCGCACGCGCGAGCTCGGGATGAGCGGGAGACACGAAGCGATCGAGCGCCATCACCAGAAGAACGCGCACAAGTATCGTGTCGGCGACCCCGCGGTGCACCTCGACGTGATGCCGCGCGGCGTTCCTGGCGGTTGGTCGAGCGAGCGACTGAGCGGGCGAGACGAGCGTAGGCCCCCGACAGGTGCTCTCCCAGGTGCGTGGGATCCGCCTGCAATCAGCCTCGATTCACTTTCCACTGCGCCAGTGTTCGAGAGGCTCCGTGGCGTGAGTCTCGCGCTCGTTGCTCACGAGGTACTCACGGCGAGCGACTGTTCACGGTTGCGAGACGCGATGACCGTCTCCGAACGAGCAGAGCCCGTCGGCGTGACAGGCGTCAAGGACAGCTACGGGATCGGGTCCGTGCGGGCGACCGCGTGGTCTTGCGAGCTCGCTCTCGCTCTCTACCAAAAGCTCGCGTCTGCGATCCCGTCGGTGCGCTTCTTGGACGAGCACGCGTCCACCGATCACTTCGCGACAGACGCGCGCGGCGGTC
>JAYVYD010000323.1:0-5929 GCA_043784605.1 Myxococcales bacterium | reverse complement strand
CAAACGTGTCGACGCTCTCGTCGGTGCGCATGTCGTGCACACGGACCAACCGGTGTCTGCGGGAGGCGCAGACGATGCGCCGGCGCCGTTCGATCTGTTCCTCGCATCGCTTGCGACATGCGCCGGGATCTATGTGCTCGGCTTCTGCCAAGCGCGCGGGATTCCGACCGAGGGCATCGAGCTGGTACAGCATCACACTGAAGACGAGGCTCACCGACTGGTGCGTGTCGACCTCGAGATTGTGCTGCCGCCGAGCTTCCCTGAGAAGTATCGCGCGTCGGTCGTGCGCGCTGCCGAGGGATGCAAAGTGAAGAAGACGTTCGTCTCCCCGCCGAAAGTCTCGGTCAGCGTGAGCGTCAAGGCGCCAGGCAGAGCCGCGTAGCTATCGCGCGAGGGAGAGCGACCACTCGCGGACGGCTGCTTTGACAAGGCGTTGAACCTCGGGACGGACAGGGGCGGTACCAGAACTCCGGCACGCAGACAGCGCAGTCTTGAGCGCGTCGCAAGCGCGGGCGCACGCAGAGCACGTCAGAATGTGCTTTTCCATCGTCGCGCAGTCGTTCGCGCTGAGATCTCCCTCGAGCTTGGACGACCAGAGCGCAACGACCTCTGGGCACCCTGACGATGATGGCCTCGCCGCGTCGGTCTCCAAGAGCGGCGCGAGCTCCGCCTTGAGTGCCGCGCGCGCCCGATGCAGTCGACTCTTCAGCGCCTCCACCGAGATGCCAAGCGCGGAAGCGGCGTCTAGAGCGGTGAGACCCTCGACGTCTCTCAACAGCACGACCTCGCGGTGCTCTTCCGAGAGCGCGTCGAGCGCGCGGGTGAGAGCGTCGGCGAGCTCGTGATCCGCAGCTCGATCCTCCGGGCTTGCCTCATGCGACGCTGGCTCTGCGATATCGTCTTCGTTCACGTGCGGCTTGTTCTTGAGGCCGCGCCGATGCCGTGTGCAAGCGCTGCGCGTGAGCGCGAACACCCAGCTGTTCAACGACGAGCGACCCTCGAACTCCCCGAGGTGAGTCGCGATGTTGAGCAGCGTGTCTTGCAGAACATCCTCCGCGTCTGCGGAGTTCTTGCACATGCGGCGTCCGAAGCGCGCGACTGCGGGCGCCACCTTGGCGAGTAGCTCTTCCATCGCCTTTGTGTCGCCCTCGCGAATGCGCGTCACGAGCGGGTCCAAGATCACCATCAACCCACACCTCGTGTATCCAAGGCGCGAACGCAACTACCTTTCGATCGCGAACCCATCCTCGCGCTCCTCGGCTCCCATGATCATGGACATCGCCAAGACCGAGAGTGGGACGGCAGATCGCGGAGAATGGCGTGCGCTCGAGGCGAGCTTCGACGACGTCGTCACGCGTTTGCCCGACGTGCTCGCCGTGGAAGGCTTCGGCGTCATCTCGCAGATCGATCTGCAAGCGACCTTCAAAGCGAAGCTAGGGGTCGACTTCAAACGCTACCGCATCTTCGGCGCGTGCAACCCGCACGCGGCGCTCGAGGCCGTGACCGCGGACCCACAGATCGGTCTTTTGTTGCCGTGCAACGTCGTGGTCTACGAACGCGCTGGCGGAGGCGCGATGCTCGGGATCATCGATCCCATCCAACAGCTGGGAGTAACCCACGGACCGCTCGCCGAGGTCGCCCGCAACATCAGAGAGCGTCTCGCTCGCGTCGTCGTCGCTCTCGACACGAAGCGGGTCAGAGCCAATTGTTGTTCTTCGAGAACGGATACTTGATCAAGAGCCCGATCTCCGTCGTCTCGTCGACCTCTGGATCGCTGGGGACGAACGTGAGTCGCACGTAGAGGGAGAGGATGCCGATGGTGAGCATTGGGCGCACGCACCCGCCTAGGCGGACGGGGCCGCCGCCTGCCTGCGCGACGACGCCGCCGTCCACTCCGAAGATCATGTAGCCGACCTCGGGTCCTATGCTGGCGCGCCCGCGCCCGGCGGCGGTGTCCCAGAGTGCGTCGACGTACGCGCCGCCCCAGAACGTCGGCAACGTGAAGAACTTGGACTCCGTCATCGCGACGAACACCAAGCTCGCCTCGGCACCGAGGATCCCGCCTGTCGGCACCGGCGTCTTGTGAAGACCGAAGCCTAGGTTCACGCCAACGGGGATGGTCCAATTGATATCGGACGCATCAGCTCGCGATGCGAGCAGCAGGCAACACACACACAAGCCCCAGCGCATTCGGACAATTTATCACGGCGCGAGACACATACCGGCTGCGAGTGTTTCGGCGGTCGCTGGATCAATCAACAACACGCTCCCGGCCGTCCGATCTCGAGCAAACGCATCGGTGGGGAGGGGCGCGCTCACGCGCACACGAACGCGCGCCAGATCGTTCTGCTTTATTGGAGACGTCTGTTCTCCTAGAGGAAGCGCCTTTCCCGCTGTCACGTCGTAGTGGTGATCGATCCCGAGGAGCACCGCTCGGACCTCTCGTGTCATGTGCTTCAAGACGTAGCTCGTGCCGATCTTCGCCGCGGTAGCGTTCACCCAGGCGACGTCGAGCGTGAGTTCTTGGGTCGGAGTCGATCGGGGCTCGTCGTCGGCGACTAGGCAATCTCCGCGGCTCACGTCCACGTCGTCAGCGAGGTGCACCACGATCGACTCGCTAGCGACCGCCACGTCGGCCTCGCCGCGCGCGGTCTCGATGCGCGTGATGCGCGACGTCGCGTTGGACGGCAATACCCGCACCGTTTGACCGACGCGCAGCGTGCCCGAGGACAGGCGGCCTGCATATCCCCGATAGTCAGGCTCTTGCTCGCTCTGCGGGCGAATGACCCACTGCACGGCGAGCCGAGCGGGTGCGTCCTCTCGAGCCGCGTCCGAGGGCAGCCCCTCGAGGTGCGTGAGGAGCGTGGGACCCTGGTACCAAGGCATCGAGCGTGAGGGCGTGACGATGTTGTCGCCCGCTAGCGCAGACACGGGGACGAACGTGATCGCATCGCTCTCGAGGTAGTCGAGCACGGCGTCGCGCGCCCGCGTGTACCCTTCACGACGGAACCCGACGGCGTCCATCTTGTTGATCGCGATCACCAGGCTAGAGACGCGAAGCACCCTCGCCACGAACAAATGTCGGCGCGTCTGTTCTAGCAGACTGAAGTCCTCTGTAGCGAAGTGCCGGGCATCCAAGAGCACGACGAGCGCGTCGACCTGAGAGCACGCGGTGACCATGTTGCGTGTGTACTGGACGTGTCCGGGTGAGTCCGCGAGCACGAAGCGTCGACGCGGGGTCGCGAAGTAGCGCCACGCCACGTCGATCGTGATGCCCTGCTCGCGCTCCGCGCGTAGCCCGTCCGTGAGGAGAGCGAGGTCGGTCCTCGCTAGGCCACGTCGCTTGCTCGCTTGTTCGACGTGCGCGAGCTGGTCGGTCATCAGCGCCTTGCTGTCCATCAGGAGTCGGCCGATCAGGGTGCTCTTGCCGTCGTCCACGCTTCCCGCGGTCGCGCATCGGAGCGGCGTCTCTATCGCTCGTTCACTCATCAGAAGTATCCCTCTCTCTTTCGGTCTTCCATCGCCGCCTCGGTCGCGCGATCGTCCGCGCGCGTCGCTCCGCGCTCGGTCACCGTCGCCTCACGTACCTCGACGATGACCGCACGAACGTCCGTTGCGTTCGAGCGCACCGCACCCGTGCACGTCACGTCGCCCACTGTGCGGAACCGCACGCGTTCGCGGAAGGGAGTTTCGCGTCCCGAGCGCTCGTTCAGCGGCGAGACCGAGTACAGCATGCCGTCCCTCAGGAAGACGTCGCGCTCGTGCGCGTAGTAAATCTGAGGCAATTCGATCGATTCTCGCTCGATGTATTCCCAGACGTCGAGCTCCGTGAAGTTGGAGAGCGGGAACACTCGCAGGTGCTCGCCCTGACGAATGCGGGTGTTGAAGAGCGCGAACAGCTCGGGTCGCTGACTCTTCGGATCCCACTGTCCGAGCTCGTCGCGCACGCTGACGATGCGCTCCTTGGCGCGTGCTCGGTCCTCGTCTCTGCGGGCGCCTCCGAACGCAGCGTCGTAGCGGTGCTCTGCGATCGCGTCGAGTAACGTGACACTCTGGAGCGCATTGCGCGACGCGCGGGGACCCGTGGCGTCAGTGACGCGGCCCTGTCGAATCGACTCCTCCACGCTCGCTACTACGAGAGGAACTTGCAGGCGCGCGAGATGCCGGTCGCGGAACTCGAGCACCTCCGTGAAGTTGTGCCCGGTGTCGACGTGCATCACGGCGATCGGAAGCCTGGCAGGCCGAAAGGCCTTGAGCGCGAGGTGCAGCAGCACCACGGAGTCCTTCCCTCCAGAGAAGAGAATGACGGGCCGCTCACGCGTAGCCACCACCTCACGGAGGATGAAGATGGCCTCGTCTTCGAGCTGTGAAAGGTGATTTGTCGTCGCCTTCGGCGAACGACAACTAAGCGGATTGGCTTTGCCAGCATCATTTCTCATGGGCTGAAGAATCTTCTATCATATTAACCAACCGTCTACTATAAAAGAATATGTCAGTATGTTGAACAAAATTATCCGGCCCTCTCGAGGTCAGTCATGACCTCGTTTTGGTGGCTCGGCTCGGCAGGCATCGCCGCGATCGAGGGCTCGTACGTGCCTCAGATCTTGAGGCTCTTTCGTCTCAAGCGCGCTGAGGAGGTGAGCTACCTCTTCCCGCTCCTGAACGCCGGTGGCCGGGTGCTGGCGCTCCTCTATGCGTTGTCGCACGGAGAGTCAGTGTTCGTCGGCGGCTTCTTTCTTGGGATCGTGCTTCGTCTCGTGCTGCTCGGACAGGTGACCTGGTATCGCGCACACCCTGCGCAGCGCCTCCCGGTGCTGACATGAACGGCGAGCCTTTCGTGCTCCTCAGGGATGCACTCATCAGCCACGGAGATGGTCTGCGTGTGGCGTGCTCGCTCGGCGTCGAGGACATGGTCGTCCTCCACGAGGTCGCGCGCGCTACGGCGAGTGTCGGGCTCAAGCCGCGTGTCTTCTTGCTCGACACCGGCAGACTGCCGGAGGAGTCGCACGCGCTGCTGGACGCGGCCAAGCAGCGCTACGCGATCGACATCGAGGTCTATCTTCCGGACGCCATCTCGGTGGAATCGCTCGTTCGCCGACAAGGTGCCAATGGTTTCTACGACTCGGTGCAAGCGCGTCGAGCGTGCTGCGAAGCGCGCAAGCTGGGTCCGCTCGCGCGCGCGCTCCTTGGTGCGACGGCGTGGGTGACGGGCCTGCGTCGGGAGCAATCTCCGACGCGCGCAGACATACCGGTGAGCGAGGTCGACGAGCGCGGGCTGCTCAAACTCTCGCCGCTCGCGCTTTGGACGAGCGACCAAGTCTGGACGTTTGCGCGGGAGCACGAGGTGTTGACTCACCCGCTCCACTCCCGCGGCTACACTTCGATCGGCTGCGCGCCGTGCACGCGCGCGACCAACCCAGGTGAGCCGCTTCGCGCGGGCCGTTGGTGGTGGGAAGCGCCGGAGCACAAAGAGTGCGGTCTTCACGCGCGGAGAGCATCATGAACTATCCGCTCTTTCTAAAGCTCGAGGGCAAGCGGGTGCTCGTCGTCGGCGGAGGGCCCGTGGGTCTCGAGAAGGCGGCGAAGCTCGCGAGCGCGGGCGCGCTAGTCCGGCTGATCGATCCGCGAGCGCGAACGAGCAACACGGTACGAGAGGCGAGGGCGGGGGAGTTCGAAGACAGCGACCTCGACGACGTGTGGCTCGTCATCGCCGCCGCGCCCCCCGCCGTGAATCGGCGCGTGCGCGAGGCCGCAGACGCGAGGCAACTGTTCACGATCGCGATCGATGACGTGGCAAGTTGCACGGCGTACGGCGCCGCCACGTTCGAGCGCGGAGTCGTCACCATCGCGCTCTCGTCGGACGGTCGGGCTCCCGCTTTGGTGTCGCTGCTACGGAGCGCGCTCGAGTCACTCATTCCGAGTGAAGACG
>JAYVYD010000322.1:0-8395 GCA_043784605.1 Myxococcales bacterium | reverse complement strand
GCCGCGTACAAAGTCTTCACCGGCGACGACTACGCGTACCCGATAGTGGGGGACATCGCGCGTCAGTCGGTCGACGAGCGCGTCTGAATCGGGGCTTGGGTGCACCGCCCGTTCGCGTAGCGAAAGAATCGGCGGTGCACTAGCGTCCCTGCCGCAATGAGCGCGCGGCACATCATTCCCCTCAAGGAGCGCCCGGTCGACTGGATCATCCTCGGGTTCTTCTTCATCAACCTCGTCTTCATCACGCCGATCGTCGATCTCGAGCAGATCATCATCAAAGATCGCGCTCACTTCGATTACCCGATGTGGCCGCCGAAGGTGTTCGTCGATCTCGTGCACTGGTGGGGAGACAACTTCGATCCGCTCCAGAACGCGCGACCGCAGTGGTGGCAAGCGACCATCTGGCTCGACGCGCTTCTCTTCTGGCCCTTCTACGCGTTCGCGATGTTCGCGATCGTGAAGGGCAGAGAGTGGATCAAGGTCCCGGCTATTTTCTGGGCCGGCGTGATGTTCGCGAACGTGAGCATCATCATGTTCGAGGAGACCTTCGGCCCGTTCCACACTCCCAAGTGGGGGACCGTCGCGGGGGCGAACCTGCCTTGGTGGCTGCTACCGATCTTCGTCGCGTGGCGCTTCTCGAAGGACCACCCGTTCACGCGCCCTCAACAAGCAGTGGACGAGAAGGCATGACGAGCTTCGCCGATCGATACGGCGAGTGGGCCGTGATCGCTGGCGCGTCGGAGGGTCTCGGCCTCGCGTTCGCATCAGCGCTCGCCTCGCGAAAGCTGAACGTGGTGCTGCTCGCTCGCCGCCAAGACGCGCTCGAGAAGGCCGCCGCAAGCATTCGACAAGTGCACCGCGTCGAGGTGCGCACGGTGCCGTGCGATCTCTCGAATGCCAACTTCGTCGATGCTCTGAAGAGCGCGACGGACGACTTGGAGGTCGGCTTGGCGATCTTCAACGCGGGATACTCGTTCATCGGAGAGACGCTCTCTCTTCCGCTCGAGCGCGCGCTGCGCGTCGTGGAGGTCAACTGCATGGGGCCGCTGCGGCTCGCGCACGCGCTCGTTCCCAAGATGATCGAGCGGAAGCGCGGCGGGCTCGTGCTGATGTCTTCGATCGCCGGGTATCAAGGCGGACCGCGATTGGCGCCGTACGCCGCGAGCAAGGCGTTCAATCGCATCTTGGCCGAGGGCCTGTGGTCCGAGCTCTCGGAGTCTGGCGTGGACGTACTGGCGTCGTGTCCTGGCGCGATACGAACCCCCAACTATCTCAAGACCACGGACAAGGAGGCGCCGGGCACGATGGATGCGAGCGCCGTGGCCGAGGACACGCTGGTCGCGCTCGCCGAGCGCCGCGGACCGACGAAGATCATCGGCGTCGTCAATCGCTTGGCGTCTGCGTTCTTGGGCGTCTTGCCGCGCACGGCCGCCATCGCGATCATGAAGTCCGGGACCGCCGACTTGCGAGGCGAGTGAGTCGAATTACCTAGTTTGCCGAACGCGGGCAGATAGACTTCATGCTTCCTTGAGACGAAGAGGTCCCTTATGTCGATGAAGCTCTCGCCGTGGCTATGTTTGGGTGTTGGGGTCATCGTGCTCGGATGCAGCACGCAGCCGAGCGCCATCTTCGACACCTCCAACGGTGATGGAGGTCCGGACGGCGATCAGCCGGACTCCGAGGTGATCTTGCCTCCAGGGAACGACGCCTCCTCCGTCGCGCTCATCGTCACGCCGCCGTCCGCCACGCTCCAAGCGAGCGGCTCGCCAGTCACGCAGCAGTTCCAAGCGCTCGACCCGCAGACGAACAATCCGCTCGTGGCCAACTGGTCGATGGACAACGTCGGCCTCGGCTCGATCGACGCGACCGGCCTCTTCACCGCGCTCGGCACGGTCGGCGGCATCGCGCACATCGACGCCGTCGCTGGTACGTCCAAGGGCAGCGCGATCGTGAACGTCAACGTGACGTTGACCGACAACCCGGGCAACGTGAACGCCGGCAATCAAGCGCTCTTGAAGGGCGGCGGCGCTGCCGATCCTGGTTTCAAATGGCTTTATCCGTACGACGCGACGGTCATGCCGCGTGGGCTCAAGTCACCCGTGATGCAGTTCGACGGCATCGCGCCCGACGGGCTCATGATCCACATGAAGGCGACGAACATCGATTACACCGGGTTCTACGGAGCCTCGACGCCCGGCCAGCTTCAGGTCGCCGACGTGATGTGGAAGCAAGTGCTCGCCAGTGTCACCGCGAGCGATCCGCTGACCGTGCAGATGACGAAGCTGAGCGGCGGCAAGGTGACCGGCCCGATCACGCGCACGTGGTCTGTCGCGCAGGGCACGATGCGCGGCAACGTGTTCTACAACACGTACAGCAACGGCGGCGAGATGTTCAAACTGAAGGTCGGCGGCACGGCTCAATCGCTACTGACCAATTGCAAGGTCTGTCACTCGGCGAGCGCGAACGGCAACGTGCTCGCATCCACCGACGGCACCTACGACCTCACCAAGAACGCAGCTCCGCTGATCAACGCGCCCGGCTCTCGCGCCTATTCGTTCGCCGCGGTGTACCCGGACGGCACGTTCTTGCTGACCACGTACACCACGAGCCCCGGCAGCGCAGGCATCAGCCCCGTAGAGCTCCGCGACTCCAAGACGGGAAACAAGATCAGCGCGCCTGGCATGGACGGAACCGCCATTCAGCCTGCGATGCCGGCGTTCTCGCCGGACGGAACGAAGATCGTGTTCAACGACGGGAACTCTCAGACGTTGAGCGTGATGGACTTCGACGTGAAGACGAAGAAGTTCAGCAACAAGGTCACCGTCCTCACCAGCCAGAAGTGGCCCGGTTGGCCGCAGCTCACGCCTGACAACAAGTACGTGCTCTTCCACGACGACTCGTCGCAAGAGATGGGCACGCGCTCGGGCCAGCTCGCGAACGTGCGCATGCTGGAGATCGCGACCAAGAAGGTCGTCGCTCTCGACGCGCTCAACGGCATCTCCGGCGGCAAGCCGTACATGCCCTACGGCAGCAACGAGATCGACATGAACTACGAGCCCACCATCCTGCCGATCGCGGTAGGCGGCTACTACTGGGTCGTGTTCACCAGCCGTCGTTGCTACGGCAATACGCTCACGCCGTCGCTCGATCCCGACGCGTTCGCGTACGGCACCGCGCGCCGCAAGAAGCTCTGGCTCGCCGCGCTCGACGTGACACCGCAGCCCAACAAAGACCCGAGCCACCCCGCGCTCTACCTACCGGGACAAGATCTCCAGCCCGGCAACATGCGCGGCTTCTGGTCGCTCGACCCCTGCAAGCCGAACGGCACCGCATGCAACGAAGCCGACGAGTGCTGCGGCGGGTTCTGCCGTCAGAGTGGCAACATGAAGGTGTGCGTCCCGCCGCCAACGGGCTGCTCGAACGAGTTCGAGGCGTGCACTACCGCAGGTGATTGCTGCTCGGGCACAGCGCTCTGCATCAACGGTCACTGCGCAACACCAACTCCAAACTAGGAGCGCGGAGTTTTCCGCCGATACCTTCGCGATCCCGTCGTCGGGAATCGTCGTCGCACAGGAGTACGGCTCCTCATCCGCTCCGCACGCAACCGTCGTTGACCCCGCTGCAAGCGGACCTAGGACCCCTGGCACTACGTCGTAGATGGGATCGAGCACCGAGTCACCGAGTCGGCGACAGTCTCTCCCGACAAGCCGCCGGCGGACTCCTCCTTCTGTCCGGCGCGCGCGTTTTCCGCACCTCTCGCGTACGAGCGTGGGCGCGGAGAGCGCGACCCAAAGCGCAAGCGCGCGTTTGAGCCCAAGGCTCGGCCGGCGCCACAGCCCCAGCACACCGAGCGCTACGAACGCGAACATCAGCACCGGGAAGACTCTCTCGACGCTTGGAGGCAACAGGAGTCCCGGTTCGAAGATCTCGTAGATCGAGTGGGGGCTCGCGAGAGCGTCGAGCCAAAAATGCTCTAGAAACGCCGCAGGGTTCGCCCGCAGCGCGCTCGAGAGATCGTTGACGGAGCCGAAGTCTCGTTGAACGAACGAGTACCACTCCAGCCACGGGTCCTGCGCGAGCTAGTGGCGCATTACCTCTTGCACCGCGTAGTGCTGTCCCCACGCGTAGAACGCGCGCGTTCCCCCCATCGGATTGCCGAACACTCCGCCAAGGATCGCGGCAGGCAGCGCGACGAGGGCAACGTCTACGACGAGCGATCGCCACCGGGTTCGACGCCGCGCCGCGATCGCCCCAACAACGAGAGCACTGACCGCCGCGAAAACGAAGGCGAGCGCGAGCTCCGGTCGAACGAAGGCACCCGCGAGCAACGTCCACAAAACACACCGCGCGAACGCTCGGCTCGAGCGCGCACGCACCGCGACCGTGGCGCCGACGAGCACGACGAGCGCGGCGAAATGCGCGACGTAGGGCCACACGTCGAAGAAGCGCGACGTCGCCAGCAGGAACGTCGTCAACATCGCGAAGACGACGCTCCCTCCGAGCGCGCGTTGAAGCGCGTACTGCGCGAGGCACACCAGCGCGACGAGCAACGACCAACTCAGAAAATAGAGTCGCGTGAGATCGTGCTCGAAGCGGTGCAGGACGAAGTACCAGCACGATTAGAGCGGACCGAACGAGCCGCTGGGCAGACCGCGCGCGTCATTCGGGTAGCCAGGCACGAGCATTCGCACGCCGCTCGCGAGGTAGATGCTCTCGTCGTTGAACAACGTCTCGCGCACGGCCCCGACTCCGGCGACCACCTTCACGGCGATCGCGACCACCGCGAGGGCACCTACGAGATCACACCCATGCCTACGCAACGAGAGTCGAAGCATGCGCGTGGATCAACCCGCCTTCGACGCCGCAAGAGTGACTTGTCGCGACGACAACTGGTGCCGTGACAGTCGGCTCACGGCGGGTTGGCCAATCGCCACTCGGGGGTCTCGTCCATTGCGGGTCTTCCGACGAGGAGCTCGTGGGGTCCGTAGTTGCCTTTGTAGAGTAGCGACTCGCAACCCAGGACGCGGTAGCCGAGATAGACGTGCGGGAGGGCTTTTTTCTTTGCGTGATCGACGAGGTCAACGACATTGGATACGCCCAGTGAGCCTTTGAACTCGGGGTCGTAGAAGAAGTACGCGGCGGAGAAGGCGTGCGGCGTTTGGTCCACGAGACCGAGACCCACGAGCCGACCATGATCCTCTTCGTCGTAGTAGGCGACCTCGCGCGCGCACGGGTGTGGGAACGCGAAGTCCAACGCGTAGCGCTCGGCATCCATCGGGCTCTCGTCCCACCCGCGCTCGCCTTCGCGCGCTTCGTGCCAGCGGTGATAGAGATCGAGGCGCTCGCGATCTACGAGGGGAGAGCGCACCACGCGCTTCAGACGGGCGCTCGCCTTCTGCGCGCGTCGCTGGCTCTTGGTTGGCTTCCACAAGTCCGTGCGTATGCGTAGCGTCACGCACTCTCCGCACGCCGCGCAGGTCGGCCGAAAATACGCGGGCCCGAAGCGGCGCCAGCCGCGCGACAGCATGGCGTCGAGCTCCTCGGGCGTCACGTCCACGAGCAGGCGCACGTCGAGCGAGGCGCGCTCGTAGGGGAGGTAGACGCAGTCGCGAGGCTCTTCGACGACACGATGAAGAAGCCGCATTGCCCGTTATCTTACCCCTTGCGCTTGCCCCTGCGCACGTCCACATGGCAAAATTGCGCGTATGCAACGCATCGGCTTCGTCGGTTGGCGCGGGATGGTCGGCTCCGTCTTGATGGAGCGCATGACTTCGGAGCGAGACTGGAAGGGCTTCGACCCCACGTTCTTCTCGACCTCGCAAGCCGGCATGGCCCCGCCGAAGGTCGGCCTCGACGCGCCGCTCGTGGTGAACGCGAAGGACCTCACGGCGCTCGCCACGCAAGACGTGATCGTCTCGTGCCAAGGCAGCGAGTACACGAGCGAGATTCACCCCAAGCTGCGTAAGGAGGGATGGAAGGGAATCTGGATCGACGCCGCCAAGACTCTGCGCATGAGCGACGACGCGATCATCATCCTCGACCCGGTCAACATGCCGATGATCGAGCGCGGGCTGGCCAAGGGCATCCGGGATTTCGCGGGCGGCAACTGCACCGTGAGCTTGATGGTCATGGCGATGGCAGGGCCGATGAAGCAGGGATGGGTCGAGTGGATCAGCTCGATGACGTATCAAGCAGCGTCCGGAGCGGGCGCGAAGAACATGCAAGAGCTGGCAGCTCAGATGCGCGCGCTCTCCGACGCGGTGGGCACGCTCGCGACGGATCCGGCCGCGAACGTTCTCGAGCTCGATCGCGCGATCCAGGGCGCGATGCGCTCGCCGGAGTTTCCGACCCAGCAGTTCGGCGCCGCGCTCGCGCCGAGCCTCATCCCGTGGATCGACGAGGGAATGGCGAGCGGTCAGACCCTCGAAGAGTGGAAGGCCCAGGTGGAGGCCAACAAGATGCTCGGTCTCGATCCAGAAATTCCGATCGACGGCATCTGCGTACGCGTCGGTGCGATGCGCTGTCACTCACAAGGCCTCACGATCAAGATGAAGAGGGCCGTGCCGATCGACGAGCTCAAGGCATGCATCAAAGAGAGCAACGCTTGGGCGAAGGTGATCCCCAACGAGATGGAAGCCACCAAGAAGTACCTCACGCCCGCGGCGGTCACCGGCACGCTCGACGTCGCGATCGGTCGCATCCACACGCTCAAGATGGGCCCCGAGTACGTCGGCGCGTTCACGGTCGGTGATCAGCTCCTCTGGGGCGCCGCCGAACCGTTGCGCCGCATGATGCGGATTGTGCTCGAGCGCTGAGCTACTTCTAGAATCTTCGCATCCAATAGCCAGGCTTGCGCTTGCCGTGCATGACGGCGACCACGCGGATCTCGTCGCCAACTTCGACGAAGACGACGACGTATGGAAACCGCGTGACGAGAATGCGTCGCGCAGGAACGTCCGCCGAGGCGCCGGAGAACCTGCTGCCGAGGCTTGGCGTCTCGGCGAGCTGCGCGAGACGCGCTTACAAGGCGTCGAGAAACTCGTCGCCGAGGCCGCGTCGCCGCGCGTCGTACCATTCTGCGGCGCTGCGAATCTCGGCGATCGCCTCGCCGTCAAAGCGGAGCCGAGAGCTCATTCGCCACGAGAAGCACGCAAGCCGCGCTCGATCTCCGCGCGGACGTCTTCCCAAGAGCGGCCAGTCCAGTTCGGATCAAGCGCCTCAGCACTACGACGCGGAATCTCCGCCGCCCACTCGGCGTCCGATCGTGAGTCGGGGGCCGCGTCTAGCTGATCGAGAAGCATCGACGCAAAGGCGTCCCGCTCCTCGGGGGGAGATGGAGGACCTCGGTCAACAACTGCTTCGCCCGCGCGTTCACGCCATAGGGTGTAGCCGACATCCTCCGGTCCGACATCCCAGCGGCGCGATCGTCTACGATGCGTCGATGCTTCGTCGAGCGCTCTTGCGATTTCGGAAGACTGGGGGGCTCGTCGGGTTCTGCATGTGGGCGGATGGTGAAGGCCTGCTCTTCGGTCGCGTGTTGGAGCTCGGCGACCGCACGGTGCGGTTCGAGCTCGTGGACCCCGACGGCCAGGTCGACGAGGAGCGCGAGATCGCGCTGTCCAAGATCACTCGACTGATCGTGGCTCCCGCTTATGTGAAGGGCCTCGAGATCTTCGCTCGCTTCTCGGTCCGGAAGAGCAAAGGGGCGACGTCGACGAGCCGGTCAATCATCAAGCAGCGCCTCACCAAGGCGAGCCAAGCGCGCGAATGCGTGCGCCTCACGCTGAAGGACGACCCGCCCCGCGACTACCGAGTCCGCCGCGTCGACGGCGACTGGGTCGAGCTGGAAGAGTTCGGTGACGACCCATTGGTCGTCATCCGGCGAGATCTTGGTCACGAGAGCCTGGAAGTCTGGGCGTTAGCCGTGCGCGTCTCGTCTCCGTGGATCTCGTTGTTCGCACGAGCGATTGCACTTGCCTGTCTCGCAACCGCGTGTCGCAACGACATGCTGCTCGATCCGCAAACTCCCAGATCGCTGCCGCCGCTCAATGTGGCCGTTGCATCATCAACCGTTGCGGTCTGCACGCAGACGCGGCCGATGGTGGTGCGCTTCTACGACGTCGGGCAAGGGCTCGCCGCGTTGGTGGAGCTCGCGGACGGGCGTCGGGTCCTCGTGGACGCGGGCGATGATCCCGCGCGCGGAGAACCGTGTCACGGGGCATGCGCGGGCTGGCACGATCGTCTGATGCGCGGCCTGCAGCGCGACGTGCCCGACGGAGCGATCGATATGGTTTGGCCTCCAATTTTTTTAAATTACGAATTCTGCGACTGAACCTCATTCTGCTCTGAGAGGAGTTCCGCACTTGACCAAATAGCGCTCGTTTGTTGTGTCTTC
>JAYVYD010000321.1:0-28553 GCA_043784605.1 Myxococcales bacterium | reverse complement strand
CGGAGATCATACACGGATGGGCAGGTTTGCCCGAGCAGTCGCTGCTGCTCGACGCTTGCGGGTTCCGTGTCTCCCTGCGTGACGATCAAGCGCCTGAGCGTGTTGCGATGCTCGCCGGGCACTTGCTGCCACACGGGCTTGCCGTAGTCGTCTCCACACGCGATGGTTCGGTCCTTCACGGGGTCGGCGAGGAAGATTCCCCAGCGATAGTCCGGCATCTTCACGTAGTCGAAGTTCGCCCATCCGTCGGACTCGACGCTGATCGCGGTGCGCAGATACACGTCGTCTTCTTGGAAGCCGACGGGCCCCATCTCTTTCCACCAGTTGATGTAGTTGGGCTGCCAGGCCTCGAGCGCGCGCTGCAGCTTCTTGTCGTCCGCGAGGTGGACGTTATTCGGGATCTTGTCGTCGTTGATGACTTGACTCATGGGTGCCTCGATCAGGTGCGTCGGAAGTCGAACTCTGCGCGTTCGGGTTTGCCGTAGAGAGTGAGCGCGCCCTTTTCTCCGACGGCGTTGGGCCGCTGGAAAATCCAGTTCTGCCAGGCGGAGAGGCGACCGAAGATCTTGGTCTCCATCGTCTCGGGTCCGCCGAAGCGCAGGCTCGCCTCCATGCCGGTCATCGCGTCGGGAGACAGGCTCGCGCGCTCTTCGAAGGCGACGCGGATCTCGTCGTCCCAGTCGATGTCGTCCGGCGCGAACGTCACGAGGCCCAGTTTGTTCGCCGCTTGCGTGTCGATCGGCCCGCGCGTCTCGAGCACGCGACCGACGTTCGCCGGGTCGCGCAAGAACCGTGACGCCAGCCGCGAGAGGCCGTTCGACATCGGCAAGACGCCCGCGTTCATCGCCGAGACCTGCACGCTCGTATTGGCCTCGTCCTTCATGTAGATGCGGTCCGCGGCGAGAGCGAGCTCGTACAATGTGCCCGCGAATGCGGTGCCCGGCGGCAAGACTGCGAAGAAGCTCTTCGCCGTGAGATCGACGCGCTTCAATACGCGCTTGATGAAGTGACGCACCTCGTTGACGAGTCCGTCATCCTTCTGCGAGTCGAGCATTGCGTCCACGGCGAGGACTTGGGACTGATCCCCCTCCGCGTAAAGGGCCACGGTGCCAATGAGCGGCTCGTTGAAGCGTAGGTCGAGGAGCGCGTCGTCCAGCTCACGGAACGCGCGAACGCACCACGCTTGGTCTCCGACCTTCGCGAGCTCCGCCGCGGTCTTCGGCTGCGCCACGTCGGGAGCCCTGATCGTGACCTTCGCGATGCGCGTGTTGCGATCGAGTTCCAAGGAGACGAATTTGTACTCGGAGCCGTTGTCCGAGCGTTTGCATTCGAGCGGTCCGAGCTTCATCGGCGTGAACGACTTGCGAGTGCTGCGCGCGACGATCGCGTCCAGGCGTCGCTTGATGGTTGCCTCGAACTGCGGCTTGCTCGGCGCTTCGTCCGCGAGCCCCCATTCGACGGCGCGCTTACCTCGCACGCCTTCTGCGAGCGTGGAGAAAGCGTCTGCGAGATCGCGTCGAATCATTCGCTTGTCCGCGAGTCGCGTGAGACCGCCGGTGCCCGGCAGCACGCCCAGGAGCGGACACTCCGGCAAGCTCACGGCACTGCCACCGTCGTCCTGAAGCACGATCTCGTCGCACGCGATCGCGAGTTCGTACCCACCGCCGCTCGCCGTACCGTTGAGCGCGCAAAGGCTCTGAACGCCGCTGTTTTGGCTCATGTCCTCGAGGTAGAGGCGCGTCTCGTTCGTGAACTTGCAGAAGTTGACCTTGAACGCGTGCGTGCTCGAGCCGAGCATGTAGATGTTCGCGCCGGAGCAGAAGATGCGGTCCTTGCTCGAGGCGAACTCGAGCGCTTTGCACTCGGGGTGCTCGAAGCGAATGCGCATCAGCGCGTCGGCGAGCTCGATGTCCACGCCCAGATCGTACGAGTTGAGCTTGAGCGGGTACCCAGGTCGCATGCCCTGGTCCTCTTTGACGTTCATCACGAGCTTCGCGACGGCGCCCTGAAAGCTGAGCTCCCAGTGCTTGTAGCGGTCTGGGTGCGTCTCGAAGCGAACGGGGTCCGTTTTTGCGTGAGCGTGCTCGGCCATCCCCAAAAAGTTACGCCAAGGGGCCGGGCCGAGCAAGTAGTATACTGCAGAGGCCTAGGTTCGATGCATTATACTGCATTCGTTCGGACTGGCGCGACTTCCGGCTCTTCTTTGGCGATCCACTTGCGCGCGAACCAAATCGACGTCGGACCCACGAGCGTGGAAATGCCGATGATGAGCCACATGATCCACGAGCGCCGCGGGCCTGTCTCGGGGCAGAACGTGGCGAGCAAGTAGCCGGACGTCGGGCCTACGAGGAACTTCGCCAAGAAGAACGGCAGCGACGCGAGGCTCACGTACGTCGCCTCTCGTCCGCGCGGTGCGATCGAGACGTTGTACTCGTAGAGGCGCGGAGACCAGAGCGCCTCGCCGATGGTAAGCACGACGATCATCGTGACCTGCAGTCCCCAAGTCGATCCGAAGCAGAGGACGAACGGGCTGACCGCCGAGATGAACGCGCCGAACACGAGCACCTCGAACGGCTTGCGATGGCGCGTGAGCAGCGTCGCGAGCGGCGCCAAGAAGAGGATCAGCAACGAGTTGTAGGACCACACGGTGCCGACAGGGAACGCGTCGCCTTGCTCGCGCGTGACGTACTTCGGCCAAGTAAAGTGCATGTGCTGGAACATCATGCGAACGAGAGAGAGCAGCGCCAGAAGCACGATGAAGCGCCAGAACGTGCGGTCACTGACGACCTCACGCAGCGCCACGAGCGCACTCGTCTTCTTCACCGGTGCGGGGTCGTCCTCCGGATCCACGCGCGCCTCGAAGTTTTTGCGCAAAGTCAGCGTCACGACGAGCGCAAGGACGGCGAAGAAGAAGCCCGTGCCCATGATCACGCCGTTCGCCGTCATCATGTGGTCGCCCCAGCCCGGCACGTGCACCACGTGAGCCGCGAGCTTACCGTCTGCGCCTAGGAAGCGGTGGCGTACGGGGTCGATGATGAACGGACCTACGATGAAGCCCGCGAGGTTGAGGCTCACGTACCAGAGCGAGAACGCGAAGGCGCGCGTGCGCTTGGTGGATGCGCGCTGAACGGCGGCCTGCAGCACGGGGGAGCTCGTCGCGAACGCGAAGCCGAACGCGAGCAAGGCGACGATCGCCATCGTTGGGCTCGGAGCGAGGAACATGGCGAGCCGCGTGATCGCCGAGAGGGCGAACGAGATGATGAGCGTCCGCCGCACACCGATCGCGTCGGCGATCGAGCCCACGAGAAACACGACGAGCGTGAGCAGCGTCGAGAACGTCGCAGCCCACCACCCGGCGGCCTTGTCGTCGAAGTGGTGATCGCTCGAGAGCCACAGTGTGAGTGTGGAGAGGAACGAGTACACGCCGAGGTACTCGAAGAACGTCGCCAGAAAGACGATCCAGAGCTCACGTGGGGCCTGTAGCAGGGCGCGCAAATCCGAGGCGATGCTCGGCGGGACTTTCGCGGTGCTCTCCACAAGCGGACGCTACCAGACAGTTCGACTCGGTCCCCTCCTTCGCGGCGCATGCGCTATAGTGCGCCTCTCCTATGCAGGCGCATTATACTTCGGGCTTCAAGAAGGACGCCTTTCTCCAGGCGCTGGGCGCCTCGGTTCGCGCGCGCCGAAACGCTCTTGGGCTGACACTGAGAACGCTCGGCCTCAAGGCCGGGGTAAGCGAGCGCTTCTTGGTGCAGCTCGAAGGCGGCAGTGGGAACATCTCGGTCGCTCGACTGCTCGACGTGGCCGAGGCGCTCGGCACTTCTCCGGCGTCTCTTTTGTCGCAAGCCGAGGCCGCTCCCGAGCCGCTCGCGCGGAGCGTGGCGCTCGTCGGTCTGCGTGGGGCGGGCAAGAGTGAGATTGGGACGAGAGTGGCTTCGCTCCTGGGCGTGCCGTTCGTGGAGCTCGACGCCATGGTGGTGAAGGAGTCCGGGATGAGCCTCGCGACTATGTTCGAGATGCATGGCGAGGCCTATTTCCGCCGCGCGGAGCTCGCCGCGCTCGAGCGCCTGATGGGTCAAGCGCCGTGCGTGATCGCGACGAGCGGCTCGATCGTGACGCACGCAGGGACGTGGTCCATGCTGCGCGAGCGCGCGTTGACCGTATGGCTCCGCGCGACGGCCGAAGATCACTGGGGCCGCGTCGTCGCTCAAGGAGACGGTCGCCCGATGAAGGGCAGACCCGAGGCGATGAGCGAGCTGCGCGCGCTGCTCAAGAAGCGCAAGCCGCTCTACGCGCAGGCCGAGCACGCGGTCGACACGTCGAGCATCACGCTGACGAACGCGGTAGAAGAGGTCGCGCGCGCAGCCCGAGGCAAGCGCGCGGGTGCGAACGAGAAGAGGAGCAGACGATGATCGAGTTGGCGAGCTACGTGGGCGGCGAGTGGGTCAAAGGAACGAGCACGGCCGATCTGTTCAATCCGTCGACCGAAGAGGTCGTCGCCAAGACGGGCACCGCCGGCCTCGACTTTGGCAAGGCCCTCACGCACGCACGCGACAAGGGCGGCCCTGCACTGCGCGCATTGAGCTTCGCCGAGCGCGCGGAGCTGTTGAAGGCCGCCGCCAAGGCGATCCACGCGCACCGCGACGAGCTCATGAAGCTCGCCGTCGAGAACGCAGGCAACACGCGCTCCGACGCGAAGTTCGATATCGACGGAGCGACAGGCACTCTCCAATACTACGGCGACCTCGGCAGCCAGCTGGGCGCGACCCACGTCATCGAAGACGCAGAGGCCTTCCAGCTCGCCCGCTCACCTCGCCTCTACGGCGCGCACGCTTGGGTCTCTCGTCGCGGCGTCGCCGTGCACGTCAACGCGTTCAACTTCCCTGCGTGGGGTCTCGCCGAGAAGGCCGCGTGCGCGTGGCTCGCCGGCATGCCCGTCATCAGCAAGCCCGCGACGAGCACCGCCGTGGTCGCCTGGCGCATCACCCAGATCCTGATCGAGGCGACGGTGTTGCCGGAGGGCGCTCTGTCGCTAATCGCCGGAAGCGCGGGAAACCTGCTGGATCAGCTCACCGGACAAGACGTCCTCGCGTTCACCGGCTCGAGCGACACGGGCACGCTCCTCCGCTCGGGCAAGACGGTCACGAGCCAGAACGTCCGCGTGAACGTAGAGGCCGACAGCCTCAACGCCGCGGTCCTCGGTCCCGACGTGGGCGCCGGCGCCGAGACGCTTAACCTCTTCGTCGGCGACGTCTTCCGCGACATCACGCAGAAGGCCGGCCAGAAGTGCACCGCCATTCGCCGTGTCTACGTCCCCAAAGACAAGGTCTCCGACGTGGTCGCGCTCCTCATGGAGCGATTGGCAAGTATCAAAGTGGGTAATCCCGCCGACGAGAGCGTCACGATGGGACCCGTGGCTACCGCCCAACAGCTCCGCGACGTACGCGCTGGCATTGGCAAGTTGGCGACCTGCGCGAAGATCGTCTGCGGCGGCGCAGATCCGGTCGACGGCATCGGGGCGCCAAAGAACAAGGGCTATTTCGTCGCACCCACGCTGCTCGTCAGCGACTCACCGGCCGTCACGGATGTGGCTCACGCGCACGAGGTGTTCGGTCCGGTGGCCACGATCATGGCCTATGACGGAACCGCGGAGTCCGTGAGCGCTCTCGTGTGCGGTGGCGGCGGTGGTCTCGTCTCGAGCGTGTACTCCGATGACAAGGACTTCGTCCGCAACACGGTACTTGGCATTGCGCCGTTTCATGGTCGCGTGACCATCGGGTCCGAGAAGATCGCGGGGCAGGCCATTCCGCCGGGCACTGTGATGCCTTCGATGATCCACGGTGGCCCCGGCCGGGCGGGGTCCGGGGAGGAGCTTGGAGGTAAGCGCGGGCTTGCCTTTTATATGCAACGAGTTGCGCTTCAGGGGGACCGTGCATTGGTCGAGGCTGTGCTCGGCAAACGCTAATTCGTTTACCCGCTGCGCGCGGGGCGAGGGGGGCACCCGCTAGACTTTTGGGGTGTGGCTCGGCGGAGCGCGCAGCGCTTTTCTCGGGCCCGCCCCCTCTCGCGTTCAGAGAGGCTCTTTCGATGATGGCGTTGGGGTGCGTCCGCGGGCAGTCCCGAGAAAAACGCCGCACGGCTCCGCCGATCAATCCGGTCGCGGGTGGCAAAAGGGATAGGGAGGTCGTCCTATCACTGGCAGTTCGACACGGGCTGTCGGTCGGAACTCACCTCACATTCCTCCCCCGCCACCCGCGATGCAACGTCCGGCGCACCGCTTCACTTCGCAGACCAACGGACCGGAGCGCGCGGCGTTTTGCCAAACCCAAAACCCCAACCCAAAGCCATGAGCGGTCCGCCGAGCCACCCTACCCCAACAGCCGGTGCCCCTTTTCTAGCCACGCGCAGCGCGAATAGTTAGTGCGGAACGGCGGGTACGACGACCGTATTGATTGGCTGAACCGAGGCCCCTGCCGGGTAGGCATACGAGCAATATTGGTCCCATCCCCAAACGGTCAAACCGAAGGGCGCATCGCTCTTGATGGTGTGTAAACCGTTGTCGCACTTGCCCTGGGCCATGCTGTCCACGGAGATGTCGACCGTCGTGTATTGGTAGGTCGTCCCGTTGGGTGCGATGGTCGGCCAGTTTCGGCTATGGTCGCGCATGATGACCGCGCCCCTTCCGCGCTACGAGCGCTCGCATGGCTTCCACGTGTTGAGACTGGACGGCGACGACTACGAAATGGGCTTCGCGCACGGGCTGTTGCTCAAAGACGCGATCGGTCGAGGGCCGCTGCCGTATTTCGCGCGCTACATCGAGAAGCTCGTCTCGACGGGAGCGCTCGGAGAGAGCGCCGCCTCTGCGGCACGCGCGCTCGGTGTGGGTCTCGGGCTCACCGTCGGCAGGAAGATCGCGTCACGCTTCCCGATGCGCGCGCGACGCGGACTCGAGGGCCTCGCCGACGGGGCGGGCATCCCGCGCGGCGAGCTGATGCGCGCGGTCACGATGCCCGAGACGTACCTCTGGGTCGCGAGCGTTTACAAGAAACTCGCCAAAGCCCCGCTGGGAGCGCGACACGGCGTGCCGACGTTCGGCTGCACGAGCGCGATCGCGTGGGGCGATGCGACCAAGCACGGGCGGATGCTGCACGGTCGCAACTTCGATTACCAAGGCGTCGGCGCTTGGGACCGCGAGCAGGTAGTCGCCTTTCACGCTCCCAAGGATGGCCAACGCTACGTCGCGATCACGTCTGCGGGCATCTTGTTCGGCGGCATCACCGCGATGAACGCTTCGGGGCTCACGCTCGTGGTTCATCAGCACATCGCCTGCACCGACTTCGATATCGGCGGGATGCCCGTCGGCATCGTCGGCGACGAGGTCATGCGCTACGCGCGCTCACTGGACGACGCGCGGCGCATCCTGGACGGCCACACTCCCAACGGCGCGTGGACCTACGTCGTGACGAGCGCTCGCGAGAAGAAGGCTCTCATCTACGAGGTGACGAGCAAGCGGCGTGCGGCGTTCGAGCCGGAGACTGACCACTATGGATACTCGAATATCTACGTGAAGGAAGAGCTCACGAAGACCGAGGTGGACTTCTATCCTGGCTATTGGCGCAACAACACGACGCGCTACTGCGTAGCCAACGAGCGCTTGGCGCAGGCGCACGGCAACATCGACGAGGACGTGATCGCCGGCGTGCTCGGTCAGGTCGACGGCGCGTGCAGGCTCACGCACTGCATCTCGGCACTGACCACCGTGGCGAGCGTCGTGTTCGACGCCGAGCGATCACTCGTCTACGTCGCGTCGGGTCGACCTCCGGTGAGCAATCGCCCTTATTTTCCGTTCGATCTCAGCAGCCAGACGGCGCGTCTCGACGTCCCTCCACTCACGGGCGGCGCGCGAATGGACGGGACCTCGATCGCCGCGTTCGACGCCTATCGAGAGGCGTACGAGGCGTACGAGGATCAGCGCAATTTGCCAGAGGCGCGGAGGTGCCTCGCGACAGCGCGAGCGCTCACGCCAATGCAGAGCGCCTACGCGCAAGTGGATGGACTCTTGGCGATCACGGCGTGTGACTGGCCGGCAGCGCTCGTGTGCTTCGAGGACGCCATTCGATTGGGTCACGCCGTCCTCGAGCGTCGTTTGCAGTTTCATCTCTGGCGTGGTCGTGTGCTTGACGTCACGGGCGAGCGCGAGCGCGCGATAAGCGATTATCGAATCGCGCTCTCTGGAGATCCGAACGTGCGCAAGGCGGCCCAAAAGGGCTTGGCAAAGCCGTGGCGCTTCAAGGCACCTGCGATCGAGTGGAGCTTCGGAGAGGTCATCGCTCCCTGAGCGTGATATACGAAGAAGCGTGAGCATCTCTCTTCGAGCTTCAGCGGCGGCCCTATTCCTTGCTGGTTTCGTCGCTGCTTGTAGCTCCGACATCGCTCGAGGCGCACCGGCGCCGGACGTAGACGGAGGCCGTGTGGATGCCGCGCCGAAGTGCGCAACGGCCAAGGGTGCACCTGTACCGCGCGGGGACTCCGCGGCCGCGCTCGACGCTAGCGGCAAGCTTACGCTCCTCTTCGGCGGCGACACTGGCAACGCTCCGTGCGCGGGCTCACCCAGTCACGTGCACGTCGGCGACACCTGGGTGTTCGACCGCTCTTGCAGCGTTTGGATCCCCATCGAAGGCGGCGCCAACCCCAGCACGCGTTCGCGTCATGTGCTCGTGAGCGACGTGGCGCACAATCGCGCGATCCTCTTCGGCGGACGCAGGCGCGAGGCGGCGAGTGGTCCCTACACCGCGCTCAATGACACGTGGGCGTTCGACTTCAAGGCGCAGGCGTGGACGCAGCTGATGACGACGGGCACGCCACCGTCGGCGCGTTCCAACGCCGCGGCTGCCATCGACACGACTGGCAATCGACTCGTTTTGTTCGGCGGCAACGCGAGCACGGACGGCCTCTCGTTCACTCCGCTCGACGACACTTGGTCGCTCGATCTCGACTCACTCGCATGGTCGGCCGTGAAGACCGCGAAGAAGCCGCCCGCGCGACTGTTCCACTCGCTCGCGATCGACTCGGCCTCGCAAACCGCTTATGTCGCGAGCGGCGGCGACGCCAACGCGTTCACGGGCCCTTTCCTCACGGACATTTGGGCGCTCGACTTGAGGGCGTCGGCGTGGACCGAGCTCATGCCGACGAAGGCGCTCGCCAACGGACGCATCAACTTCGGAATGTCGTTCGACTCGGTGAACAAGCGCCTTCTCGCGTTCGGCGGACATGACGACGGCGCAGTGGGCAACACCAACGAGATCTGGGCGTTCGACATCGCCACGGTCGCGTGGTCGCGCTTGCCGTTCGGA
Source organism: Myxococcales bacterium (assembly GCA_043784605.1). Taxonomy (GTDB): domain Bacteria; phylum Myxococcota_A; class Polyangia; order Polyangiales; family Polyangiaceae; genus JANYHY01. Next base: position 19,200 of record JAYVYD010000321.1, on the reverse strand, counting down.
GACAAGCTGCAAACGCCGTCCAAGCAGACGTGTGTCTTCGCGGCTGATTTCACGAAGATCGACAAGGCGTCGCCCGAGCGCCGCTCTGCGTTCGCGTTCGCGCCCACTGCCGACGGCGCTGGCTTTGCGGTCTTCTTCGGCAAAGGCGACTGCGGATTGATTGGGGACGCGCTCGGCTTCGATGGCGCGCTACCCGGGTGGACGATGCTCTCGGCCTCGCCGGTCGGGCTGTCTTGCCTGCGGGCGCAGCCTAACTGCACTAGCCTTTGTAATTGATTAGGCGCTGCGCGCGGGCGGTTGGGGCGCCTGTTCGCGGGGGGTTTGGCTCGGCGGACCGCGCAGCGCTTTTGTCGGGCCCGCCCGCCTTGCCTGAGTGATGGGTTGTTTCGATAATCGGTAGTTGGGAGGTCTGCGGGCAGTCCCGAGAAAAACGCCGCACGGCTCCGCCGGTTGGGGTCCTCTTCCAGGTGGCTTTGGGGAAGAAGAGAGGGTTGTTTCGATAATCGGTAGTTGGGAGGTCTGCGGGCAGTCCTGAGAAAGGCGCCGCACGGCTCCGCCGGTTGGGGTCCTCTTCCAGGTGGCTTTCGGCTCGGTGGTACGCTGGCGCCGATGGAGCGTATTGCGGAGGCTTTGGATGCGGCTCGAGCGACGTCATCGCGAAACGCGAAGGTCGACGCGATCGCGGAGGCCCTCCTTGATGCGGCCGTGCGCGACGAGCCCGCGCTGCGTATGGCCGTGAGGGTGGCGCTGGCGCAGGCCTTCGCGCCGTTCGACGAGCGCACCGCGGCCGTTGGATGGCGAATGTTGATGCCTGCGCTGTCGGCGGCGAGCGGAGTCTCGGAAGAGGAGATTGCCGCGGAGGCGAGGCGCACGGGTGACCTCGGAGACGCCGCTGAGCTCGTCTTGGCGCAGCGTCCGAAGAGCGGGGCGGGGCTCTCCCCCGCGGACGTGAGCGAGCTCTTCGATGCGCTCGCGAGGGCAGGATCGCGAGGGACGAAGGCGCGACTCCTCACCAACGCGCTCAGCGCAGCGTCGCCTCGCCTAGGAAAGTACCTGACCAAGACGCTGCTCGGCGAGGCGCGTACCGGGGTCGTCGAGGGCGTGGTGATGCTCGCGATCAGCAAGGCGTTCGGCGCAGACCACGACGAGGTTCGGCGCGCGCATGCGCTCGTGTCGGACGCCGCAGTGGTCGCGCGATTGGCCTATGACAGAGGCCTCGGCAACGCTCGGCTCGTACTCGGACATCCGGTGCAGCCTATGCTCGCGAGCCCAATCGAAGCCTCGAAGGCACCCGTCGATTGGGGGCGAGTGATCGTGGAGGACAAGCTCGACGGCGTGCGCGCGCAGCTCCACGCATTCGAAGGCAAGGTGGTGTTGTTCGGTCGCGGACAAGGCACGATCACCGGCGCGTTCCCCGACGTCGTCCGAGCGCTGCAAAGGATGATGGACGTCGTGCTCGACGGTGAGATCTTGGCCGTGAACGCAGACGCCGGCCCCCGCCCCTTTCAGGCCCTCCAAGCCAGGCTCGGCCGAAAGTCTCCGGAGCCGTCATTGCTCCTCGAGGTCCCCGCCGCGTTCTTCGCCTATGACATTTTGTTCCATGACGGAGAGTCGCTCATCGAGCTGCCGTGGACCGAGCGGCGAAAGCGACTGGAGGCGCTCGCCTCCGACTACCCACTACGCGTCAATCCCTATTGGCCAGTCGCGTCCGAGAGGGAGCTGGAGAGTGCGTTCACGGCGGCGCGCGCGCGTGGGCACGAAGGCGTGATGCTCAAGCGCACGGACGCACCCTACGAGGCAGGCGCACGCGGAGCCTCGTGGCTCAAGGTGAAGCACGCGGCAGCTACGCTCGACGTCGTCGTGACCGCGGTGGAGCAAGGCCACGGCAAGCGCGCGGACGTGATTAGCGATTACACGTTCGCTGTCGCAAAGGGCGATGAGCTGGTCGACGTGGGAAAGGCCTATAGCGGCTTGACCGACGTAGAGATCGCCGAGCTCACGCCAACGTTCGAGGCCTTGACGATCTCGCAACGCGGCGGCTGGCGGAAGGTCACGCCGACGATCGTACTCGAGGTCGCGTTCGACGGACTGCAACGCTCCGATCGCCACGAGAGCGGCTATTCCATGCGATTTCCACGCATCGTTCGCGTGCGCGGCGACAAGAACCCGACCGAGATCGACACGCTCGAGACCGTCGCGCGGATCTACGCATCGCACGTGGAGAGCGGCCACCGCGAAGAGCCATTACCTCCGAAGACGAAGACGAAGACGAAGAAAGCGGTGAGCGCCGACCAGCTCGACTTGTTCGGCGAGCCGAAGAAGCGATGATCGGCCAACAGAGACTCTCACAAAAAGAGCTGGAAGATCGAAAGGTGGATTCGGGGGGACGGAGCTTGTTGAAATCCTGAAGTAGCAGCGGCCCCTCGACCGGCTCGCCAACTTTGATCTTCTGAACTTATTGTGAATCCCTCTCGGCGGCTTGCGTTCAGCCGTCGGCGGTGATTTTGGCGATGAGCTCGGCGAGCACGGTGTCGGCCTTGTCGTTGTCGATTTGGCAGGTTCCCGCGGCGTCGTGTCCGCCGCCTCCGTACTCGAGCATCAGGTCTCCGATGTTCGTCTTGGACGTTCGGTTGATGATCGATTTGCCCGTCGCAAACACGGTGTTCTGCTTTTTGAGCCCCCACATCACATGGATCGAGATGTTGGTCTTCGGGAAGATCGCATAAATCATGAAGCGGTTTCCCGCCCAGATCGTCTCGTCCTTGCGCAGCTCGAGCACGACCAGGTTGCCGTGGACAGTGGAGCGCTCGACGATCTGCTCCTTCGCGCGCTCCGCGTGCTCCATGTAAAGGTCCACGCGCTCTTTGACGTCTGGCGTCGCCAGCACCTCGTCGACCGTCTTCGTGAGGCAGTCATCGATGAGTTGCATCATGAGCTGATAGTTCGATATCCGGAACTCGCGGAAACGGCCGAGCCCAGTGCGTGGGTCCATGAGGTAGTTGAGGAGCGCCCAGCCCGTCGGCTTCAGGATCTCGTCGCGCGAGAAGCGCGCCGAGTCCGCCTTGTCCACGGCCTCCATGAGCTCTTCGGTGATGCGCGGGAACTTCGATCGGCCACCATAGAAGTCATACACGACACGCGCTGCAGACTCCGCCTTCGGGTCGATGACGTGGTTGTCGGGCTTGCCCTGCACGCGAACGGCCTCCGACGCGTGGTGATCGAACGCGAGGTGAACGCCCGCACAATAAGGCACGTTCGTCGTGATGTCGTTCGGTCCGACCTCCACCTTGCCGTCTTGCATGTCCTTGGGATGCACGAACTTGATGTCCTCGAGCATGCCCAGCTCTTTGAGGAGCATCGCGCAGACCAAGCCGTCGAAGTCGCTGCGAGTGACGAGACGGAACTTTTGCATCGTCCCAGACTATGTGTCGGCCGCGAGTGCGTCTAGGCGAACGTCGCCCATGCGCTCGCGAGCACTGCCTCGTTCTTCTCTTTGACCTTCATGCTCAGCGCGATCTTGCCGGGCGCGACGACCCAGCCTTCGGTCACTAACGTGTCGCCTGGCCAAACTGGCTTGGAGAAGCGGGCCTCGAATGCGGTGAGCTTGGTGGGGTCTCCGCCGCAAGCGCCGATCGCGGCGTGTCGAACCATGTGACCATAGGTGCAGAGGCCGTGCAGTATCGGTCCTTGCTCGAACCCGACCTTCTTGGCGAACTCCGGATCGGCGTGGAGCGGGTTGAGATCCCCGCAGAGGCGATAGAGCAACGCCTGCTCCTTGGTGGTCGCCTCTTCGACGCGGAACGTCGGCTCCGTGCCTTTCGGGACGTCGATCCCGCTGGGCTCCCTCGGCGGCGGCTCGCCGTTGAAGCCGCCTGCGCCGCGATAGATGATCGTCCAAGTCGTGGAGCACACGAGCTCGCTCTTCTCGTCCTTGGTCTCGGTGTCGATCAAGACGCTCGCGAACTTGCGCATGTCGTAGATGCCGCGGACCGTGGCGACCGTCGAGAGCGTGCCGGCGGCGGCGAACGGCTTGTGAATGACGACCTTCTGCGCGCCGTGCACCACCATCGCGAGATCGCCGCCGGTCTTTCCGAGCGAAGCGAAGAGAGGCGCGAACGTGGGGACGACCGCGAAGCTCGGCACGACCTTGGGCCCGTGCCCTTCGTACAAAAAGTCGAGCTCGTTCACCTTGGCGCCGATGCCGAGCGCATAGAGGACGACGTCCTTCCACGAGTACGAGTGATGGAAGGTTTCGCTGGGTTTGCCGACGATGGATAGGTCGAGTGCCATGGTGCGCGAACGTTATCCTTTTTTGCGGACGACGCGCTCGTAGATCTCACGCTTGGGGCGGCCGCTCCAGGCGGAGATCATCTCCGAGATGCGCTTCGGGTGAGTGCCCGCGCGCAGCTCTTCGTCGATGCGGGCGTCGATGGATGCGTCGTCAATCGTCGCCTCTCGCGAGCCCGGATCATGCGCGCCCAGCACGATCGTGATCTCGCCCATCCACTCGCGAGAGAGCGCGGCGAGCTCCACCAGGGTGCCTCGCACGAACTCCTCGTGCATCTTGGTGAGCTCTCTCGCGACGCACGCGCGACGCGCAGGAGTGGCTGCGGCGAGCTCTCTCAGCGTCTCTACCAAACGATTTGCGGACTCGAACAAGACGACCGCGTCGGGCTCGTCACACGCCTTCGCGATCGCCACCGCGCGCGGGCGTGGCTCGCGCGGAAGAAAGCCGATGAAGCGAAATCCCCCGCTGAATCCGCTGCCGGAGAGCGCCGCAAGGACCGCCGACGCACCGGGGATCGGAACCACGCGAACGCCGGCCTCCGCGGCAGCCGCGATCAAAGCGTCCCCCGGATCGCTCACCACCGGAGTGCCTGCGTCCGTCACCAACGCGACGTCTTCTCCGGCGCGCAGTCGCTCGATCACCCGCAGCACATCACGCGCGCTCGAGTGCTCGTGCAGGGCGATGAGGTCCTTGCCCGTCACGCCGAAGTGCGACAGCAGCTGTCGTGTTCGGCGCGTATCTTCTGCCGCGATGACGGCACACCTCTGCAGGGTCTCCACTGCGCGTGCCGAAAAATCACCCAGATTTCCGATCGGCGTCGCCACGACGTAGCACGTGCCGACAGGCGAGGTCATAGCTCCGCGGCGTCGCCCATCTCTTCACGCAAGTACTCGCGCAGCTTGCCCGTGATGCGCTGCTCGAGCTGCCGTACGCGCTCGCGCGAGATGCCGAACTTGTCGCCGAGCTCTTGGAGCGTGAGCGGATCATCGGCGACCAAGCGGTGATCGAAGATCGCGAGCTCCTTGTCCTTGCCGACGAGCGTCTTGCGAAACTCCCCGAGCTTGTTCTTGAGCAGGGCCTGGAGCTCTCCGTCGGCCATGAGCGCCTCGGGGCTCTCGACCGTGCTCGCCATCGTGTCGATCTTCGAGATCGAACGCCCATCGGAGTCGCCGATTGGCGCGTCGAGAGACTTCTCGCTCGCCTGAAGACGCGCGTCCATCTCGGTCACGTCGGCCTCGGGCACGTTGAGGTGCTTGGCGATCTCGGCGTCCGTCGGCTCCACGCCCATTTGCGCGAGCTCCGCCTTCTTCTTGCGTAGGTTGAAGAAGAGCTTCCGCTGGGCCTGCGTGGTGCCGAGCTTCACGAGCCGCCAGTTGTTCAAGATGAACCGCAGGATGTACGCGCGGATCCACCATGCCGCGTAGGACGAGAGCTTCACGCCGCGGTAGGGATCGTAGCGCTTGACCGCCTGCATCAGGCCGATGTTGCCCTCCTGCACGAGATCCATGATGTTCTTGTAGGCACGCCGATACTCGTACGCGATCTTCACGACGAGCCGCAAATTGGCCGTAACGAGCGCGGCGGCCGCTTGTGGGTCTCCCGTCTCCACGAGCCTCACGGCGAGTCGCCGCGTCTCTTCGGGAGTCAAGAGCGGGTGGCGCTGGACCTCTCGCAAGTACGCGCCCATTGGATCGAAGCGCGCAATGCTGCTGCTGCCGCTCGTCGCCGCGGACGACGCCGGTGCTTCCGCCTCTGCGTCACCCTCACGCTCGCCATCGAGCGCGACCGCGCCGTCACCCTCGACGACCTCGCCCTCGACGGCCTCACCGTCGCCGGCCTCACGCTCCTCGCCGTCGTCCGACGCGCTCGCCGACTCTTCGTCGGTGTGCGTCGGTTCGTGCACGTCGCTTCGTTTGCCGCGCTTCGGCTTGGGCTTGGAGGGGTTAGCGGTCTTGCGGGCAGCCACGGAAGTCTCTTGTCTCCTGATGAGTCCTTGAGGCGACAAGATCGTCCAGGCGGGGCCAGGGCGCAATGCCGATGACGTCGGTTCCCGTCTGGAGTTCGGATGACGCGCGACGCAGACGCGTTGTTCTTGGTGAATCACCCATGCCCACCAGGTCATCGCCACAGCCGCCAATGCCAAGCCGCCCACCCATCATCAAGAGTTGGTGCGTCCCGCTGTAGGCTCGCATGAGCCAAATCCCAAGCACGTTGACGCGCCTCGGCAACTGCCGGGGAAACCCCTGAAATAAGCCGATTTACACTCGCCGATTGACTTCGCGCGTTGCAGACGTAATGAAGAGTCGCCACGGCGCGAGTGTCCACGAAACGCGCAGGGCTCTTCATGACCCGCGACCGACAACCGAAGGGAAAGCGCCAGACCGCAGTCGGTACGAAGCCTGACGAAGCGTCGGTGCGAGGCGTGACGAAGTCGGCGCAGGCTCCCCGTTCGATCGCCCGGCGCCAAAAGGATGCAGAGGACCCGAGCGCACCCATCGAGAGCGGCTCGCAAGTCCGCGCGCTCGGCGGCGCCTTCGAGGGCAAGACTGGCGTGGTCCAAGAGCTCGACGGACGCGGGGGTGCGCGCGTGATGTTTGGATTGATGACCACGCGGGTCGAGATCAAGGACTTGGTCGTGATGGCGCCTGGTCGCGGGCGCCCGGTCCTCGGCTCCTCGCACCGCAAGCCACAGCCTCAGTCGTGAACGCGGAGGCAACCGACGGCCTGCGGAGGGCATCTCAAGTTCGGCCATCTCCATCATGACCGTGTTCGACCCGAGCAAGCTGCCCGCGACAATGTCGGGACAGTTCCGGCGTCACCTGCCGCAATACCTCAACGGCGTGGTCGTCCTCGCGCTGTTCCAGATCGCGATGAATCGCATCGACTGGCTGTCGAAGTCGGCGATCGATCTGCTTTTCGGCGCCACTCCGCAGCTCGCGTATCGCCCGGCTCTCTGGATCCTCGGCCTCGCGATCGCGGCGTTCTTCTCGCGCGTCGCCAGTCGCTTTTTCATCTTCAACGCGGGACGCGACGTCGAGTACGAGATGCGCGCGGTCCTCCTCGACCGGCTGCACAAACTCGGCACCGCATTTTACCGAAAGATGAGCTCGGGCGAGATCATGAGTCGCGCGACGAGCGATCTCGCGCAGGTCAGGCTGCTCTACGGGTTCGGCATCCTCAACGTCGTCAATGTCGTGTTCGCGTTCGCGAGCGCGCTCCAGGTCATGCTGCACATCTCGTGGAGGCTGACGCTGGTCAGCTTCGTCACCGTGCCGGTCCTCACCGTCGTCACGCGCAGCTTCTCGCGACAGATGTTCTTGCGTACGAAGGAGAACCAAGCCGCGCTCGGTAAGCTCGCGAGCGCGATGCAGAGCAATCTCGCCGGCATTCGCGTCGTGCGGAGCTTTGCCCTCGAAAAGCAGGAGCGAAAGCGCTTCGACGCGATCAACAAGGAGTACCTCACGGCAAGCCTGGGGCTCGCGCGGATGCGTGGATCCATGGGGCCGATGCTCGGCGCCGCGAGCGCTGGCGGAGTGCTCGCCTTCTTCTGGTACGGCTCTTCGCTCTTGCTGCGCGGCGCGGACGATGGCGGCATCACCAAGGGTGACTTCTTCGCGTTCTCGATGGCGCTCGGCCGCATGACTTGGCCGATCATCGCCATGGGATTCGCCATCTCCATCTTGCAGCGCGGTCGCGCGGGCTTTCTGCGCTTGCAGGAGATCTTCCTCGCCCAGCCAGACATCGTGAGCGGCGGGCTGCCTGCGCCCAAGCACGTTCAAGGCTCGCTCAAGGCGTGCGGACTCTCGTTCTCCCACGGCGATCACAAGGTGCTGGACGACGTCACCTTCGACCTGCGCGCGGGCGAGTCGCTCGCGATCGTCGGGCGAACGGGGAGCGGAAAGACCACGCTCGCGCTGTTGCTCGCGCGCCTCTTGCCCACGCCACGCGGCGCGATCCGAATCGACGGAAACGACATCTGCGATCTGCCGCTGTCTGCGCTGCGAAGCATCGTCGGCTACGCGCAGCAGGACGCGTTCTTGTTCTCCACTACGGTCTCACGCAACATCGGCTTTGCGCTTGATGACCCCGACAGTCCCGAGTCCATGGATCGCATCCGCGACGCCGCACGCGAGGCGCAGGTCCTCGAAGAGGCGTTGGGCTTGCCCGAGCAGTTCGACACCGTCGTCGGAGAGCGCGGCGTGCAGCTCTCTGGCGGGCAACGCCAACGCATTGCTCTCGCACGCGCTCTCGCGTGGACACCGAAGATCCTCATCTTGGACGACCCGCTCTCGGCGGTGGACGCCAAGACGGAGGCCGCGATCCTCGACGCGATCGAGCGACAATCCAAGCAGCGCACCGTCGTGTTGATCACGCATCGAGTCGCTGCGGCCGCGCGTTGTGGTCAGATCCTCGTGCTCGACGAGGGCAAGGTGATGGAGCGCGGCACGCACGAGCAGCTCCTCGCAAACAAAGGAATTTACGCCTCGTTCGCCGAAGAGCAGCGTGTGGAGGGCGAGCTCGCCGCCTTCAGCCCTTGCGACGTCGCAGATGCCCAGGGGGCCGCGTGAGCACGACCGCGCGACGCGCGCCGAGCCGCGCCGAGGAGAAGCTCCGCGCGTTCCACGACGAAGACGCCGTCACCAAGGTCATCGACTCGCGACTCGCCGCCCGCGTCTGGCCGTTCTTGCGACCTCACCGTCGCCTGCTGCTGATCTCCGTCAGTCTGATGTTCGTGATCGCCGCGATCAACTTGGCGAGGCCGCTCGTGATGGGCAGCATCATCAGGGCCACGGGCAACGGCGACCCGGCGGGCGTGTTCCGCGGCGGACTGCAGCTCACCGCGCTCGTCATCTCTCTCCAGCTCGTCTCGTTCGTGCAGGTCTACACGATGCAGATCGCAGGCGCGCGCGCGATGTCGGACTTGCGCGGACACATCTTCGACTTCTTGCAGCGCCTCTCGATGCGCTACTTCGACAAGACGCCCGTAGGCCGCCTCGTCACGCGCGCGACCAACGACGTGGACGCACTCGGCGAGGCATTCGCATCTGGGGTGCTCAACGCCATGGGTGATCTCTTGTCGCTCGTGGGCATCGTCATCGTGATGCTGCTGCTCGACTGGCGGCTCTCGCTCATCGCCTTCGCGGCGCTTCCGATCGTCTTGTTCCTCGTCGCGTCGATGCGCAGCCGCTCGCGCCAGGCCAACCGCGACATTCGCACCAAGACCGCGCGCCTCAACGCGTTCTTGAACGAGCAGGTGAACGGCATAGCGGTGGTGCAGGCGTACGCGCGCGAGGCCGACATGGCGGCCGAGCACGACGTGATCAACGAGGCGTACCGCGACGCGAACAAGCGCTCGATTTACTACGAGGCCACGCTAGACGCGGCGATCGAGCTCGTCGCTACGGTCTGCATCGCGAGCGTGCTCTTCTACGTCGGCGTCGGACGCGCGGGCGATCACGTCGTGACGTTCGCGCTGATGGTCACGTTCACCGGCTATATCAAGCAGTTCTTCGAGCCCGTGAGCCTCCTGTCGCAGCGCTACACGGTGCTGCAAGCGTCGATGACCGGCGCGGAGCGAATCTTCCAGCTCCTGGACGTGACCGACACCGAGGCGCGCGTGCTCGCGGAGAGCGAGTGCGCAGAGCCGGGACCCGCGGACGAGGCGATCTCTCTTCGCGACGTCACGTTTAGCTACAAATCAGGCACTCCCGTGCTGCGAGAGGTGAGCCTCGAGGCAAAGCGCGGCGAGAAGATCGCGCTCGTAGGCGCCACGGGCGCGGGCAAGACCACTGTGGCGAGTCTGTTGCTGCGCCTCTACGAGATCGACTCGGGTGTAGTGCGTGTGCTCGGCAAGGACGTGCGAGGCATGGACCGACAAACACTGCGCGAGCAGTTCTCGGTCGTGCCTCAAGACGTCTTCTTGTTCGGCGGTACGCTGCTGTCGAACGTCGCGATGAGCGATCCCTACCCGAGCCGAGAGAAGGCGGCGGCCGCGTTCGAGCGCGTCGGCGCACTCGAGCTGTTCAAGCGGCGGGCCTCCAACGGCGGCGGCGACTCTTGGTTGGACGCGCCGGTGGACGAGCGAGGGCAGAACTTCTCGGCGGGAGAGAGGCAGCTCATCGCCTTCGCGCGCGCGATTTACCGCGACGCGCCGCTCCTCATCCTGGACGAGGCGACCGCCAGCGTCGACTCGGACACGGAGGCCCGCCTGCAAATCGCGCTCGACGCCGTGATGAAGGGCCGGACGGCGATCGTCATCGCGCACCGGCTCTCCACCATCAAGGCCGTCGACCGCATCGTGGTGTTCCACAAGGGCAAGGTCGTCGAGAGCGGCTCTCACGACGAGCTGCTGGCCAAGAACGGCGTCTACGCGAAGCTACATAGCCTGCAGTTCGCGCATCAATGAATAATCACTTGCAGACGGTGGTGTGGAGCGTGCAGACACCACCGTCGCAGTTCGCGAAGTAGTTGCACATCTTCGTCTTGTCGCTCGACGAGCACGCTTGGCCGTCGGGGATGACCGTTGGACAGGTGCCTTGAACCGTCATCGGCGCGATGTTGCATGACCCGATCGCGCAGCCAATCGCCGCACCATTCACGAAGCCGCATGCAGCGCCGGGGCTCGCGGCGATGAAGCCCGAGCACTTCTTGCTCTGCGGGTCGCAGATGCCGTTGAGACAGGCCGTGGGCGACATCGAGCAATCGCCGCCGACCGCGATGCTCGCAGCGCACGCCTGCTGCACGCACACGAGAGTGTCTTGGCAGTCTTGGCTCGATTGGCACTTCGTGCCCGATCCGCCCAGCGCGACGCACTTGTTCGACACGCACGCGAGGCTCGTCTTGCATTCGCTTGTCGCGTCGCAGTCGCCGGCGAGATCGACGGAGCCGCGCGCGACGCACACGTTCTTGACGCATGAGGCGCCGGTGACACACGAGTTCCCCGTTATGTTGCACGCCCCACCGAGCGGGACACCGGTGCTGCACTTGCCGCAGGTGGTCGAGGTCCCTCCGTCGTTGGACGCGGCGATCACGCACACGCCACCCTTGCATTGAGTCGCCGTGTTGCACACGGACCCGTCTGGCAACGTGCCCGACCCGAACTGACAGCTGTTCAACCCATTCGACCCGCGACAGGTGGGCGCGCCGGCGGCCTTCACGCAGTCCGTGAGCTTCTGCGCGTTGACCGACTCACCGGGGAATCCGGCGCTGTCGATGCAGAGCGTGTGGAAGCGCGACTTCTGCTCCGTTGCCTGATCTGCGGGGAGGGTCACGCCGTAGCACTTCTGCGCACTGCCAACGAGCGAGTCGAAGTACGCGTCACACGCCGCGCCGATGTCGCCAGTGGTGTTGTTGCCAGTGGAGCCACCGCACGCGACGACCCACGAGATGCCGACCGCAACGAGCCCCGTGACGACCGATTTTGTAAGCAATGAACGTTGCATGAAAGACCTCCCAGTCCGCGCCGCAGTATGCCTGAGGCGTGCCACGCGAGAACACAGCCCGATCCGTCAAAGCCCCGCGAACAACGATAACGCTGGTTCTCTGCCACACGGTGAATCAACAGCTACAGGGCTCGTAGATCCGCGTCGGATTTGCTATCGCAAGCTTGGTGTCCGATCCCAAGATCCCTTTGCCTCCGACCTCGCAGCCGCGCATCGCGCGTCCACGTCGAGCGGCCCCAGCGGACGCCGTGCGCCCGACGCGCGCAGAGATCAACCTCGAGGCCCTGCGCAAGAACTTGCGAGTGGTGCAACGGCACGCACAAGGCGCCAAAGTGTGGGCGGTGCTCAAGGCCGATGGCTACGGCCATGGCGCGCCTGCGGTCGCGCGGACACTCGAGCGCGCCGGCGCGGACGGCTTTTGCGTCGCGCTCCTCGAAGAAGGCGTAGAGCTGCGAGAGGCTGGCATCACCGCGCCGATCCTCGTGATGGGCGGCTACTACGGGCAGGCGCACGAGGAGGTACTCGCGCGGAAGCTCGTCCCCGTCGTTTGCGACATGGGTCAAGTGGAGGGCTTCGCGCGCCTCGTGAAATCCGGCGCGATCGACGGGCCGATCGACGTTCACCTCAAGATCGACACCGGTATGGCGCGCCTCGGCGTGACGCTCCGCGAGCTCGGCGCGTTCGCAGATCGCCTCGGGGACTTCCCCGAAGTGCGCGTCACGGCGCTGATGACACACCTCGCCTGCGCGGACGCGCCCACCACCGAAGAGACCGTCGATCAGATGGTGCGCTTCGACGAGGCCACGGCGATGCTCGGCAAGCGCGGAGTGCGTCCCGGCGTGCGGCACGCCGCGAACAGCGCCGCGCTCCTGCGAGCGGAGGCTCGCCTCGACGCGGTCCGACCCGGCCTCGCGATCTTCGGTGTGGCGCCGAAGGCAGACGGCAAGACGCTCGCCCTCGATCTCTCGCTCGTCATGCGCGTTCGCACCGAGGTCGTCTCGCTGCGTGACATCGAAGCCGGGACGCCCGTCGGTTACGGCGGCCTCTGGAAGGCGCCACAACAAGCCAAAATCGCGACGATCCCCATGGGCTACGCGGACGGCCTCTCGCGCCAACTCACCAACAAGGGTCATGTGCTCGTGCGTGGCAAGCGCGCACCGATCGTCGGCGCAGTATCGATGGATATGTCGATGATTGACGTGTCCGCTATCGACGGCGTGGCCATCCGCGACGAGGCCGTCGTCATGGGCGCACAAGACGGCCCGCTCGGCCGCGACTTCATCGGGCCCGACGAGATGGCCGCGCACGCACACACCATCGCGTGGGAGGTCCTCACTTCCATCTCCCGACGCGTCCCCCGCTTTTATCGCGAACCTTAAGAGTGTGGCGTTTTTCGCCGATCCCTTCGCGATACCCTCGTCGGGCGTCGTCGCCGTACAGCAGTACGGCTCGTCGGCCGCTCCTTGGTCTCGCTCGGTCTCGACGAAAACCGCCAGACTCCTAGAACACGGGTATGTTGTTGAGCGATGAGCGAGCCTGAGGGCAAAACAACAGTTGGCGCGGGCGCGATTTCGGCCGTGTTCAACAGGCTTTTGGCGTCGCCTCTCGACATGCTCGACGACCTCGGCGAGACCGTGATGCTCGGCGCCAAGGCGTTCGTCTGGTTCTTTCGGCCACCCTCGCGTCCTTGGCAGTTGATCGCCGCGATCGAGTTCATTGGTACGGGCTCTTTGTTCATCGTCGCGCTCGTCGGCATGTTCACTGGCATGGCGTTCACCGTCAGCACGATCATCGGCTTCAGGCAGTTCTCTGCCGAGGGTATGGTCGGCGGCGTCGTGGCGCTCGCGCTCGCCCGAGAGCTCGCACCCGTGTTGGCGGCGGTGGTCGTCACCGCGCGCGCGGGCAGCACGATCGCGAGCGAGCTCGGCAACATGCGCGTCAGCGAGCAGATCGACGCAATCACCACGATGGGCGTGAGCCCCGTTCAATACTTGGTCGTCCCCCGCGTGCTCGCGACCACGCTCGTACTGCCGCTCTTGGCCCTCTTGTTCGGCATCACGGGCATGTGCGGCGCGTACCTGGTGGCCGTCGTCTGGCAGGGCATCGACCCTGGTGTCTTCGTCGACAAGATCCAGTCGTTCCTCCACTGGGAGGACATCCGCATGCTCATCATCAAGGCACTAGTGTTCGGACTCATCGTGAGTGTCATCTGCTGCAAAAAAGGCTTCTACGCCTCCGGGGGCGCGCGCGGTGTGGGCGAGGCCACCGCCAAAGCCGTCGTCTCCAGCATCGTTGCCATCTTCGCGGCCGATTACATCGTGACGACTCTCCTCACTGAGATGTGACTAACTCTCCCGCTGCACGCGGGGTGGTTGGGGCACTTGCTTGTTTGGGAGAGCCAATGGCGGCCGGAACTCTCGGCGGAGGGTGCGGCGCTTTCTTTTTCGGGGCCCGCCAAGCTCGCAGCAAGCGATTGAAGCCCACGCCTAAAAGCAAAACCTCGGGCCCCGAAACATAAAGTGCCGTGCCCTCCGCCGAGCCACGACCTCCCAGCAAAGCAAGTGCCCCAACCGCCCCGCGCGCAGCGCGAACTAACGATTAGCGATAATGCCTATTTGGCGGGCAACACGACATTGTTGAGCGTCGCGACATTGGCCCCCGCAGGGTACCCATAACTCACCCACCTACTGAACTTGGGGTTGTCCTCTTCGTCGGGCTGCCAAGTCATGGGATTGCCCCAACCCCATACCGTCACCCCAAACCGGCCTTTTCCGGCGCCGCCGTCGAACGGCAAGTCGCTCGAGATGACGTGGACACCATTGTTGCAGCTGCCCACTCCCTGAAAATTGCCAGTCGAGAGGTCCACGCGCGTGAACTGATATTGCCCCGCGGCGTCGATACTCTTCCAATTGCCAAGTAGGCCGGCGCAGTCGAGCGTCACATCGGGGTACACGCCTTGGTCCTTCGCACGCACGATGACGAGGTTCGTCTCTGGATAGGTGGGGTCTGTGAAGAACGTGTAGCGCGGCAGGTATTGCGCGGGAGAGATGACGTTGACGAACTCGGGGTCGCCCTCGCCGTCGTAAAACTCTCCGCCGGTCATGTAGCTCGCGAAGTAAAATGGGTGACTGGCGTCTTGGCTACGAATGACGAACGGCCCTTGGTTGTTGAACTCGACGAGCTCTCGCGCGTTCACCGTGGTCGGCACGCCCGGTTGCGGCGGATCGTAGGTGAGCTGCGTTCCGTCTACCACGCCGACGATGCGCCACGGCACGTACTCTTCGATCTGCTTGTCGCGCGAGCGGTATCGAACGGCGGCGTATTCATGGCCGAGAGCGCGAATCGGCGGGAGCATCTGCTCGGCGCTGTCCGCGCGGATGCGCGAGGTCGGTACGTCCATCAGCGTCGCGCCGCCGATGACCGCGATGGGGTTGTTGCTCTGGATCGCCGAGCCCGTGAGCTCGATTGGCTGGGTGAACTGAAGATACTCACCTTTGTTGAGCGAGTAGCTTCCTGTCACGTTCTGCGGCGTCGCGACCAACCCGCCGCCCGCGAGGATCTGCGTCGTCGGCAGGATGGTCACCACCGTGTTGTCCATCGAAGCAAGGATCGACATCGTGGGGCCGATGCGGTCCCTGACGAAGGTCGACGGGGCCGCATACGCATTCGCGGCGACGTAGTTGGTGTCCCATACGTTCGTCGGAAACAACAAAGTAGCGCCGGTGACGCGCGCGCGCCCGGCTCCATATGGCAACATCTGATAGGCAACTACCGGAACGTTCGTCTTGATGTGAAACGCCTTGGCTTTGCCTGTTCCGTGCAGCGCGGCGTCTCCGACGATCGCGGGGACTACGCCGTTCGGACAGCTCGCGAGGCGCCGCGGCGACATCGGATCAGGGTCTTGGAGCGCCGCCGGATCGCGCGACAAGAACATGATGGCGACTTGGTCTTTCGGCAGCCCCGCGACGGAGTTGAACGGCTGATACGTGGTCTGTGTCCCGAAGCCGGCCGGGATGCGCGTGAACTGCGAGACCGGCAACACCTGACCGCCGAGGTCGACTTCGATCTTCGCGGCCTCTCCCGTGCTCCACTGATTGACGATGAAGACCGCGTAGCAGACGCCCACGGCCTCTGGCGTGAGGTCCATCTCCATCGCGTAGAACTCGCAGCCGTTCGAGGTGTCTTGCCCGAGCGTGTCGACACACGGATTCACACACTTGCCCATCGAGCACTGCTCGATCGAGCTGCACTGAATGCTCCTCTGACCGCACTGCCAGACGAAGCCGAGGTCCGACGGATCGCAGTAAGCGCTGGCGTCGCCGCAGTCGTTCGTCACGTCCAGGCGACCGCCCTCGAAGAGCGGCCCATCCGGGCCGATCGGCCCGTCCCTCGTGCCGTCGGGGCGCGCGTCGGCGACCACGTCATCGGGGACGAGCAGACCCGTGCGAGACCCGCACGCGAGGGCCATACCGGCAACGACGAGCGAGGCTCCAACCAAGCGAAGAAAGAGGGCCACGCGCATGCGCGCATCGTACGCCGCACGTGGAAATTGCGCCAACACCCGACCGGAAACGCTCCTAGCTCAGGGCGAGCATGCGATCGATCGGCACGCGTGCGCGGAGGAGGAGATCGGCGCGCATCTCGAGGCGGGGAGAGAGATCGCGAAGAGAGGTGTAGACCTTCTCGATCGTGTTTTTCCTCATGTGCGGGCACTCGTTGCACGCACAGTTCGCCTCCGGCGGCGCGGGGATGAACGTCTTTTCGGGGGCGCCCTTCTGCATCTGATGGAGGATGCCCGCCTCGGTCGCGACGATGAACTCTTTCTTCGAGCTAGCAAGCGCATACTTCAATATCCCGGTGGTCGACCCGATGTAGTCGGCCATCGAGAGCAAACCGTCTTCGCACTCCGGATGCGCGAGGATCTCCGCGTCCGGGTGGCGCGTCTTGAGAGCGATGAGCTTCCGCTCGCTGAACGTCTCGTGGACGATGCAGCTGCCCTGCCAAAGGATCATCTCACGGCCGATCTTCTTCACCAGCCATCGACCGAGGTTCTTGTCGGGGGCGAAGAGGATCGTCTTGCCCTCCGGAATCCCGCGAACGATCTTCTCGGCGTTGGAAGACGTCACGATGTAGTCGCTCTCGGCCTTCACTTCAGCCGAGCAATTGATGTAAGATACAACTACGCTTCCCGGGTATTTGGCCTTCCACGCGATGAAGCGGTCCGCGGGGCATCCGTCCGCGAGCGAGCAGCCGGCGTCGAGATCCGGCAGTACGACGACGCGGTTCGGGTTGAGGATCTTCGCGGTCTCGGCCATGAAGTGCACGCCCGCGAAGCAGATCACGTCCGCCTGCGTCTTAGCCGCGGCCTGCGCGAGCTGGAGTGAGTCGCCGATGACGTCCGCGATGTCCTGGATGTCGCTCTCTTGATAGTAGTGCGCCAGAACGATGGCGTTCTTCTCTCTCTTGAGTCGCGTGATCTCGGCTTCGTAGTCCATGCTGCAATCGTAGGACGCGAGAGCGCGCGGGGCCAGAGTCGCGTATGCTCCGCGCATGCTGATCGTCATCGCGCTCGTCGCCGTCGTCGCCGCGTACTTCTTCATGCGGTGGAGGCAGAAGGCCCAGTTCGACGCCTCGATCGACTCTTCGCCGGTAATCCTCGAGTGGCTCGTGCCGACGCTCGCGACGACGCTCGCCCCCCAGGTCGGAGACGCGTCCGGCATCGAGAAGGCGCTGCGCGGCGACGCCGATCCGGACGTGGTCTCCTCGATCGAAGAGCACGTGCGCTCGATCGATCTCGAGTTCATCAAGGACGCTCACACGGGCGCGTTCGACGTCGTAGTGCACGTACGCTTCGAGCACGGCGACGAGGTGACGGCGCGCAAGAGTCTCACCGCAACGGAGCTACCCGCCAGCGTTCGGGAGGACTTCGCGCGCAAGGCGGTTTCGCGCGAGTTTCGCAAGTTCGCGATGCCTTGGTCGCGCGCCAAAGGCCAGAGCGCGTTCGAGCGCTAGTACCTCGAAGACGGTCCCGGGGGCTCCGGCCCCTTCGCCCCCACAATCGGCTCCCGCCGATTCTCTAGTATCCCGACCCGCCTGCATCCGACCGGTCCATTCCTCTGTGGCCGGGCACTAGGTCTTGGGCGGACGTGCGAGGAGCTTCGTGGAGATGTGCTCGCCCAACGCTTGCGCCATCAAACGCTCGACGAAGTCGTCCACGGCCTGACGCTCGTCGTCGCTGTTGAATAGAAAGCGAATGCCCATGCCCGGCGGCTTGTCGGTCTTCTCGTTGGCGTCGGCCTCGAGCGTGACCCACATCACCTCGCCCTTGAGTTTGAGCTGGTTCTCTTTGCCAGGGAACGAGAGCACGAAGACGAAGTCGGTGCCGACGTCGAGCGGCTTGGTCGTCCGGATGAACGTGCCGCCCTTGGAGATGTTCTTGGTGTAGTCCGCGAAGAAGGTGTTGATGCGTTTGTAGTCGACACGGAGCGTGATGGCGGCGCGATCCAACTCGCGCTTCTCGTCCCACCGCTCGTCGTCGGTCTTGTCGTGTTCGTTCACCAAGTCCGTCATCTTCGTGGGAAACTAGCACCTTTGGCTTCCGCTGGCCCAACTCCAAGCAAACTCGCCTGAAGCGAGACTCTTGGACAGAACCCTATCGATCGTGCCTTCGGCACCATCAATCCTGGCTTATGTTGACGAGCTGATGGTGATCTCGAAGCTGGCCGATCTGCGACAACGATTGCGCGAGGCTCCGCGGAGGGTCCGCGCGACGACCCACGTGGCGCTCACGAGCGGCTTGCTCTGGGAGCTGCAGGCGCCAGGCATTCGCGAGGTCATCAAGGTTCTCGGGCGCGCGCACCAGAACCCCTCGGCGGTCTACCAAATCCACGCGGGCAACTCGCCGAACAAACCGGCGGTGATCTGGCGGGACCAGACGATCAGTTGGTTCGAGCTCAATCGGCAGATCGACTTACTCGCGTACGGACTCGTCGCGCGCGGCCTCAGGCGCAACGAGAGCGTGCTCTCGATGATGCGCAACCGCCCCGAGCACATCGTCGTGCAGAGCGCCGTGGCGCGCGCGAGCGGCGCGGCCGTCGCGGTGTCGTGGAGGTCCACGCCAACGGAGCTCGCGTACCTCGCACAGAACTGCGCGGCGCGCTTCATCGTGTTCGAGCACGATCTCTGGCCGGTCGTCGAACCCGCCGCCAAACAGCTCGGACTCGATCGCGAGCGACTGATCGCGGTCGGCGGTGACGTACCGGGGACGACGCGGCTGGAGAACGCTTACGGCAGGCCGGTCACGCTCGCCGTAGACGACGAAGCCGCGGCCGTCGTCACATACACCTCCGGCACGACGGGCAAGCCGAAGGGTGCAGTGCGCAAGTTCCCCCGCGAGATGTTGGTCGCCGCGCTCGAGTTCATCGCGCAGACGCCGATGCGCTCGGACGACGTCCACCTCGTCGTCTGCCC
>JAYVYD010000320.1:0-16067 GCA_043784605.1 Myxococcales bacterium | reverse complement strand
CGTTATGACCAATAACGCCTCCGAGCGCGCTTTGCGCCCTATCGCCACGGGTCGCAAAGCCTGGCTCTTTTGCGGCTCCGACGACCATGCCGCCGCCGCCGCCAATCTCTTCGCGCTCATCGCCTCCTGCAAACTGCACGGCCTCGACGCAGAGACCTATCTCCGAGATGTCATCCGCGTCATGCCGCATTGGCCCATCGACCGCTATCTCGAGCTCGCTCCCAAGTTCTGGGCCGCGACCCGCGCGCGCCTCGATCCCGTCGACCTCGCACGCGAGGCCGGTCCGCTCGTCGCTCCGCCCGCGAGCACGACCGAGCAGCCATCCACGCGCTGATCCAGACTCCATCCACCCATCTTCGCGCTACATACTCTGCGCGTCGAGAACGGGGCTCGTGCATCGCCTACTCGTAATTGCCAGTCGAAGCACGCACCTGCCCGTCGATATGGCGCCCTATCAGCTCGCAGGTTGGGAGCTTTAGCTACTTGATCGCTACGATGCGGACCTTCGGTCCGATAGAGACTTCGAGCGGGCCTTTCACTTCGTGCAGGTCTCCGTCGATCATGTGACGGACGATGCCGTCGCTCGAGTGGATGATTGCGCGTGTGGGGGTTGCTTCGAGCGTGTTGCCCATGCGCATCGGCTCGGCGCGCCAGATGCGCGGAAGGTCGCGCACGAAGCCCATGGCGCTCGTTTGGATGCCGAGCAGGTGGAAGGCGTTGGGCTTCTCGGCGTAGCGATAAAATGGCCTGAAATGCAGGCCGATTTGATCGATCGTGCCGCCGGCTACGGCGAAAAACTCGCGCTCGGTCCAACGTTCGCCGTCGTCGAACTCGACCCAGCCGCGGAACTTCGCCGCGATGCGCTGCACCATGTCGCCGCCCACGAGCGCGCTGCCGACTCCACGCAGGAGCGTTTGTGCGGCGACGAGCGGCGTGGGCTGAACGCCGCCGCGGTAGTACTCTGCGAGGAACCCATAGACCGCGCCGGTGCCGAACAAGAAACCGTAGGTGCTGCCGATGCGCATCAAGTGTCGCTCGGTGTTGTAGAGGGGCTCTGCCGCGCGCTCCGCGTACGAGCGCACGAGGCGCGCGAGCAAGCCTTCGGGGCGACCGTGGCGCACGCCGACGGAGTTGGCCACAGTGTTCATGGTGCCGCCGCGCAAGAACGCGACGTCGGGCAGCGCGTGTCCGCCGTAGACGTCGATGAAGCCCGTGAGCGTGACGTGGTTGGTTCCATCGCCGCCGCTAATGCCGAGCACATCGATGTCGAGCGCGCGGAAATCCTCCGCGATGCGATGCAGCTCGTCGATGCTGCGGGCCTCACGCACCACGCCATGATCGCCGAGCTCGCGCGCGAGGCGATCGGCTGCCCCCGGGTCGCGCAGGTTCTTCCGGCTCCGCGGATTGAGCACCACCCCGATCCCAGACATCACGCATGAATGACCCCACAACCTCTGCGCGTCAACTTCGGATCAGCAGAATGAGACGCGCAAGCAACTTCGCAGTGAGCGTCGCGGTGAGAGGTGTGCGACCATGATGCCGGAGTGTTTAAACGAGCAGTGATGAACTTGAAAGAAGACGTAGTGTTGGTGGAGCGGGCAGACCTCGCGGTGCTCGTGGTCAACGGTGCCGATCGCCAAACGTGGCTGAATGGCCTGGTGACATGCGATTTGACGAAGGCCGTGCCGGAGCGCGCGAACTACGGTCTCGCGACCAGCCAGAAGGGTCGAGTGCTGGCGGATGTCCTCGTGGTGATCGACCCAGGCGCGCTCAGAGTCGTCGTGCCGGCCGCACGGCGAGAGTCGTTGAAGGCGGCGCTCGAGAAGTATTTGGTGATGGAGGACGTCGAACTCGAGCTAGGCGCGGACGTCGTGGCGATCGCTCACGGGCCGAAGTGGCAGACGCTCGCGCGCGAGGGAGTCACGGTCGTCGAATACGACGAGCTCGGCTTTGGCGGCGCGCTCGTCCTCGCACCGAGCTTGGACGTGCTCGACGCACCTCGCCTCGACGAGCAAGAGTGGAACGCGCTGCGCGTGGAGCGCGGAGTCCCTCGGTTCGGCGTCGACTTCGACGAGACCACCTACCCACAAGAGGCCGCGCTCGAGAAGCGCGCCGTGTCGTTCGACAAGGGCTGCTATCTCGGACAGGAGGTCGTCTGCATGCTCGAGCTCCGCGGTCACGTGAAACGCAAGCTCGCCCGCGTCGCGCTCGACGGCGCGTCTCCTCCCGCCGCCGGATCTCCCATCACGGACGACGCGGGCGCCGAGATCGGCTCACTGACGAGCGTCGCGATCAGCCCGGAAAACGGGCAGATCGTGGGCCTCGCCATGCTGAAGCTCGCGAAGACCGAACCGGGCACTAGCCTGCGTGTCGGCGGCTCCGTCGGCCACGTTCGGTAGTCTCTCGCTCTAGATTCGTCGGTCGAGTTTGAAGCGTCTTCGTGTCGGATCGGCCGACTCGAGCGGCGTGACCTTCAACATCTCGAGCGCGATCTCGCGGATGCGTCCGTCTTTGCCGACCTTGAGGTGCAGGCGATCGCCGCCGTCGCTCTTCAGCACTTCGCAGCGCCCGAACGCGAAGTGCTCGACGAAGTCGCCGGCCTCGGGGAACGGCATGTCCGCTTCCTCGGGCGCTGGAGGCGCGACGGGGCGTGGGGGGATCGGCGCGGCCTGCATCATCGGCCTGCTAATCGGCGCGCGAGGGACCACCTTTGTCTCACTCGCGGCGATCGCCTCGCCCCACGCCTCGCTCTTCGGCTTGGTCTTCGGCGGCTCGGCGCCGCCGGCGACGTCCACGCTCCAGAGCCAGACGCCGGTGAAGCGATCGACCTCGCGCTCGATGCGTGTGTCTTCCA
The DNA here is from genome assembly GCA_043784605.1 of Myxococcales bacterium. Classification (GTDB taxonomy): domain Bacteria; phylum Myxococcota_A; class Polyangia; order Polyangiales; family Polyangiaceae; genus JANYHY01. The sequence goes on along the minus strand of JAYVYD010000320.1, from coordinate 13,213 downwards.
GGCAAACGACGTGAGCCTCCATGCCGACGATGCGTGCGCGCACGATCTCTCCGGCGACCGTGACGAGACCCGTGGGCGTCTCGTACGAGATCACCGCGCGAACACCGATGGACACGTCGCCGTTGTGGTCGCCGATCGCCACATCGATGATCGCGGCGCGTGCAGGCCCCGCAATCAGCCGGACGGCGCCGGGCTCGTGGAGTCGGCTCTCGGTGGAGCGCAGCTCGATGTCCTCGAGCACGCCGTGTCCAGTTGCCCAGCCGGCGCGGACCTCGTGCACGCGCAGTGTCTCGAGGAGCGCGTCCGGGAGTACCTCACCTTGATGTCCACGTACGACGAAGTGACGCGTTCGCTCGCTCGCGATGATCCTCATTGAGAATGCTCCGGGGTCGGGGTGGGAGTCGGACTCGGACTCGGTTGTTGGAGGTCGATCACCTCCGGTGGCTTCGGCGGAGGCTCGGGGCAGCCAGTTCCTGCCGCGGAGACCTTCGGACCCGCGACGCGCGGGCATTGGTCGACATTGTCGAGCACGCCGTCCCCGTCGGTGTCGCGCGCGAGCGGCGCGAAGACGATGCCGAGTGTAAAGCGCCAGCGAGGAGCCGTCGTGGGAGCATCCGAAGAAAACGGAAGCCACCCACCGCCTCCGAGGGAGAACGCCACATCGCCGGCGCTGAACGGCGCCGTGCGCAAGGCAACGTCCCACTCTGCGGGGATGATGGTTCCTCGCTGGGCGAGGGTACCGCCGGGGATCGCAATGTCCGCGGATTGATCGGCGAGCACTGGGAGAGCGCGAGCCTCCACCATCACGCTCAACAGCTCACGCGGCAGAACGTCCACACCCGCGCCGACACCGGCGACGACTTGCGTGCCAATCCGCGCGCTCCCGAGCTGCGCCGTGCTCCGGATGCGCAGCCCGAACTCTGCACCGAAGAAGAGCCTCTTGGCGCGGTAATCGGCCGCGAGTGAAGGGACGAACACCACGCCCTTCTCGCCCGCGAATTGGTCCTTGTCGCCGACGGGCATGCTCACCTCGAAGCGGCCCGCGAGCGCGATCTTGCGCGAACGATCGTCCCAAGGATCGACGCGCGGGCGCTGCAAAATCTGGAACGTCGATCCGAAGCGCGCGTCGCGCGAGACCGTGTCTCGTAGCGCGTCCTTGCCCGTGACGGCCGCAACACCGGAGCCGCCCTGACCGAACGTGATCGGGATCATCAAATCGAGCTCGAGACGCTTCGTGACTCCAAAGGCGAACAGGAACGTCCCCGTGACTTGGTCGTCAATGGCCGTCGCGTCGGTGCCGTTGGGGCCGGGGGACGAGATGTGAAGGACGATGGGTCGAGACTGGTAGCTCGTGAAGAGCCCAAAGCTGACGCGGCCTTCGCTGACGGTCTCCGCGCCGCCGATGGACGTGAAGCGCAATGGCCCTGCGTGCGGCCAGAGAGTGTCGGAGTTGATGCACGCGTTGGTGCGCTGATTCTGGCAGCGCTGCGCGCGCGCGTTCGTGCCGAGCGCAATGAGCGTAATCGCGACGGCGCCTGCGAGCACGCGAGCCTTGGCCATGACGGAGGGACGCTAGTACCGGCACCGCGAGACCTCAACTCCATGATAGAGCGCGCCGTGTGATGACGATCCTAAAGGAGCGCCCTCTCGTGCTCGCCAGCGCGTCGCCGCGCCGTCGCGAAATCTTGGAGTCGCTCGGCGTGCCGCACGTCGTGGTGACTGCGCCTGTGGATGAAGACGAGCGGCCCGGCGAGCGCGTACATGAATACCTACGGCGGGTGACGAGCGACAAGCTAGCCAGCGCATGCAAGCGGGCGCTCGGCGACGTGGCCGCCGTGCTCGTCGCGGACACGACGGTCGTGGTCGACGAGACGATGCTCGCAAAGCCGTCGTCGATCGAGGACGCGGCGCGCATGATCCGGGCGCTCTCCGGGCGCGATCACGACGTGCAGACGGCGTTCGCGATCGGCGCGCCGGACGGATCGTTGCTGCATCAAGAGATCGTCTCGACGCGCGTGACCTTCCGCGCGATGACAGACCACGAGATCGAAGAGTACGCAGCGAGTGGCGAGGGGCTCGACAAGGCTGGCGCGTACGCCGTGCAGGGAAGGGGAGCCGCATTCATCCCGCGCATCGTCGGCAGCTACTCGTGTGTCGTGGGCTTGCCTGCGTGTGAGGTGGTGGTCGCGCTGTCGCGATTGGGCCTGTTTTGACGCCCGCAGAGCGGGGGAAGCTCACGCACTTTCTCGGCACGCTGATCGCCGGCGGCGGCGCGTTGCTCGCGCGGCTGGCGGTGATCGCGTGGGCTCTCTCGGCGAAATTCCCGCCTATCGGCGACGGTCACTATTACTCGGTCTTCGCCGAGCGGCTCGCGCACGGCCAGGGCTACACGTGGCTCTGGGACGACGGCACCGTTACCTATGCGGCGCACTACCCGGTCGGATACCCGGCGATCATAAGTGTATTTTACATGATCTTTGGCGTGAAGGCCGCGGTCCCCATGGTGGTCAACGCCGTGCTCGGCACTCTCGGGGTCGTCGCCGCGCATCGTCTCGCGCTCATGATGACGACGCCGCGTCGGGCGCTGATCGTCGCGCTGGCGGTCGCGCTGCATCCGGCGATCGTCTCTTACACGCCCGCGTTCATGACCGAGGGCGCGACGCTCTCTCTGCTGCTCATCGCCGCGGCGCTCGCGCTGGGGGAGGACACGCTCTGGCCGAGGGCGATCGCCGCGGGTCTCGTGATGGGCTTGGCGACGCTCGTGCGTCCACAGTGCCTCTTGCTCACGCCGCTGCTCGCGCTCTGCATGATCGTCAACAAGCCCAAGAAATGGCCCGGTCTGGCGCGTGCCGGGTCAATCGTTGCACTGTCAATCATCACGTGTCTCCCGTGGACCGCGCGCAACTGCGACAAGATGAAGCGGTGCTCGCTCGTGAGCGTCAACGGCGGGTGGAACCTCGCGATCGGCACGCAGACCAAGAGCGGCGCGTGGGAGGAGCTTGTCGTTCCAGAGTCCTGCAAGACGATCTGGGACGAGGCCGGCAAGGACGCGTGCTTCGAACGGGAGGCGAAGGCAGCGATCCTCGCGCACCCGATCTCGTGGCTCGCCTTAGCCCCCCACAAGCTGGACGCCACGTTCGACTACTTCGGCGCGGGTCCTTGGTATCTGCACGCGTCCAATCCAGCGGCGTTCTCGGATCGGGGCAAGCTCGTGCTGGGCACGGTCGAGACAATCGCGTCGCGCGCGCTATTGCTCGCGGCCTTGCTGTCGTTCGCGCTCTCGAAGGGGATGCCGCGAAATCGGCGAATCGTTGCCTCGATCGGCGCCGCATTCAGTCTCAGCCCCCCCGCCTGGATCGCTTACGGTCTCCTCGTCGTGTGCGTCGGTCTCGATCGAGAGCGCCATCGTGTGCACCTCTACGCGGCGCTCGTCATCGCCGCCACGATGGCGACGCACGCGATCTTCTTCGGCGCCGGACGATACGGTCTTGTCGTGGCGCCCTTCGTAGCGTTGCTGGCCGGCGCCACGCACCGAAACCTGACGTTGCGTCAGCCTCGCCACGATGCCATCGTCTAAATCGTCGACGTCCGACAGACGATCGCCGGCAGGAGTCTGTTTCCTGCGGGAGGAAAGTCCGAGCTCCAGAGAGTGCGATGCCAGGTAACGCCTGGTGGCGGAAACGCCGAGGAGAGTGCCACAGAGAAGAGACCGCCTCGCCGTCCCGCTGTTTTTGGGGGCGATCGGGGCAAGGGTGAAACGGCGGGGTAAGAGCCCACCGCGCGCACGGCAACGGGCGCGGCACGGTAAACCCCATCGGGAGCAAGGCCACGTAGGCAGGCGCAGAGATCGAAAGGTCTCCGGAGGGCGACTCGCTCGAGCCTGCGGGTAGGCTGCTAGAGACCGCTCGTGAGGGCGGCCGTAGAGGAATGATCGTCGTCGCGCGAGGGGTGACTCGCGCGCGATTACAAAACTCGGCTTATGACGTTCGTCGACCTATCGCCCGCGAGCAATCGCGGGCGGTGGCTTTTTGTGGCCGAATCGAACCGCAGCGATTGTAAGCACGCTTACAATCGACCGAACGGCAACGATTGTAAGCACGCTTACAATCCGGCTCAGAGCCATCAGACAACGGAGAGCGCCCGTCGCCACGAGCCGCGGCCCGTGCACATGCATGCGGCCTCGCCGATCGCCTCGTCGATCGAGGCCGGTCTGCGAACGAGGGCGGCGGCGGTGACCCCAAGCCCACCGACGCAAAGTCGGCATCGTGTGGGTCGCTCGCGCTCGAAGGCCTCGATCACCAACACGACCTTGGCCTCGGCGGAGATGGCCTCGTAGGTCTCGACCTTCGCGCCTTCACGTAGGGTCGATACTTGTACAATGCATGAGTTGACCGCGCACCCATCGACGAGGACGCGACAGGCGCCGCACGTCCCGTCGTCGCAACCCCTCTTGACCTCTGCGGTCATGCGGACGAGCTCGAGGAGCGTTCCGTCGCCGGTCATCCCGCCCGTAGTAGCCGCTCCGGTAGTCACTGCGTCGCCGTTGACGACCAGTCGCATGAACGTTCTCTTAGCGCTTCGTGCGCGTCGCGTCCCGCAGCTTTTCGAAGGTCTTCAGCAGCTGGGACAGATCCTTCGCGTTCACCACAGCGGCGAGCTTGGACTCGAACGTGTCGCGCTTGCGCACGACGCCGTCAGCTACCTTGCGACCCTGCGCAGTAAGCGACACGAGCGTGTAGCGATGATCGTCGGGGTTCGCGCGCCGAGCGACGAGTCCATCGCCTTCGAGCTGCTTCACCTGCCGCGTAATGGCCGCGCCGTCCACGCCGAGCAGCGCCTGGAGCGCCGCTTGGCTGAGCTCCTCGCCCCCGCGTAGGCTCGCGAGCAAGTGGAGTCGAGAGCGACTCATCCCCGTCTCGCGCTCGAACGCCACGCCCACCTCGTGGTACGTGCGCGCAAGCTCTTGCACCAAAGAGTCGTCTTCCCGCGGTTTGCTCGTCTTCATCGTTCCCTCACCGTTTGCACGATGCCCGACCGCCTCCTACGAGGAGATTTCGGAGATCGCGGTCACGAGTCCAGCGGACGAGAATCGATGGACTCGACATTGATTGCAAGCGCAATCAACTCCGTGTTGCTCGGACGCCAGTCGGCTCACTCAGCTTGCAAGGTAGAGGGAGAGAGTCCCCTCCCCCCCCCCGCGGCCACAAGGGCCGCAACAGTCGCTTGAACCACAAACGCCGTCGAACCGTCTTGTGAGACGGTTGTCGCTGGCGGAGCCAATCCTCTTAGTTGTTGTCGTTCGCCGAAGGCGGCGACGAGTTCTTCAGGTCAGACCGAGAACGAAGAGCCGCAGCCGCAGGAGCCCTTGGCGGTGGGGTTGTTGAACTTGAACCCCGCGCCGTGCGCGCCCTCGACGTAGTCGATTTCTGTCTGTTCCAGGTAGAGGTGGCTGTGCGGATCAACGAACAGCTTCACGCCGTTGCACTCGTACTGCTCGTCCTCGTCGGTGATTTTGTCCTCGAAGTAGAGGTCGTAGGTGAACCCGGCGCAGCCGCCGCCGATGACACGCAGACGTAAGCCTTGACCTTCGAGGGCCTCAGCCTTCGCGATCTCGTGGACTTTTGCCGCTGCCTTCTCGGTGATGGTGATCATTGCACAAGCATACGACGCCTCAGGGCGTTCTGCTAGTGACCGTCAATCGCCCGTCGCGATCTTGAGCACGTTGCCATTGACGCACGTCACGATGAACGCGCCATTTCCGAACGGAGTGAGGCCGGCAACCGCGAACTTCGAGCCGTTCTTGGCGCATGGGCTGTCGGCGGACGTCACCGTGGAGAGCAAGCCCGTCGAGTCCACGACTCCGACCATGCCCTCCGGCGAGGCGAACGCGATGGCGCCGCCACGGTCCACGAGCACACCGACGTGCGGCTGCGGCGTGTAGACGACCAACCCGCCGTCCACCGCCACGCTGTTTGGAGGCAGAGGGGGCGACGGGATTGGGACGTGGAGCTTCTCCGCGCCCGAGGCATCGAGCGCGATGACATAGCTACGCGCAGGCGCACCGCCGAGCCCGAAGACGACGTCGCCGACGATCGCCGGCGGCCCGAGGTACGCTTGATTCGGCGGCGCGGTAGCGCGCGGTGCGGCGACGCCCGTGTCGAGATCGAAAGTCATGACGCGTGACTGCGTCCCAGGATCGACCATCGCGACGATCACGTGATCGCCCATGATCGCGGCGCCGCCGTCGACCGCGCCTCCGAGCGAGCCCGCGCGCGTGACCTCGCGGCCCGGTGTCCACGTGTACACGACGCCGCCGATCGCGGAGATCGCGACGACCTTGCCGCGCGCCGCAAGGAGCGGCCCGCCGATCGCCTCGGGTAGGGTCGCCCGCGCGCGCATGCCGCCACTCGCGTCGAGCACCGAGAGCTCCGTCGACGTCGCGACCACCACGCCGCCGTCCGGCAACGGGAATGGCGCGATGCGCGTCCCAAGCGCGCGCTCTCCGCCGAGCGGCGTCCTCCATTTTCGGCCCTCGGAGGTGAAGCCGACCACCTCTCCGTTTGTCGCCACGACGACGAACGTGCCGTCCGCGAGTACGACGGGCGGCCCCGTGAGGCCGAGCTTCTCAGGGATGCGCGCACGCTCGTCGCCCGTCTGACTCTGCCCATCGAGCCACACGGCCTCGCCTTGCGTCGTGATCACCATCACGCGACCGTCGGCAAGGACAAGAGCCGCGTGCTCGATTCCGACGTTCGGCGCCGAGCTGAGCGGCTTACGCCACGCGACCTTCAGCGGCGCAGCGGGCAACGGGCTCTGCGATTGTGCGCTGCGTTTTGGGTCCACGCGCGCCATCGGTGCCGCGCCTGCGGGCATGCCGACGACCACCGTCGCGGGTCGTCGCGGGTCCATTCGCTGCGCCCACGCGAACGCGGCCACCGACGTGATCGAGGTGACGGCGAGCGCCGTGACTGCCGTGGCGCGCCTCACCGAGAATTTCCCTTCAATATAAAATCCGCGGAGACCTCGGGGACGGCTGGCGCGTCCTTCGCAGTGAACGCCCCGCGCACCGCGCCGAACGCGCGCACCTCGTCGTTGGGCGCCACGGGGGTCTCACCGCCGTAGAGCACACGCACGACACAAGGCCTTTTCGAGCATCCGCGCTTGTCGTCCACGACCATGACCGTGCCGTGGTTCTGCAAGCGCGCCTCGAGGACGCGACCCTCGACGATGATCGGCTTGCCGGTGCTCGCATTCAGGTCCGCGACGAGCGCGTCGAAGCCGAGCGAACTTTTCTTTTCGAGCGAAGCCGCTTCGGTCGTGAGGCTGTCGCTGTGCTTGATCGGGATCGTGATGAAGCGCGCCGCCGAGTCCGTGCCCGTTTTGCTCTGCGCGCGCACGACGAGCTCTTTGACGTCCGCGCCCGCCGGCGCTTTCACGCCGAAGGTGCCGTCGTCGTTCACGGCCGCGAGCGCGCCGTTGATCGTGACCTGAGTGCCCTTCGCGGTCCGCCCCGCGACGTTCAGCGACTGACCCTCGATCGTCGCGCGCGGCCCCGGCGCGTCGATGTGCAGGGGCAGCACGCTCACCTTCGCGGAGACGTCCCCGGTGCTCTTGTCGCCTTTCTTGTGCGTGACGACGTACCCAAGCTTGCGATCGATCGTCTTGCCGTCGCCCTCGCCGTTGACCTCGCTCGTGAGGTCGATCGAGACGATGGCAGCGCCGCTCGCATCGAGGGTCACCGGCTTGCCGTCGAGCTCGACGGTGTCGCCGGGAGTCACCGCGAGGTGAATCAGCAGCGCCGGGGGCGTCGCGTTGATCTGGCTCAAATCAGCCCTGATTCGATACGAGACGGGCACCACGAGCGACACCTTCTCGTCGCGGCCGATGCCGGGTCGGTCCAGCCGGATGCTCACAGGGTTCTCGCCGACGACGAGCGGAGAGGCGACCTCCACGTCGGCTTGGTGGTTTGCGAACGTCGCCTTCGCGTCGCCGAGCGTTGCCGTCGTTCCGTCCACGCAGCCGTCGCACACGAGGTGCAGCTGCTCCTTGCCTTCGGGGCTCAGCTTCGCAGAGGCGACGAGCGGCACCGGTCCGCGGACGAGCAGGCCGACCACCACCGCCGTCACCAACAACACGCCGCCGCCGATGCCGGCGACGAGCGCGAGAGGCACGCCGGTCTTCCTCACGATGACGGGCGCGTCGGGGAGTGCTTCGTCGACGAGTGGTGCGGGGGCAGGGACGATCGAGGGCGTCGCCTGGGCAGGGCGCGGTGTCCCTCGCGTGGGCGCGTATCCGCCTTGATTCGTAGGAGCGATCCCCGGTGCCGCGACGCCGAGCATCGTGTTCCCGACCGGCGCTCTCCCTTGCTGCGGCTCGTGAATGGGCGCGATCCCAGGCACGGCGACCCCCAACATCGTGCGCCCGCCGAGCGGCTGCGGTTGCTGCGTCGGCTCGTGGATGGGAGCGATGCCCGGAATCGCGACCCCGAGCATCGTTCGGCTTGCCGCGCCATGCACGGGCTGCTGCTGCGGAGCTATCGCTTGACTCGGCATCGGTTGAGTCATCACCGATTGCGCCGCGGGCATCGGCGGCGCCATGAAGCCGAGCATCGTCCTCGACCCCGCGCCCCCCGTCATCGGCATCGCGGCCTGCTGCGGTGGAGTCGATTGAGGCGGCGGAGTCGGCGCCGGAGCCACTTGCGGCGGCGCGGCAAGTCCGATCGGGCTCGGGACTCCGATCATCGTCATGGCAGCGCGCGGTCCCGCGAGCGGAATCTGCGCCGTAGCGATCGGCACTAGCGCGGCAGGCGGCGCCGGGTCGCGAACCGTCGTGCCGCATTGACCACAGAACTTCGCGTTCTCGGGGAGCGCATTTCCGCAATTGACGCAAGCTGCCATGCCGAACCGTATGCGTACGTCAAAGTGAGGCCAGCGCAAAGCGCCGCGTGAGGCTCGGTCGTTTGAAAAGACATGCGTCGGAGGGACCGCTGGGCTATCCCCGGCGCAATGTCTCCTGGTCTCAAGTCTCGTTTGGCGCTCGCGGCGTGCGCTCTCCCGCTGTTCGTGGCCGCCTGCGATGGAGACGACACCCCTGCGCGATCTTTGTCCGACGCCCGCGCCGACACGCAGCAGCCCGTCGACGGGAGCACAGACGCTATCGTCGAGGACGCCGGGCAGCGCGCCAAAGTTGTGATCGTCCACGCCGCGCCCGACGTGCCCGCGATCCGCGTGTGCTTCGCAGTCGGCACCAAGGCGGATGGCAGCGACGTCGCCATCGTTCCGCTCCCGCCGCTCCCCGATCAAGTCATCAGCCCACAGCCGTTTCCCGGCATCTTTCCCGGCACGGGAGGCGTGTTCCCGGATCTCGGCGTAGACCTCTCCGCGAAGGTCGTCGTGCCGTACATCATCGTCGCCTCGGCGGTGAAGGACGACGTACGCAGCGACGCCGGGCCGCCGAAGCTCGGGTGCTCCGAGCTCTTGTCGAACGGCCCGAACAGTCTGCCAGGCACCGCGTACTTCAAGCTCCCGCTTCTGCCCGCGGGCACGTTCGGCACCGGAAAGACGCTGCTCTTGGCGGCGACCGGCTGCCTGCCCAACGATACGCAAGGAGCCGCGCTCTGCGGCGCAGGTTACGACACGACCCTCGGCAACGTCGCGCTCAAGCGCTACGAGCTCGATCGCGCGGTGACCGCGAGCGGTTCGCAGATCGGCGTTCAAATCGCGCACCTCTCGTCCCCGGTCGAGGGCAAGCTTCAAGGCCCCGTCAACGCGGCGCTCATCGGGCCCGTGGATGCGTCCGCAGGAGACGCGTTCGTGGAGCCCTTCGCCAACAACGTGCACTTCGGTGACCTCGCGCCCAAGCCCGCCGCTGCGGTCGCACTCGCAGACCCGCTGCAGACCGCGCTCTTCGCTTCGGTGCAGAACCCGGACTCTGGGGCCCCGCTCGCCAACGTCGTCGTACCCCTCTCGGTGGTCTATCAAACTACGACGGGACAGTCATCTGGAGCAGACCAGTACTTCAAGACGGGGGCGAACTACGCCTTCGTCATCGTCGGCGATCCCACCGAGCCCACGTTCCTCGACGCAGGCGGGTTCAACGGCAGGAGCCTTCATTTCCTGGCCTTCCCGAGCGATCCGCCGACCAAGACCTATCCCTAGGCCGTGCGAGTCTGGGTCCTCGGCACCGGCTCATCCGGCAACCTCCTGCTCGTCGAAGTGCAGGGTACACGCATCTTCTTGGACGCCGGCATCGGCCCGAAGAAGGCCGCGATCCGCATGCGAGAGTTGGGCGGTGAGCTGTTCCCTCGCGGCGCGGACGCGATCGTCCCGACGCACGAGCACAACGATCACTGTGCGCAGCTCGAGTCGCTCGCCAAGGCGCTGCAGATGCCGAAGAAGGACTTCGGCGAGCCCGGGGTCCTGCTCCACGACGGGATGATCGCCGAGCGCGTTCGTCATCGCTTCGAGACCAAGACGTTCGCGATGAATCACGGCTCGGTATCGGTCGGCCCCATCACCATCGAGTCGCTCGGCATCCCGCACGACGCGCCGCAGATCGCCATCAGGGTCACCGCGGGCGAGCTCTCGTTCGGCTATGCGACGGACCTCGGAAGCTCGAACGGCAAGCTCGCGGCGTTCCTCGGGGCGTGCGACACCGTGTTGCTCGAGTCCAACTACGAAGAGAAGCTGCTCGACGAGGGCCCGTATCCGCTCAAATTGAAGCGCCGCATCGCCGGCCCGCTCGGCCACCTCTCCAACGAGCAGACGGCAGCGCTCCTCGCCGAGGTCGCGCGTCATGGCCACCCGCGCGTGCTGCTGTGTCACCTCTCGAAGCTCAACAATACGCCTGAGCTCGCGCAACGGGCAGCCCGCGCGGCGTGCCCGGCCTTGGACGTCTCGGTCCTGGAGCACGGAGAGGCGAAGATCGTCGACGTCGTCCGCACCCGTCATCGAGCTGCGAAGCAACTTTCGCTCTTGTTTTAAACGGACAAGCGCTCGGGTCACCCTGGCGGACGGGCGCGCGAGAAGCTAAAAGCCCGCGCATGTCGGAACGCATCGTCCACTGCAAGAAACTCGACAAGGATCTCCCCGGTCTGCCCAAAGCGCCGTTCAAGAACGAGCTCGGCAAGCAGATCTTCGAGCACATCAGCGCGGAGGCCTGGGAAGGCTGGAAGAAAGACTCCGTGAAATTCATCAACACGTACCGCGTGGACCTCGCCGGCGCAGAGGGCCAAAAGTTCATGTTCAAGCAGTGCGCCGTATACTTCGGCTTCGAGGAGGGCGATCCCGCGCAGACCGCGTTCACGCCCGCTCCCGAGAAGTGAAATATGACAGCCCACAGCAGCCGACGCTCGACCGTGGCGTCGGCCGGACAATTCGCCAACCTCGCACACGACAGACTCACGCTCGGCATCGCCGGGTTCGAGTGGGCTCACCTCTTTGCGCCTGCTCGGCTGCGCGACTTGCACGACGTCTTCCATGCGTGGTTCCGCGGTCGAGACGCCGACGGCTGGGCGACGTTCGACGCGTACCGCAAGTGCAAGGGCGTTGGGATGACGGCCGAGCAGAAGAGCACCGCGCTGCTCGCGTGCTCACCACACGTCGGCGCGTTCTTGGCCAAGCTGTTCGGCATCGAGACCGACGTCGCAACGCTCAAATCAAGCGTCCAGGATCGCGAGCCGCTGTGGCGCTTCAAGCGTGAGTTCGCCAAGAAGCGCGTGACGAAGGCGGACGCGGGCAAGGCGTTCAAGACGGCTTGCGATAGCGTCCACTGCAACGCGTCCGAGGTGGCCAAGGCCGCGCTCGCGCTCCTTCGAGTCACGCTATCCGCGGAGCCTGACGAGGAGCTCGCGGTGGCGCAGACGACGCTCGAGCTCTTGGCGGTGGACGACGTCGCGCGCAAGGCCGCCAAGGCCGGCGGCGCGCAATGGACGGACGAGCTGCGCGCGGTCGCGGACAAGGCGCGCGCCGCTTTACTCGCGGATCACGCTACAAAACAGGCATTTTCTTCGATTGCGCCCTGCCTGGGTGAGACGCCCACGGACCAAGAGCGCGCACTCGTGATTGCGACCACGCTGGACGCCATCGAGCTCGCGCTGGCCGAGCGGTCCCACGATCACCACGATCCCGTCTCGCACTGGGCCTCTCTGAAGAAGCCACGGGACCTCGACTACGCCAATCTCGTTCATCTGCGCCGCCCCGACGAGAAGCTCCCCGAGCTGTTCGTGGGCTCCGAGGAGCACAGGCGTCAGCGCTCCACCTTCAAGCTCACGGACAAGCGCGGCGTCGTTCGCGACGTGGAGCAAGAGGTGGACTATTGCCTCTATTGCCACGGACGCGACAAGGACTCGTGCAGCAAGGGCTTCCGCGACAAGGCGCCCAACACGTTCAAAAAGAATCCGCTCGGCGTCGAGCTGCGCGGCTGCCCGCTCGAGGAGAAGATCAGCGAGATGCACGTGATGCGCAGGGACGGCGAGTCCGTCGCGGCGCTAGCGCTCGTCACGCTCGATAACCCGATGTGCCCGGGCACCGGTCATCGCATTTGCAACGACTGCATGAAGGCGTGCGTCTTCCAAAAACAAGAGCCCGTCAACATCCCTCAGATCGAGACTCGCGTATTGACCGAAGTGCTCAGTCTGCCCTGGGGCCTCGAGATTTACAGTCTCTTGACGCGCTGGAACCCGCTGAACATCGCGCGCCCGTATGCACTCCCCTATAATGGCAAGAACGTGCTCGTCGTCGGGCTCGGCCCCGCGGGCTACACGCTAGTCCATCACTTGGCGTGCGAAGGCTTCGGCGTCGCCGCGATTGACGGTTTGAAGATCGAGCCGTTGCCGTTCTCTCTGACCGGCGGCTGGACCGGCGCCGGATACGTGCCTCCCGAGCCGATCAAAGTGGCGACGTCGATCTATGGCGCGCTCGACGAGCGCATCGTGCTCGGCTTCGGCGGCGTCAGCGAATATGGCATTACCGTTCGCTGGGACAAGAACTTCCTGACGCTCGTCTACATGACAGTCGCGCGATCGCAGAACGTCAGCGTCTACGGCGGCGTGCGCTTCGGCGGGACCATCACGCTCGACGACGCTTGGGACCTCGGCTTTCACCACGTCGCGATCGCGGCGGGCGCGGGCCGGCCGACGATCATCGAGATGAAGAACAACCTCTCGCGCGGCATTCGCAAGGCGAGCGACTTTCTGATGGGTCTGCAGCTGACT
>JAYVYD010000319.1:0-7486 GCA_043784605.1 Myxococcales bacterium | reverse complement strand
TCGGTGGCGTTGTTGTCGAGCGGGATGCGTGCATCTTGCAAGAAGCGCGTGAGGCGGTCCCAATTGGCAACGCAGTACGCAGCAGCATTGCCAATCGATAGTGTCTTGAGCGAGGCCTGACTCCACAACCATGTCTTCAATTCCGCGAGCACCGCGGCGCTCTCGGTACATCGGAGCTCGGCCTTCTTGTCGAGGTTGCCAGCCGCGCGGCCGTCAATGTCATAGAGGTCGCCAATCCACTTCATTGCAATGTTGGCTTGGGGATGGTTGGGCGCGGCTTCCTCAAATTTTCGATAAGCGTGAGCCCAGCATCCAGCAAGCGCAATCGCGTCATTGCCACGCGCACCGGCCTCGTGAGTCTTGAGCGCGTCGCACACGATGACGCCTCGATAGTTGCCAATCAGCGACTTGAAAGTATCAGCGCCCTTATCGTCTCGAATTCGGTGCACGACCATGCCCGGCGCGGTGAGCGCCCACATCTGCCATGGCGTATCCTTCTTTCCGTCGAGCCTTCCCCAACTCGTCTGATCTAGGCCAATGACCGGCTGAGCGAGCACTCTCGCGAGTAACGCTCGCGAAGCAGACTCGAGTCGACGACCGAGAGCGTTGAGCTGATCCCAAAGCGTCTGCGAGGTGATGACGAGCCCGTGTCGTTTGAGGATGCGCTCTTGGCGCGACAACGGGAATGGTCGAGATACTTGTCAATCGCGACATTGATGGCAAACGCGAGCGAGTAGCGTCCGCCTGCTGTCACGCGCTCGGGACCAGGCGCCGTCTCAACGCAGCCGCCGCACTTGCAGGTGTACTTCTGCTGCTTGATCTTCACGACGCGATAACTGACTTCGATGACGTCGACCATCTCGCTCGTGTCGAATTGATCTTTCATCGGTGCGAGGTCGCCACCGCAACTCGGACAAGTCTTATCGGCCGCGTCGAGCTCGAACAATTCTTCGACGATGGGCAGTGTCGGCTGCTCGGTGTTGCCGAACTTGGTGCGCGGCTTCTTCGCCTTGTTGGAAGTCTCGTCAGGCAGCTTCGCGAGCTCCTCGGAGAGCTGCTTCGATTGCTTCGTCAATTGCTCGACGAGCGCCAATGTCTGTTGCAACTCGTCGGTCTTGCCTTTGAGCGCGCCGAGCTCCGCCGCCTGGCTGGCGAGCACCTTGAGCAGCGACTCAATCTGCGCACGCTGCGCGAGCGCGACGCGGCGCAGTTGCTCGATGTCTTTCTCGTGCTGAACGTCGACCACGAACTAGACAGTAAGTTTTGTATCCGCGTTGTCGATCCCCTGATCGACTTTTCTTTGCTTTTTATGTCGGCGGCGACGGAACGACTGCCGCCGGCGAGAGCGCACGTCGCCCCACCAGATCGCAGCCCTCGATGAACAGCGCGAGCTCGCTCGCTGTCAGCCGCACGACGACGCCAGCGTCACGCCAGAGCGACGCGAAGCGCCCGCGCTCCAATCGCTTTTGGAAGATACATAGTCCGGTGCCGTCCCATACCAATACCTTGCACGAGTCTCGTCGCTTATTGACGAATAAATAGAGCTCGCCGCTCAATGGGTCGCGAGAGAGACCCTGCGTCACGAGTCCGAAAAGACCGTCATAGCCCTTCCTCAGATCGACCGCTTCAGGGTACGCGAAGACGCGCACTGCGCGGCTTGTCCCGAGGATCATCTCAGCGCTCGCAATATCGCAATTGCGTCTTCGCGCGACAGTCCCTCCAGCCGCTCACCACCGCTCGTCACGATCGCTAATGCGTTTGATGACTTGGGCTCGGGCGCGATCTCCACCACACGCATAGGTGGCGTGCTCGCGCTCCAATGGCCGACCGTTTCGATATGAAGGCCCAGCTCTCTCGCCAACTGCGTGAGGCTCACCCCAGCCGTGCGTTGCTCTCGCAAATAGCGAATCGCGCGCGCCTTGAGGTCCGCGTCGTATCGGACGCCACGCCCACCACCGTGCTCCGCGATCTCTCGTCGCAAGCCCTCCGCTCGTTGATCAGTCATCGCTCGCTCCTTCGCCGAGGCGATCAGAGCAGCCCTCGAGGCGGTAGTCAGGACGGGATAGGGCGAGACGTTACAGTACACCGGCGACGGCTCCGACATCGTCGCCTGCACGCGGAACTGTGTGAGCCGGTGTCAGCGTCGTTGTTCGAGCCCGCTCCCAACGACTTCGGCCGGCGGCGGTCTGAAGTAGCTTCTGCAACTGCAAAAGCGGATTCCACCAACTCGACGCCGCTCAGAAAGAAGGTTCCAAAACCGCATCACGGCCACGTGATGCCGATCCGCTCAAAACTGATTCCCGAATGTTCGGCGGGCACCAACTCACTCTCGGTAACCCAAAGCTCAGTATCGGAGACATAGGGGGCCCAATAGAACAGCCGGTTGTTGTTGTCGGGGAGAACCAACTTGACGAGACCATCGCTTATCCGCGCCATTGCAATGCCATAAGCTTGGCCCAGGACGTAATAGCCGCCGCGTGCAACCGCGCGCCCTGCCTTGCCCATAGACGCCGCGGGGAGCGCGCCGACAATCTTCGCGCTTGTCGCCAGCAGAGAAGGATCGCTTGTGTAGGGAGCCGACCAAATCTCGACGTTTGGGTAGCTCTTCGCGGTCGAGCTAGGATCGCCGTACAGCTCAACCCAGAACATCGTCTTGCCGTCTGACGCGAACGCACCAACGTGGTGGCCCGGTATTCCGCGATAGAGCACCGAGGTACCATCGGGGTCGATTCGGTATTGCTGGGACCACCCAGCGCCCGTGCCATACTCACTCCAGGCATACACGTCGCTTCCAACAACGAACGGGTCAGAGAAGTCCGCTCCCGGCGGTAGCTTAGACACGATGTAGCTCGCCGTTCCTGGTGGGAGGTTGGTGCGAACGGCTCGACCGCCTGCCTGAACATCAAACACCAAAGTGGTGTCGCTCACCCGCAAGACTTCAATGCCAGCTTGGCCATTGTGGATGCCCGGAGGAAGGGAAACGAGGTTGAGGTTGGACATTAAGTCGGCGGGCTTGCCATAGCCGATGAAGTAGGGCAAGGCGTCCTGAAAGGAATACACGCCGAGGTACTTCCCAGAGAGGCTTCCGTCGAAGGCGCACTTGCTGCCGTCAACGCGCCAGGCGGCTACCGATGTTTTGGATGCGAAGTCGACGATCGTCGCCTGGTAGATGCTGTCAGTTATGTGTGTCCCGAGCAGAACTAACTGCGGAGTGCCAACGTTGTCAGAAGAGACCTGGATCTCACTAAAATACGACTGGACTCCATCGTTCCTCCAGTCTTGCACCATTTCTTGGCAATTCGTTCTGCCTGTGGCACAGGGCTTCCAGCTCCACTTCGGGCTGCTTGCAACTAGGTCAATTGGAGTATCCATTGCACAGCACGGGCTCACCGTTTGGACGCGACTCCAACCAGCCCAATCGCTGGCGGGTCGGCTCGTAAGTCCGCATGGTCCAGGCGCTGGAGAGTCGTCTGGTGGCGAGTCGAGGTCCCGCTGTTGGACATCACGCGCTTGGACCCCTCGGTCGCTGCCAGCATCGAGGGCCGTTGCGGCCTCGTCGCTGGAGCAGCGGATCCAGCCAGCGCCCGCGAGGAAGACCAGAAGCCCACCTCCCGCAAGCGCCGCTCTGGAGCGGTTGGCTTTTCTCAAGGGCACTGATTGTAGCCCGCCACGAGCACGGAGGAGCCGTTCGCGGCGTGGGCCTTCAGCCATGGTGCCCCGCAGAGTGAGGCGGTGAACGAAGACGTCGACGCCTGTGCAACGCTCGGGTTTCCACCAGATACGGTGTAACCCCAACTAACGCCGCCCGGATTCACGAACGCGGGGCCGAGCAAGGTTGGGCTGGTCGCCGAGAGGGTTGTGCTCGAAAGGGAGTTCCCCGATCCATCAAACGTCGTCATCTCGGCCATGCCGCTCGAGACGATGGTGAGGACGAGCTGCGACGATGTTGCGGTCGAGAGATAGACCAAACTGGGGAAGGCCGTGTTCGTGATGGACGCAGTTCGCCAAAGTTCGAACGTCGATCCAGACGGTGTCATTCGAAGGAGTCGCAGCGCGCTATCGTTGGTGTCGATGACGACTTTGTCCGCGATGAAGAGTGAACCTTCGCCAGCACTCCACGTCATGGCAAGCGGGTTTGCAGGTACGTCGCCGATGAGCGACGAAAAGCTCAGCGTTGACGTGCCACCGCCGACCGTGAATTCGGAAGCGAGCGTTTGCGATCCGAGCGTGACAAGCGAACTTCCCGTCGAGAACGCCAGGTCATCGTAGAGGGTGTAAGACGGGTCTGCGCCGTAGTTGTCGTCGTGACTCGTGAGCGTGAGGCTGTAGTTATGACCTGCGGTCATCGTCGCACTCACCTGTGTCCACGAGTTCGTCGTGCAGATCTTGGCAAGTGGGGTGGTCTGGACACCGCTCGTATTGTCGTAGAGCGTTGCCGTCGCCCAATCGTACGTCACCGTGTCGGGGCAAGTCATCTTGTACCAGAACGTCAAGCTGCTCGTGCCACTCGGAGCAGTGAAGGTTGTTGTGATGTTGCTGTCGCCGTTCGTCGGCGTCGTGGCCCCCACCATCGCCGCATAGGTTCCTGAGTGTGCACCCCTCGAAACAACGCTCGCAGCGGCGCCCGTGGTGATCCAACCGGTCAGATCGCCCGTTTCGAACCCAGTGTTGAACTGCCGAAGATCGAAAAGAGTGTCGAGCTTGGAGGAGAACGAACGAAAGAGCACCGAAGGCAGTGGTGTTGGAGGGCTAATCGTCGACGCTTGAGCGTCAATCGACGACGGCGAGATGGTTAAGGCATTCGTAATAAAAGCCGAGCCTGGCTTGAGAACAACCGCCGCCCGAAGTCCTCCCCGACCAAGCCCACCTGTTACGAGATCCGCCGCATACAGCCAGTCTGCCGAACGCGACGTGACAGGGCTGAGCGCGCTGAGTGCGTTGGACGTGAACCTCGAAGTAAGTTCCTCAGTCCCATTGGTGCTCTGACCAAATACGTGCACGCCGCTGCTCGTATCAATCTCGGCGATGCTCCAATCGATCTCGTGCTCGACAGCCTGCCACGGATCCCAGAATGGAACCGCGATTGGACCGTTCACGCAATTCGTATATGGGAAGCTGTCCAAATGGTCCTGAACGTAGGGGTCGCCGTACTGATAGTGATTATTTTGGTTCACGACGACAGCGTTCTCGTTCGTGCCGGTGTCGTTGTTGAAGGTGAGGACGTGCGACCAGAGCACCCCCCACTTGTCGGCCCGATGGTCTGCACCGCCGCCTCCGTCCACCAGACTCGGAAAGTCGCTCAGTATGTCCCAGTTCGGCTGTTGAGTGGAGGGCGTGTAGCCAACAACTGGATCGACGTGGTTCATCGATACAGAGGGAAATGGATAAGTGTCTCCGGAACCGGTGCCCTGAGTGATCGCCGCGAAATTGTGAATCTCGCTCCCGAACGGGACCGCTGCGTCCTTAGCGACTGGGCAGTCGGCGCCGATCGCTGGTTTGCAAAGCTGAACGTTGCCAGCTGTGCAAGGACAGAAGGCAGGCTTCGCCGTTCCTGTCACGGTCTTTGCCGCACCCCACTGATTGCCGATCCAAGAATCCATCGTCAGGCCGCTGCCCATGGTTTTCGGGCAACCACCACCATCCCCCATGCTCGAACCATGAGAGCAGGAGCACCCCGAACACTGGAAGGTATTGCAGGCTCCGCTCTTGTTGGTGCTATCGATTTTACGCGACGTCAGAGCCTGGGTGGACGAGTCGGGATCGCACGCATCACCTTTGTAGTAACTCCAGAAATGTGTCACCGAACTCCAGGTGTTGAAGTCCGTCGGAGGTAGCCCTGTATCGCTAGGGAAACTCGGCAGAGCGAGTTGAAGTTCTGCGTCCCAGTTCGAGTTCGCCTGGTCGTTCGCTACGGTCGGACAATTGTCCGCGTAGTTAGGTGTACCATCGCCGTCGAAGTCGCTAATACGCGAGTCTAGCCACGACCCGTTCGTGGTTCCGAAGGTGGGAGTGTACCACATCGTCTGCTTCCCAGGAGGCACCGGTCCGTACGTACCTGGGCCCGTGCCGCCACTATCAACTCCGATGATGATGTCGCCCGAGGGCAATTCGGGAAACTGCCCTGAGCCATTACCACCTTGCACGAGCAGCGGGCTTCCCGAGTCACCAGAATCGGAAAGCGGACCGGAGAACGCATCGGCGCCGGATGACGTCCGAGTCATATAGATCGTTGGGTCGGTGTTCACAGGTCCGACTGGTGCGTTACAACCCATGAAGCCGCTCGAGCCAGGCCAGAGGAAGTCGTTCCCACTGACATCCATACTCGGCTGCCAAAACTCGATCTGACCTCGAAGCCGACGAGCAATCCCATCAGAAGCTCCGTCGGGTAGACCAAAGTCGCTTTTCCCGAAGCCGAGGTCGTACGCGAGTTGTGAGGGGCCAAATTCGGTAGCTCGGTTCAGCTTCTTGTGGACCGTGTACGACGTGCCACCGGAGTTCGTGTTGATATCCGTCACAACCTTCAGCCGCGGATACGTGGACGCGTCAGGCAGGGTTGAGATGTGAACAAGCGCCAAATCATGCGAGGTTCGAGTAATCTGTGCGGTGGGTTCGGGGGAGGCACAGTTGTACAGATCGGTGCTTTTACAAGCACTCACGTTCGACTGACCCTCCGGATGGACGACGATGCCATCAACTGCGGAAATAGTCAGACTTACAGTCGTGCCATTGGCGTAGAAGGTAAGCCCTCCCCCAACCTGGGAGGGCGCGCTGTTTGGGCACTGGCGTCCCCCGACCTCATCAATGAACGCAACGCAGTGCGACGCCATAAGGAACGTGTCGGGGGCAACGAGCGTTCCGGAGCATGCGCCCGCGTTGTTGGCATAAACGTCGACGCCAGCTTGTGTGGTGTCGATGCACGAGCCGTCGGTGCAGAACACTCCATGAACCGCCTCGCTTGCGCTCCCAGCGTTGTCCAGTTCGCTCGAAGGGCTGCAGGCCACTGTTGCGAGCAGAACGCAACTCAGGGCCCGCGCGATCCTGACGCTACTCATCAGGCCGATTCGCTTCTTGTTGTGCATCGTATCCCCTCCGTCGGTCGAAACCGTAACCCGCTCCGTCACGCAGCTGCAAGCGACTTCTTGATGTCGAACCGGCGTCCCTTGCGGTGCTCATAGGTGGCTGCACGAGGTGGCTGCAAGCGTTCCGAACGTGCTTCATCGTTCCGATATCGATCGCAACGGAGGCTGAAATCAGACTCAATGCGAATCGATGCCGACATCGGGCGAGGTCTCTTAATCCATTGGCTTCGGGTTCGAGTCCCGGTTGGCCCACAACGTAAATCCCGCCCGATTTATGATCGCTGCTTGAAGCGTCGAGGTCGAGTGCAGCCACTTAGGCGTCTGATCGAAATTACTTGATCAGGTTGGTTGTGGCCGCAACTCATAGTTCCAGTCGCCGTGGAAGTCGTTCCTATACAAAGCGAGCG
>JAYVYD010000318.1:0-2652 GCA_043784605.1 Myxococcales bacterium | reverse complement strand
CGTTGGCATGCAGAGCTTCTCGCTCCGCCCTTCTCTTGTGAGGGACCTTCGCTCGATCAGCAGATCGGGAGAGGCGACAACTTCTCTGACACAGAGGGGCACCCAGGCAACTGGCAATGCGGCGACATCGTGATCCAATGAAAGCGCTTCTCTCCGTCGGTGCCCTCCTCGTGTTGGCTTGTGGCGGCCAGGTGGCGTCCAGCCCGGATGCTGGCTCTCAGGCTGACTCTGCGAGCGGTGACGCCTTGCAGGATGGTGGCTATTGTATCTCCCCCTCAGGGATTGAAATCTGTGGAGGAAGAAACAACTGCGGCACTGACTGCCCAAAGTGCGCAGGAGCCCTTGACCCATCAGCGCTCAGAGTGTGCGAAGGGCGATCTGGCATTCTCAATGGCAGCGATCAGTGTACGGACGGCTTCCTCTTCGCACCTCGTGAAACCTCGCTGTGGAGACCGGGCGGCCTCGGCGGCTGTGCAAATGCTGAGTTAGCACATCTCTATGCACTCAATGGTTACCCAGAGTTCTGCAATTATGCAGACCGCATGATTTACACTGACGCCCCTATTCCGCCAACACCAACGAGTTGCCCAGCGCTTGGCTCTGGGTTGAAACTTTGTGGAGGTGCGTGCGGGTCGTGTGGACCGAAGCAAGTGTGTCTGGGACGGTCCCCAAAGCATCCCTATAGTCTTTGCGCCGATCAACTCGGCAATCAAGCGAGCGATGCACGGGAGTGCCAGCGGGGAACCGGCGGCTTTTGTGGTCAGACAGGTCCGCGCGAATGTATGACGTTTCTTGTTGATCCCCAATCGCAAGCCATCGCTGATCAATACAGCATGTGCGTGGCAATCTCGATCTGTGAAGCCGCGCAAAAGGACTACCCGGGTGGTGTCGTGTGCACGCCTGGGATGCTTTGATGTGCCTCGAGAAGCGCGTTGTCCATTGACTATGGCTTGAATGGGTTTGGCTTGGGAGGCGGCACGAGGCCGTAAGCGGGCACCAGGAATCGCTCGGGCGGTTTGCTGGCGTCTGGCTAGGACTTGGCGACGCTTGCGTCCCCCCGCACGTCTGTGCTTGATGCATCAAGCATTGCGCTCGCGTCGAGCTCCTCGGGAGGCGCGGCGTCTGGCATCGGGGGTGGACCTCCATACACGGGCGCAGGGGGCCTCAGGCCAGCGTCGAAGCCAACGGGGGGACCTCCATACACTTCGCCGCCGCCAACGCATGACGGGCGCTCGCCGCCGATCGCCATTGCACCTGCGAGCAGCACGCCTAGCCTCGTGCGCACGGTCGGCGCCCTTGGCGAGACTGGAGCGCCTCGCAGGATCGCCCCACAAAATATGCATTTCGTGGCACCACACTTGGCGTGCCTCGCGCAGCCATCGCAGACGACGAGCGCGCTCACGGCTTATCCGCGACGGGCGTTGGAGTCCCTGCGTCATTAGGCACAGCACCCGCGTCGGGGACATCCATCATCGGCGGTCCGCCATACATCGTCATGACCGGCTTCGGACCACACGCGCTCGCGGTCGCGACCACCAATGCGCCGAACGCCACGACGCCGAAGCGGAGCGGACGCTCGGAGGCACAACTCGCGAAGTACGAAGATGGCGCGATCTAAGAATGTAACGAAGCTGCGTCGGCGCGGTGATCGACGCGGCGGTGTTGCATGAGTGCTGCCTCGAGCTCGTGGCGGTGGCATCTTCGAGACCGACGACGACGTTCGCCCCATCGGTGTTCGTGCCCGTGTTGCCGCTGTAGGCGAAGTACGAAGATGGTCCTCGAAGTCGACCAAGCCGGCTGATTTGAGCAATCGTTCGTGTACGAAGTAATGCCTGGCTAGCCCGTTCCGCGAGGAGCACGACCACGTCGGCGCGTCGGGCTGGTTCTCAGGCGACGCGCTCGAAGATACGTCGACGGCTCCTTGCAAACGGCTCCGAGCTCCGCTAGCCGCAGCGCGCATGAGCCTCCTTCGTCGACTCGTCCTCGCGCAGCCGGCAGGCGCATCGTCCGTTTGCTGGCAAGCCGAGGTCACCGGGGCGACGCTGCGCATCTCGATCGAAGGGGGAAAGCGAAAAACGAAGCAAAAAGAGCAGTCCTTCACGACATCGCACGAAGCGCACGCCGAGTTGCGGGCGCAGCAGCGGAAGAAGCTCCGCGAGGGCTACGTCCTTGAATCGCCTGAGGGGCCGCTCGTCGCGCTCTTCGGGCTCGAGGTCGGGAAGTACGGTTTCGCTCACGATCTGTCGCCCGACGGCGAGAGCATGTGGTGCGTGCTCAGTCACGGGGACGGTAGGCAAACCGTGCGCGTCGTGGACGTCGCGACGGCGCGCGTCCGTGCGGAGCACGCGGTGACATCCGCGTCGACGACCGTGACGCAAATATTCGCTCTGAGCAGTGCGCGCGCGTACTTGCTCGCTTGCGGGTCGTCCGTATTCGAGCTCGATCTCGGTCCAGAGACGCAGACCGAGACGCATTGGCCGAGGGCGCGCGGCGCGGGGAACACGATGGCGGTCGGCGCGGACCGCGCAATTCTGGTTCGCAGCGGCGATGCGCTGCTCGCTGAGCTAAGGCGTCTGATCGAAATTACTTGATCAGGTTGGTTGTGGCCGCAACTCATAGTTCCAGTCGCCGTGGAAGTCGTTCCTATACAAA
>JAYVYD010000317.1:0-11256 GCA_043784605.1 Myxococcales bacterium | reverse complement strand
GTCGGTCACGGACAACAGCAACTACGGTCGCGTACTCAGATCGTTCGAAGAGCGCAGCCGCACGTGGCTCGATCGGCGAACGACGGTCGTCGTCTTGGGAGACGGCCGCACGAACTATCACGACGACGCATCGGACGCGCTTGCGCGCATACGCGATCGCGCACGAGCCTTGATTTGGCTCTGCCCAGAGCCTCGTGCGCATTGGGCGTCGGGCGACAGCGCGATGAGCCGCTACGCCCGCGTATGCACGACCGTGCTCGAGGTGCGATCGGCCAGCGACCTCGAGTCCGCCGCACGCCGATTGCTCGTGCGCTGATCAGAGGCCGTCGGTCGGAGCGCCGCGCACCATCAGCTTGCCCTTCAGGCGCTCGCTGATCCAAACAGTGTTCTTCGCGTCGACGATCACGGCGCCGACGCCGTCGATCGACTCGACGAGCTTGAGCCCCTTCTCCGGCCCGAGGATGAACACGGCGTCGTCGAGCTCGTCGGCCAAGAGCGCCGTCGGGGCCCAGAGCGTGACGCTGCGCGACGCCGTCGCGGGGAAGCCAGTTCGGGGATCGATGATGTGGTGGTAGCGCTTGCCGTTCGCGATGTACGCGCGCTCGTAGTCACCCGCGGTGGAGAACGCGTGATCGCTCGTCGGCAACAGCGCGAAGAAGCTCCCCTCGGGGCCACGCGGATCGTGCACGCCCGCCTGCCACTCGGTGCCGTCGGGCTTCTTGCCACGCGTGAAGAGGTCTCCGCCGGCCTGTGCGTAGAACGAGGTGATTTTGGCCTGATCGAGCACGGAGACGGCGCGGTCGACCGCGTAGCCTTTCGCGATGCCGCCGAGGCTGATCCGAACGCCAGGAGCGTCGAGCATGATGCTCGTCGCCTTCGCGTCCAGCTTGATGTGCTTGTAGTTGACGAGCGGCAGCTTCGCCTTCACGTCCGCTTCGCTCGGAGGGTGCGGGTCTAGGTCTTGATCGAATTTCCACAGTCCGTGCAGGCTCTCGAACGTGATGTCGAATGTCCCTTCGGAGATCTCGGATGCGTGCACGGCCTCCGCCACGATGTCGTAGCTTTCTTTGCTCACGCCGACCGCTCGCTTGCCCGCCGCTTCGTTCACCTTGGAGAGATCGCTGGTGGGCTGCCAGGTCGTCATCAGCGCTTCGATGCGAACGATCTCGGCGATGGCCGAGTCGATGGCCCCGTTGACGGCCTGCGCGTCGACCGCGGGCGTCGTGAATGCGACGAACGTCAGGTGGGTCCCCATCGCGTGCCCTTCGCGCATGATTTTCTGCGCGGCGAAGGGAGCGCTCGAAGCGGTGACGGACGGCGCGGCCGTGACGGATGGCTCCACGCTAGACGAGTGAGTGGGCTCGGTCGCGCTCTTGTCTGGGCACCCCGCGCACGCGGTCAAGACTGTCGCGAGCAACAACCGTCGCATGTGCGGATCATAGCCCGAGTTCCGTCGTACAATCATCCGCCATGCTCCCGAGCGCCATTGCCGCCAAGATCGACGGCGCCCACGCCAAGGACCGAGCCTTGCTCGTCAAGCTGAGCCAGGACATCCACGCCAACCCAGAGCTGCGTTGGGAAGAGCACAAGGCCGCCGCATGGATCGCGGAGCTGCTCGAGTCGCGCGGATTCGCGGTCGATCGCGCGTTCGCCGGCATGGCCACCGCGCTCCGTGCGCGCGCAGGAAAGACGGGCGGGCCGCGCATTGCGATCTTGGCCGAGTACGACGCGCTTCCTGAGATCGGCCACGCGTGCGGTCACAACTTGATCGCCGCGGCGGGCGTCGGCGCGTTCCTCGCTGCGGCTACCGTGGCGTCCGAGGCCGGCGGAGAGGTGGTGTTGTTCGGTACGCCAGCGGAGGAGGGCGGTGGCGGTAAGATCAAGCTCATCGAGGCCGGCGCGTTCGAGGGGATCGACGCGGCGATGATGTTCCACCCGTTCGATCGCGACATCCTCGCCCACCCCGCGCTCGCCTCGTATTGGTATGCGTTCACGTTCCGCGGCAAGCCCGCGCACGCCGCCGCCGCACCTCACGCCGGTCGCAGCGCGCTCACCGCGTGCCTCGATACGCTGCGACTCATCGACGGGCAGCGCGTACACATGCGCGACGGCGTACGCGTGCACGGCGTGGTCAAGGACGGTGGGCAAGCCGTCAACATCATCCCAGAACGAGCCGCCTGCGAGGTGAACGTGCGGGCGACGAGCGGCGAAGAGCTCGATCGCGTGCGCCTGATCGTCGAGCGGTGCGCGCGTGCGGCCGCGATGGCGAGCGACGTGGAGGTCGAGATCGAAGTGCGGCAGGGCTATCGCGAGATGGTCAACAACATGGCAATGGTGCGCGCGTTTGGAGCGCACGCGCGCGCGCTCGGACGCACTCCGAACGAGACGGATGCAACGGCCGGAGCTGGGTCCACGGACATGGGAGACGTGTCGCATGTCGTCCCGAGCATCCACCCGTGGCTCGGCATCGTCGATCGCGGACAGTCTCAGATCCACGAGCACGCGTTCGCACGTGCGGCCGTGAGCGAGCGTGGTCACAGCACCTGCGCGGATGCTGCCCGAGCGCTCGCGCGCACGGCGATCGAGCTCATGGTCGACACCGAGCTCCTCGCACGCGTTCGTGACGAGCATCGAGCCTCACTCGCACGCCGTCGCTGAACGGACTCTCGCCGGATTGTCAGCGCCTGCGGCGAACGACAACAAGTGAGCGGATTGGCTTCGCCAGCAGCAATTCGCGCGCAAGAGCCGCCCTTCCATCGACGTCAGGGGCTCGTTGTGTCCGCTTGGTTTGTCGTATCGTGTGGCGGATAACGCTGCTATCTTCAGGGGCCGTTTGGTCCGAAGTATCGCGGTGTTTTCGCGGCTGCGCTTTCTCGCCTTGTTCGCCCGATGACTGACTCGATCGACGAAATCTCACAGCGCTGGAAGCGCAATCCCGACGCATCGAGCACGATCGCCCTTTGCGATGCGCTGCGCGGCTCGGTGCGTACGACCCTGGTGCAACAGGTCGCGGATTTCGCCCAGCAGACGTACGCGTCGAACGTGCCTGTGCTCGTCGCGGTGTCGCGCATGTACATGAACGCGCACAAGCTCGCGGAGGCGCAGGCCGTGCTCGTCGCGGCCGGCAAGGTCGCCCCGCGGGACGGGCAGGTTTATCGCGTGCTCGGAGAGGTGTTGCTCCGTCGTGGCGACGCCGATCGCGCGGAGAAGGTGCTCGAGCGCTCGGCTCAGTTCGGAATGAACGACGGTGAGACCAAGATGTGGATCGAGCGCGCGAGGGTCTACAAGCCGATGCAGGCGCGCGCCGGGACACGAGCGGTCGCTGCCGAGGTCGCGCGCACTGCGCCGTCTGAGCCTCGCGCGACGATGGACTCCTTCAGCGACGTCGAGACTCAGGTGAAGGACGTGCCGACGATGGCCCCTTCCGTCGACGGCGACTCCGGTGAGGCGCCCACGTTGATGCGCAGCGAGATGGGTCTCGCCGACGACTCCGGCGCGGCGCCCACGCTCATGCGCGACGAGATCTCGCTTGCTGCGGCAAGGCCAGTGTCGATCCCTCCGCCCAACGCGCCTCCGCGCAACTCGCCGAACGTTCCACCGGCATTGCCGCTAGCGGAGCAGATGAAAGCGGTCTCCACCGGACCGCGAAAGTTCTCGGACCAAGCGCAGACCGCGCAGGCGTTCTCGACGCAGGACATTCCTGCGCTTCCGAAGCCACCGGCTGTACCCGCGGGTATGGGCCTGCCCGTGGAGCGACCGCCCTTCGAGGCCAACCCGCTCGCGAGCAAGGCTGCACCGGCCGCGGTTGAGGTGCTCCCCGCACCGGCGGCAGAGAAGCACTCGGCCGGCGCACCGCTCGCGCAAGACGTCCTCGACGCGCTCGCGCTCGCCGGCGTCTTCGAGCCACCCGGGAAAACGGTCAGCGAGATCAAGTGGACACGACCCGAAGATCGCCCGCGCAGGCGCGCGTTGATTCCGCTCTTCGTGGCGACGGTGTTGCTCGTCGGTGGCGGCATCGGGGCGCTCACGTACCTCCGCAAGCAGCGCGTGATTGCGCATTCGGAGGCTGAAAATAGCCTGGATACCGTGGAGCTCAACCTCCGCGCGAGCCAAGCTTCGCGGCTACCGGAGACGGAAGACCGCTTCAACCACATCTTCGAGATCGACTCGCGTTCGGACCGTGCCGCGCTCGACTGGCTGCACGAGCGCGCGCTCTCGGGTCTGTTGAAGGGCGGCGCTGACCTCGCGTTCGAGGAGAACATCACGCGCGCGCACGAGGTGCAGGTCCCCGACAACCGCATCGCGTTCGCGCTCATCGCGTCGTTTTTTTTCCAAGGCGACACCGCAGGAGCCGCCGCGCTGCTTTCGAAGTGGGACGCGCAGTGCGCCGACGACGCTTGGTATCAGCTGTTTGCGGCGGCAACGCTCGAGCGCGCAGGAGACGGTCGCGCACGCGATCGCTACGAGGCCGCCACGAAGCTAGACCCCGAGCTCATCGTCGCGCACATCGGCTTGATCCGCGCGACGGCCGTCGACGGTGATCCCGTGAAAGCGGCGGAGCTCGCGAAGGCTTTCCGCGCGAAGTGGCCGGACCGCATCGAGGGTCAAGCGCTCGTCGCGCTCGCGTGGGGTCGAGATCCGGCGCGAGGTGAGACGCCGCCGCCCGAAGTGCAGGAGACCATCGCGAAAGCCGACTCGCTCCCGCTCGGCCTGCGCGCCGTGCCTCACGCGCTCGCGGCGATCGTCGCGGTCGACAAGCGCGACTACGCGAAGACGAAGGCCGAAGTACAAGCGGGACTGCTCGCAGTGGAGACGCCGGGCATCGCGGCGTGGCTGGGCGTCATCGCGCTCGATACGGGCGACGAAGCGCTCGCGCGGAAGGCCGCGCTGTCTGCCGTGCAGTTCTCTGCGGTGTATCCGGCCGCGCGTGTGCTTGCCGCGCGTGTCGCGCTGCTCGGAGATCGCTTGGACGAGGCGCTCAAGGCGACCGAAGAGCTCGACGCGAACTCCGCTGACGTCGCGGTCGTGCGCGCGGCCACGGCATACGAGCGTGGCGACAGTGCTGCCTTGGCGAGCGCCCTCGAAGCCGTTCCACCCGACGCGCGAAAGTTGCCGTTCTTGGCGGCGCTCAACCTCGCGCAAGACGCGCTCGCGGGGCGCGCGACCGTGACCGCCGACAAACTCCTGGAGCTGGCGGACGACGAGGCGCCGTGGAGCGATCTGGTCGCGATGGACCTCGCGCTCGACACGAACGACCTCGGCACGGCCGACAAGATCGCCGACAAGTGGAAGGGCAGCGAGAGCCGACCGCTGCGGGCGCTGCGACTCTCTCGGCTCGCGCGCTACCGCGGCAAGCTCGACGACGCGGACAAGCTCAGCGTGACGGCGACGGGACAGGGCACCATGACGATGCGCGTCCTCATGGAGCGCGTGTTGGTCCTCGTCGCGCGCGACAAGCCGGCCGAGGTGGGTCCGTTGCTCGCGAAGTATCCGCTCGTGCTCGGGCAGGCGAGCTCGGCGTGGCTGAGTGCGCTCGCGTCGGCGTCGAACAACAGGGTCGAGGACGCGCGTGGAAAGACCTCGCAGCTCGACGCACCGCCGGACACGGCTCCTGTACCGGTGCGCGTGATCGCCGCCGTGTCGCTCGGCGCGATGAAGGATCGCAAGCGCGGCCAGGATCTGGTCAAGGGCCTATTTTTAGCCGGCATCCTCGATCCGGACGTCGTGACTGCTGGCGCGGCCCTTGGCGTGAAGCCGCCGGCTCCATCGCCTCCACCGCGAAAGAAGAAATGAACGCGCGCGCGCTGCCCAGTCGGAGCGCACTCGCCTCTCACTGGACGCTATCGGACGAGGTCGTCTTCTTGAACCACGGCTCGTTCGGCGCCACTCCGCGCATGGTGCTCGAGGCTCAATCTGAGCTGCGCGCGCGCCTGGAGTCCGAGCCCGTGCGCTTCATGTTGAGGGAGCTCGAGCCGCTCATCGATGCCTCTCGGGACTCTCTCGCTGCGCTCGTCCACTGCGACGCGGAGGGGCTCGCGTTCGTGAGCAACGCCACCGCGGGCGTGAACACGGTGCTGCGATCGCTCGACCTGTCGCCGGGAGACGAGCTCGTCACTACAGATCATGAATACAACGCGTGCAAGAACGCGCTGGACTTCGTCGCCGAGCGGAGCGGCGTGCGAGTAGTCGTCGTGAGAATTCCGCTTCCCGTCGCGAGTCAGGATGAAGTCGTCGCGGCGATCGATGCGGAGCTCGGACCCAAGACACGCTTGCTCTTGATCGATCACGTGACGAGCCCGACCGCGCTCGTGATGCCTGTAGAGGCGATCGCGAAGTGCGCGCACCGGAAGGGTATCGACGTATTGGTCGACGGCGCCCACGCGCCCGGCATGTTGCCGCTCTCGATCGACGCTTTGGGCGTCGCTTACTACACGGCCAACTGTCACAAATGGATCTGCGCGCCGAAGGGTGCGGCCATGCTCTACGTTCGAAAGGACAAGCGCGCTCACGTGAGACCGCTGTCGATCAGCCACGGCGCGAACTCCCTGCGCACGGATCGAGCGCATTTTCGGCTCGAACACGACTGGACGGGCACCTGCGATCCCACGGCCGCGATCTGCGTCAAGCACGCGATCGATTTCATGAGCCGCTTGTGGCCCGGTGGTCTCGCTGAGCTCATGCAACGCAATCGTCGTCTCGCACTCCACGCGCGCACAGTGCTTTGCGACGCGTTGGGGCAACGCCCCGAGTGTCCGGATGGCATGATCGGATCAATGGCCGCGGTACGCTTGCCCGATCGGCAAAGCGCCGCGATCTCGCGGTCGGTCATCGCGATCGAGCCGCTCCAAGATCGTCTATTCGAGGCGCACGCGATCGAGGTGCCGATCGTGCCGTGGCCCGCATCTCCGAAGCGCCTCGTGCGCGTGAGCGCGCAGGCTTACAACGCCATCGCAGAATACGAGTACCTCGCGGAGGCCTTGAAAACAGCTCTCGCGGCGGAGTAGCTATCGGCGCAGCGGTGGCGCGCCTGGGCCCGCGAGCTGTCCCGCGCTACGACCTTCGAGCATCATGCGGAGCTCCTCCGGCTCGATGGATCGACCTGTCGCGTCCTCGAGCGAGATCATCCGGCGCGCGTACAAGGAGTACAGCGACTGATTGAGCGTCTGCATCCCGTTGGTGTTCTGACCGACCTGCATCTGCGAGTAGATCTGGTGGATCTTGTCTTCGCGAATCAGGTTTCGAATCGCCTGATTGGGGATCATGACTTCCATCGCGAGCACTCGGCCCGGCGCGCCCATACGCGGGATGAGCTGCTGGCTCACGACGCCTTGGAGCACGAACGAGAGCTTCGCGCGCACCTGCTGCTGCTGGTGTGGCGGAAACACGTCGATGATGCGGTTGATGGTCGAGATCGCGCTGTTGGTGTGGAGAGTCGCGAAGACCAAGTGGCCCGTCTCGCTGATGGTGAGCGCGGCCTCGATGGTCTCGAGGTCGCGCATCTCGCCGACGAGCACGACGTCCGGGTCCTGGCGCAAGATGTACTTGAGCGCCGTCTTGAAGCCCTCCGTGTCCGTGCCTACCTCGCGCTGATTGACCACGCTCATCTTGTGCGGGTGCAGATACTCGATCGGGTCTTCGATCGTGATGATGTGTAGCCGCTGCTCGGCGTTGATCTTGTCGATGACCGAGGCGAGCGTGGTCGACTTTCCGCTGCCGGTTGGGCCCGTGATGAGTACGAGCCCGCTGGGTTTGGCTGCGAAATCGGAGATCACTCCCGGTAACCCGAGCTCGTCGAAGGAGAGGATCTTGAACGGGATCGTACGGAATGCGCCGGCAACAGCGCCGCGCTGCGTGAAGACGTTCGCGCGGAAGCGCGAGAGGCTCTTGATGCCGAAGGAGAGGTCGAGCTCGTTGGTCTTTTCGAAGTGGACCTTCTGCTCTTCGGTGAGAATGGAGTAGCAAAGCTGCTTCGTCTCGACGGGGCCGAGGGGCGGCAGCTTGAGCGGGACGATCGAGCCGTCGATCCGCAGCAGCGGCGGCGAGCCCGTGGTGATGTGCATGTCACTCGCGCCCTTCTCGATCATGGCCTTGAGCAACTGGTGGAGGTTGACCTTCACATCAGAGGGCTGCGTCATGATCGAGATTGTAGCGCGCAAGCACCAGCCTTTACGAGCGCTTCAGCCGATCCGACCGAGCGAGCAACAGCGTGAACGCGCCGGCGACGATCGCGGCGTCTGCGACGTTGAAGACCGGCCAATGCGCGACGTGGATGAAGTCCACGACGTAGCCGCGAACGAGTCGGTCGCTCACGTTTCCCAACGCTCCTGCGACGACGAGAGCGAAGCCGGCCTGCTCGATGCCCGGAGCCGAGCGCCGTCGCCACCACGCAAAGGCGATCGCCGCGAGTGCGACCGCGCCGAGGAGAGTGATGACGGCGGCTTTGCCGGGGAAATGCAGTCGGTCCAGCACGCTGAATGCCGTGTCGTGGTTCTCCGTGTATCGAAGGTCGAGTACGCCACTCAGCAAGTCCAGCGGACTGCGTCCTTCGAGCGCGGACTTCGCGCTGAC
Source organism: Myxococcales bacterium (assembly GCA_043784605.1). Taxonomy (GTDB): domain Bacteria; phylum Myxococcota_A; class Polyangia; order Polyangiales; family Polyangiaceae; genus JANYHY01. The sequence continues at coordinate 2,688 of JAYVYD010000317.1, read as the reverse complement.
CTTCGTCGCGTGATCGCAGCCGACCATGGCGACGGTGAACAGCAACAAGAAGAGCTGACTTGCACGACGCGCCATGCTGCGGGCAACCTCGATTCAGCGAGTTCTATTCCAGCGCGCGCGCGATGCGATCCGCGCCGAGGACGATGTCGTCGTCGTCGTGGTAGAGGCCGAAGCCAAAGCGCAGTCGGTCGCCGCGAACGTCCGTGACGACGTTGTGGGCGAGCAATCGTGTGTGCAGGTCATGCGCGTTCGCGAGTGCGTACGTGAGGAAGTGGCCGCGATTCGGCTCGGAGAGCGGCACGAGCAGCGCACTCTCGACGAGCGGAGTCTTGCGCATTGCGATCTCGCGGACGAAGCGCACTTGCAGTCGATGCACGTGTTCATGGATAGACTCGACGTTCAGCTTCTCGGCGACGAGCAGGTCCATCACATCGTTGAAGCGATAGAGCCCCACCGGGTCGAAGGTCGCGCCCATCAACCGTGCACCGCCGGGTGCATACGGGACGGAGCCCGCATGTGGATTTCGCAGCGCACCGAACGCTGCGAACCAGCCGGTCATTCGCGGGCGCTCTATCCAGCCGCTAGGGACGTGCGCAAAGCACGCGCCCTCGCCGCTCATTGCGTACTTGTATCCGCCTGAGAGGTAGACAGTGCGCTCCGCGATCCTCGAGAGGTCCGTCGGGAGCGCGCAGAATCCATGATATCCGTCGATGACGATCACGGTTCCTGCTTGCTGGATGGATCGTACCAACGGCTCGAGCTCGTTCGCGAACCCCGAGTCGAAGAACACATGGCTCACGTAGGCCAAGTCGAAATCCGTCGTGCGCGCCGCGGTTGCCCATCGCGCGGCAAAGGTTTCGAACGGTCGACACGGGACCCGCGTCACGAGGGCGAGACCTTCCTCTTCGAGCCGCGCCATCTGCCTCGTGAACGAGTGGAACTCGCCGTCGCTCGTGAGCACGCGATGCGGGCGTCCCAACGGTAGTGACGAGAGGATGCGCACGAGCAGCTCGTGTGTGTTGGGAGCGAACACGATCGTCGCGGGGTCGGGCAAGCGCAAGACACGCGCGACGTGTGCCTGCGCGCGGGGAATGACCTCTCCGAAGATCTTCTCCCACTTTTGGTCCGCTAGCGTCGCGGCGTCGATCCATGCGCGCTGTTGCGCGTCCAGCGTCACGTCGGGCCAGAAGTGGTGGCTGTGCGCCGCGAAGTGCACGCGGTCCGGCGACGCCGATAAAAAGCGTGTGAAGAGTCTCTTGTAGCTCATCGCGCCTGCGGACCTTATCACCGCGGAGTGTCCCAATCGTCGACGTCGAGTCGCGCGTTGCCGCCTCCGATACGCCGTGTGGGGCGAGGATCACCCTCACGATGAAACACGATCTTCTGCGTGAGCGCGTCCTGAAGCTCGGCTGGCGAGATGCGGCCGTTCTTCTCGGCTGTCTGCATCAACCCTTGAATTCTCTTCATCCACCAGTCCGGTACGTCACCCTTCTCGTAGAGCTTCTTGTGCAGCTCGATCGGGTTCGGCAAAAGCGTGGCTAAAAACAGGCTCTCTGCGAGGTTCAGGTCCAAGGGCGCCCGACCGAAGTAGTGCTCGGCTGCCTGCGCCACGCCATAGACGTCGGGGCCGAATTCGATGAGGTTCAGGTACAGCTCCATGAGCTCTTGTTTGGTGAACGTGTCCTCGAGGTACGTCGCCAGGAGCACCTCCTCGAATTTTCGCGAGATTGTTTTGTCGCGACTCAAGAAGAGGTTCTTCGCGAGCTGCATCGTGATGGTGCTCGCGCCACGGACGAACTTGTGTGCCTTGAGGTTCGCGATCAATGAGGAGCGGATCGCGTTGTGGTTGAAGCCGTGGTGTCGATGGAAGGAGCCATCCTCCGTCGTGAGCACAGCGACCTGCATGAAGGGGCTGATGTCGTCGATGTTCGTCCAAGACTCGCTGTTGGGACCGGTCGTGATCTCCTGGGGATTGCCGTCCTTGTCGATGATGTCGTGATCGAAGGGACCTGTGAATCGGGTCTTTTCGAGTTCTTTCGGCACCGAGATCGTATGGCAGAGGTCGGAGACGTCGTACTTCAGGACGAGCTCATCGAGCTTGCGTGAGTCGAACTGAGTCATCGCCTTCAGCGAGAGTGTCCCGCGGTAACGTGTGCCCGCGAGGTGCGGGACGAGCGCGGCAGGGAGGCTGTCGAGCAAAGATTGGCAGCTCGCCGCGGGCACCTCCATGGTCATCGTGCCTTCGAAGTGATCGCTCGCCTGCACGAGCGATCCATGCCCGCGCAGGTGGAGCGCGCCCATCGAGAGATCGCCATCGTCCACGCGTAGCGAGCCTCGATCGTCGAGCACGCCGCGGCCGGAGACCTCCAGGTCCAGCCCGAGGATCGGGTCGGTGGACAGCTTCGGCTGGGTGATCGCCAAGTTGTGCAGTGATGCCTCGCCGTCGAAGGTGAGCGCGGTGCCGTTGGCGTCGATCACGACGCGACCCTTCCCGCCGAACATGGCCTTGTCGGTGTGTTGGAGGCCCATCGCTCCTTCGCGGACGCCGAGCATCGAGAGCGATACGGGCCCACCCGATAGCGATGCCACGACGTCATTCGTGCCAAGCGGCAAGCTCGCGCGCACCGCGAACGGAGTCGCGCCTTGGCCGGTGATGAATTCTACGTCCAGCGAGCTCGGGTGTCGGGC